>DATDCF010000278.1:0-16181 GCA_036524475.1 Acidimicrobiia bacterium | reverse complement strand
CGGCTGGGAAGAGGCCATCGACGTCGCAGCCACGGGGCTGAGCCGGTATTCCGGTGAGTCCTTCGGGATGTTCAGCTGCTCGAAGGCGACCAACGAGGTCAACTACGTGGCCCAGCGATGGGCCCGTTCGGTGATGGCCTCGAACAACATCGACAGTTGCAACCGCACCTGACACGCTCCCTCCGTCGCCGGTCTGGCGGCAGTGTTTGGAGCGGGTGGTGGAACCAGTTCGTATAAGGAAATCGAAGAGACAGATCTCATCATCATGTGGGGTTCAAACGCGCGCGACGCTCATCCCATCTTCTTTCAGCATGCCCTCAAAGGAATCCACAACGGTGCCCGGATGTTTGCCGTCGATCCGCGGCGCACCGGGACAGCAGAGTGGGCCGATGTCTGGCTGGGGATCGATGTCGGGTCGGATATCGCCCTCGCCAATGCGGTCGGTCGCGAAATCATCGTTCAGGGGATGGCCGATCGGGAGTTCATCGATGCGGCCACCGTCGGATTCGACGACTATGCCGCTTGTGTCGACAGCTACACCCTCGATCGAGCGGAAGAAATCACCCGGGTGCCGGCAGCAGCCATTCGCCAACTCGCCCATGAGTACGGATCGGCTCAAACCGCACAGTTGTGCTGGACCCTTGGCATCACAGAACATCACAACGCCACCGACAACGTTCTGGCCCTGATCAACCTGGCTCTCCTCACGGGACATGTTGGTCGTTACGGATCGGGACTGGTTCCGATCCGCGGCCAGAACAATGTTCAAGGTGGTGGGGACATGGGCGCCCTCCCCAACAAGTTTCCAGGGTTTCAGGATGTCGAGGATGAGAAAATACGGGCCCGATTCGAGTCGGTCTGGGGCGGCCCTGTACCCGAGAAGGCGGGCAAGCACATCAGTCTGATGCACGAGGCCATGGATGACGGAGAGCTCAGTGCGCTCTTTGTTCTCGGTGAGAATCCGTTGCAGTCGGAGGCGGACGGCAAGACCATGAAACGGAGGCTGGAGAACCTCGATTTCATGGTCGTGCAGGACATCTTCCTGACGGCCACAGCCGAACTGGCTGATGTTGTCCTTCCCGCTGCTGGCTGGGGAGAGTGTGAGGGCACCGTCACCTCGAGCGAACGTCGCGTCCAGCGAGTTCGCAAGGCAATTGAACCGCCCGGTGACGCTGAGGGTGATGTCGAATTGCTGTCACGTCTTGCTCGCGCCATGGGCCACGATTGGCCGACGCCATCTGCCGAAGAGGCGTGGGATGAGCTCCGACAACTGTCTCCGATGCACAGCGGGATGTCCTATTCACGTCTGGCGGAATCGGGAGGATTGCAGTGGCCATGTCCCGACGACGACCATCCCGGGTCGGTCTTCCTCCACGCCAGACTGTGGGAACGTCCCATCGGTGGACTCCCGGCCCCGTTCCACGCTGTTGAGTGGGAAGCCCCCGTCGACAACCTCACCGAGGATTTCCCGATGCGTCTCACCACCGGGCGCCGCCTCGACTCGTTCAACACCGGGGTGCAGAGCGGGCGGTACTCATCGCCGAGACGGATTCCCGGGGTACTCGATCTCTCCCCGGAAGACGGGGTGTCGCTCGGCGTCTCCGATGGAGAGCGGGTCAAGGTCACTTCGCGGCGGGGGAGCATCGAAGCTCCGGTTCGCATCGAGCGGTCGCTTCGCCCCGGTCTCGCCTTTATGGCGGTTCATTTCCCCGACGACACCGACGTCAATATCTTGACGATCGACGCGTGGGACCCGAAGTCGGGGACTGCGGAGTTCAAGGCCACGGCTGTGCGCGTTGAAGCACTCTTCTGATGGACATACGTTCGCTACTCATCCAACCGACCGACACAGAGCGTTCAGCTGTGGACCGGGTACTCGGATCACCCGATTCGGGCTGGGCGGGCAAGGAATTTTCCCGGTTGGACGGTCATGTCGCCTACGGGGGCCACGCCGCCCGGGCCCGGCGCCACATGCTTCTCCCTGCACTCCATGCCGTCCAGGACGCCACCGGCTCGATTAGCAAAGGGGCTCTCGGCTACATCTCGGAACGCCTGACAGTGCCCCCGGCTGAGGCGTACGGAGTGGCCACCTTCTATTCGCTCTTCCGAACCGGCGGCGACGGAAAGGCAATTGTCCACGTCTGTGACGACATCGTCTGTGCCGTCCAGAAGGCAGAAATGGTTTTGGAACAAGCCGAACGGGGCTCGTACGAGGTCGAATTGAGTCCGTGTCTGGGCCAATGTGATCGGGCTCCGGCGGTGATGTACCAGATTGCCGGTCAAGGGTGTGCCCCCGATGCCCCGGCATGGCCCCGAGGGCTCGGAGAGGTTCGCTTCGGTGATCTGCCAGGCCCGGTGATTCATCAGAAGCGGTCCGAATTGCGACTCCTGCGCCGGATCGGGCACGTCGATCCGACGAGCCTCGACGCCTATCGAAAGTCGGGGGGGTACGAAGGCCTGAAAAAGGCGGTGGAGTTGGGTCCTGAGGGGACGATCACCGAGTTGGAGGCCTCCCGGCTCCGGGGGCGGGGCGGAGCGGCCTTTCCGATCGGGACCAAATGGCGTGGTGTTCGCGATGCTGTCGGCGAGAAGAAATACGTGATCGCAAACGGCGACGAGTCGGAACCGGGAACCTTCAAGGACCGTGTCCTGATGGAGGGCGATCCATTTGCCGTGGTGGAGGCCATGACGATTTATGGATTCGCCACGGAGGCCGAACACGGATATATCTATGTTCGCGGGGAGTACCCGACGGCTGAGCGACGTCTGCGTGGGGCCATCGCGCAGGCGTATGAAGCAGGTTTGTTGGGCGAAGACGTTGCTGCGGCCG
The DNA here is from genome assembly GCA_036524475.1 of Acidimicrobiia bacterium. Taxonomy (GTDB): domain Bacteria; phylum Actinomycetota; class Acidimicrobiia; order Spongiisociales; family ZC4RG35; genus MA-ANB-1. The sequence goes on along the minus strand of DATDCF010000278.1, from coordinate 13,351 downwards.
GTTTTCATTTCGACCTTGAGGTCCGTCGGGGTGCGGGCGCATATATCTGTGGCGAGGAGACGGCCCTATTTGCCTCGATCGAGGGATATCGGGGAGAACCCCGCCAGAAGCCCCCGTTTCCGACCGAAAGTGGACTGTTCGGCAAACCCACTGGCATCAACAACATCGAAACCCTGCTTGCCGCTCTCCAGGTTTTGAATGAAGGTGCTCGTGCCTTCGCCGCCATCGGCACGGAACAGTCGACGGGGCCAAAGCTGTTCTGTGTCTCCGGCGGGGTTGACCGCCCCGGCGTATTCGAGGTCCCTTTCGGTACATCCTTGGGAGAACTGCTCGACCTCGCTGGCGCGGGAGAGGTCGGGGCGGTTCTCATGGGAGGGGCGGCCGGCATCTTCATCGGGGAAGACCTCCGAGACATGCCGCTCAGCTTCGAGGGTGTGCGTGAAGCCGGGGCGACCCTGGGATCCGGTGCCGTTGTCGTTTTCGATAGGTCTACAGACTTCGGACCGCTCTTGCAGCGAATCGCCCGTTTCTTTCGAGACGAATCCTGCGGGCAGTGTGTCCCGTGCCGTATTGGCACGGTTCGCCAGGAAGAGGCATTGCATCGGATCAGTACCGGGCGGACGATCGGGACCGTCGACGATGAGCGGGCTCGTCTCGACGACCTGGCAAGGGTCATGAGCGACGCTTCGATATGCGGTCTGGGTCAAACGGCGGCGTCGGCGATCCAGTCTGCGATCCACCTGGGTTTACAGGGCGTCCCGCAATGACTGGCCCACGAATTCAGGGCAAGGTCGCGGCCACCGTTGACGGGCGTGAGGTTTCGGTGCCGTACGGCAGCACGGTGCTGGACGCGTGCCGGGAATCGGGTGTCGACGTGCCCACCCTCTGTTATGGCCCGACGCTGACGCCAGCCAGCGCCTGCCGGGTGTGCGTTGTGGAGATCGACGGCTCGCGGGCTCTGGTTCCGTCGTGCTCTCGTCCGGTCGAGGAGGGAATGGCCATTGTCGCGACCTCGGAGAGAGCGGAGCACAGCAGGCGTCTGGTGTTGGAACTGCTGGCATCCGCCAGCGAACTCGATCGGTCGCGACCGGAAGTGCCGGGTTGGATGGAACGTCTGGGTGCTCGATCGGGTCGCTTCGGGCCTCAGTCGCCCCCGAAAACTCGTGGGAAACCAGAGGCCGGCCGTCACGCTCTGGCCGAGCCGGGTGTCGCGGCATCAGTGGCCGAGCCCGTGAAGATCGAAGACGACCTCTATGTCCGTGACTACTCGCGATGCATCTTGTGCTATCGGTGCGTCGACGCCTGTGGCGTCGAACATCAAAACACTTTCGCCATTGCGGTTGTCGGCCGCGGGTTCGATGCGCACATTTCGACGGAATTCGATGTCGCCTTGCCCGACTCCGCCTGCGTCTATTGCGGAAACTGTATTGCGGTGTGCCCAACCGGGGCACTTGTTGGAAAGATCGAGTTCGACATGCGCGAATCGGGCTCGTGGGCCGAGGAACGCCAGGAAGTCACGCGAACGGTCTGCGCCTATTGCGGTGTCGGATGCAACCTCGACATCCACACCCAGGATGGGGACATTGTCGGTGTCACCTCGCCTCACGACCACGATGTGACATTGGGCAATCTCTGCATCAAGGGCCGATTCGGGTGGGTGTTCGTGAACAGTGGCAGAGATGGGTGAGGGGACCACCACTCGTAGCGTGGTGAGGCTTGGAGGTCGCCCGGAACGATTCGAGGATCACCTGGTGGTCGAGGAGCCAATGGAGATCCGGCTCGGCGGAGTTTCCCTGGCAGTGTTGATGAGAACTCCGGGTGATGATGCCGAGTTGATTCTCGGATTTGCGATCACCGAAGGAATCATCGACAGGCCGTCGGACGTGGCGGCCATCGAGGATCTGGGCGAAGGGAGATGGAACATCCACCTCGCCGGGGGAGTAGATGTCGATCCCGGTCTATTTCAGCGGAACTTCTATTCGACATCCTCATGTGGGGTTTGCGGCAAAGCCTCGATCGACGCGATCCGGGTGGCCGGTGCATTTCCGCCCGGTGGGCCGGTCGTCGATGTCGGGACCATCCTGTCGTTACCACCACTTCTGCTCGAGAGGCAGATGGCTTTCCGCACGACCGGCGGGCTCCATGCCGCCGCAGCGTTTGACGTCGAAGGCCGGATAGTCGAAGTCCGCGAGGATGTCGGGCGGCACAATGCCACCGACAAGCTGGTCGGAACCCTGGCGCAATCGTCCTGGCCGTTGCCGTCTCTGGGGCTATTGGTCTCGGGGAGGGTCTCTTTTGAAATCGCCCAGAAGGCGGCGGTGGCCGGTATTTCGCTGGTCTGCGGCGTTTCAGCAGCTTCCAGTCTGGCGGTCGATCTGGCTGATGAATTTGGTATGACTGTGATCGGGTTTCTCAGGGAAAACAGTTTCACCCTCTATACAGGGCCCGAACGGATCGTTGGCCTCAGCAACTAGCACCGCCTACGGCCCGGGACCATCGGATTCGAAGGCGACAACCCGCACGATGAGGCACGGTAAGTCGTCGGCGGACCCGCAGATCCGATAGACGCCCGGTTCCACTCCGATCGGCATTCTGAGCAATATGACACTATCCCCGATGTCCTCGCACGCCGGTTGCTTGTCGAAATCGACCCACACTCCCCGTGTCGCCTGGGGCAGGTCGTTGGTGCGGCCGATGGGGGCCCAGCCGAACAGACCCCACCGCTCCAATGTGAGACAGGGCCCGCCCAGACGTTGCACCACGCCACTGATTTCTCGATCCGTTGTCGGCCCGGTGAAAGCCAGAAGGGCCAGCAACGCTACGACGCCGAATAGGGATCCGATGACTATTCGCTTCCGGCCGTTGTGGGGGACCATTGTAAAATTCTTGCCCCGATACCGCCCGCCCCGCGGTTGAGACGGGTGACGCCCAACCTCCTATGTGTGGATCATGACAGCTTCCGCAGCGCTTTGTCCAGGTCGGCTATGAGATCTTCAGCATCTTCCAGACCGACCGATAGCCGTACCAGTCCATCGGTGATGCCGGAGGCGACCCGGTCGTCATAAGGGATAGCGGCGTGAGTCATCGTCGCGGGATGTGTGATCAGCGACTCGACGGCACCCAGATTCTCGGCCAGGGTCCAGAGTTCGACCGCGTCCATCAGGGCCTTTCCATTGGCAACGCCACCAATGACTTCGAAACAAACCATCGCTCCGTATCCCGATGCCTGCGTCGAGGCCAAATCGTGCTGGGGGTGTCCTTTGAGGCCGGGGTAATTGACATAGTCGACCTTGTCGTGGCCCTGGAGCCACCGGGCGATCTCCATGGCATTGGAAGATTGCCGATCCATCCGCTCACTCAATGTCTTCGTGCCCTGCAGTGTTAACCAGGCGACCATCGGGGACATGACCAACCCGGCCGAGATGCGGGCGAAGGCAATTCTCTCCTGCAACTCGGGGTCGTTGACCACCACGGCGCCTCCCAGTGTCGCATTGTGGCCGTCGAGGAACTTGGTGGTGGAGTGGATAATGATGTCGGCCCCGAGTTCGAACGGCCGCTGGAAATACGGGGTGAGAAATGTGTTGTCGGTGACGTGCAGAACACCTGCCGTTCTGGCGATCCCCGAAACGGCGGACAGGTCGGTCAACTTGAGTGTCGGGTTCGCCGGAGTCTCCGTGAAGATGAGCTTTGTTTCGGGTCTGATCGCACCGACGACGGCGTCGAGGTCGGATGCATCGACAAATGAGATGTCCACGCCGAACTTCCGGAGGAACTGGTCGGCAAACCGGTAGGTGCCGCCGTAGACGACGTCTCCGATCACGACGTGGTCTCCGGCACCCAACAACGCCAGGAACACGGAGACGGTCGCCGCCATCCCCGATCCATAGGCGGTTGTATCTAGCCCCCCTTCCAAGGCGGTCAGTTTCTCCTCGAAGGCGCGGACCGTCGGGTTCCCGGCGCGGGAGTATGAGTAGCCCTTCGACATGTACTCGTCTACCGATTCCTGTACGAAGGTGGTGGCCTGGTAGATCGGGGTCAGAACCGCCCCGGTAGAGGGGTCCGGCTTTACCCCCGCGTGTACTTGTTTTGTGCGAAAACCCATAGCTTGAGTGTATGCCTATCGCACCTCTTTCTCGTACCTGGAGGAAGATGTGGTTCGGCGCCGTGTCCATGGCGACCGCCGGACGGGTTAACCGAAGCGGTAACCAACCGATCGCACCGTTGCTATCCAGGACGCCCGCTCCTCGCCGAGTTTCGCCCGGAGTCGTCGAACATGGACGTCGACCGTACGTGCCCCGCCGTAATACTCGTATCCCCAAACCCGGGACAGGAGCTGCTCGCGGGACCAAACCCTGATCGGGTTGCCGACCAGGAATCGCAACAACTCATATTCGACGTACGTGAGGTCCATGGGCTCGCCGGCGAGATCAGCCTGGTAGGTCAACGTATTCAGGCTGAGGTCTTTGAAGGTGAGGAGTTCGTCGTCGCTGTGCTGGACCAAAAGGGTGTTGATACGAATCCGGAATTCGATCGGATCGATTGGCGCGACCTGAAAGTCACGATGGGAGGTGGTGGAGTCGAGCATTGCCAGTTGGTCTGGTTCGACCACGAGGAAAATCGGGATACCGATTTCGTCTGATATCCGTTTTGCCTCCCGCAACCTCCGCATTGGCTGGTCTGAGAGTTCCACGATGATCACGTCCACGTCGTGGATGGCCTCGTCCAGAGGGTCGAGGTTGATCGGTCGGATCACCGGTTGATCGACCAGCGCAAGACCGTCCTCCAGTGACTCAGAGGGGTTCGGTGGGAAAATGGCGAGCGTCACAGCACCGGGAGGTACGTTTCGAGCTCGAACTGAGAGACGTGTTGCTGATACCGGTCCCACTCGGCCCGTTTGTTGCGGAGGAACCAGTCGAACACATGCTCTCCTAGGGCTTCGGCGACCAATTCGGAGCTCTCCATGATGTCAAGCGCCTCGGCGAGGGTCTCGGGAAGCCGCTTGACCCCGATGGCTGCTCGTTCCGAATGGGTGAGCCGGTCGACATCGGTTGTCACTTCCGGCGGCAGCTCGTACCCTTCACGGATCCCCTCCAGACCGGCCGCCAACATCACGGAAAGTGCCAGGTACGGGTTGCAGGCGGCATCAGCCGCCCGATATTCGACCCTGACACTCGTCGGCTTCCCCTTCTTCACTGACGGCACTCGCACCAGAGCCGATTGGTTGTTGCGGGCCCAGGAAACGTATATAGGCGCATCGAACCCAGCCACCAGGCGTTTGTAGGAATTGACCCACTGGTTGGTGATCGCGGTGATTTCGGGTGAGTGGCGGACCAGTCCCGCGATAAAAGCCTCGGCGACTTTGGAGAGGCCACCCTGGGTGCCCGGCTCGTGGAAGGCGTTGATGTCATCCTCAAAAAGAGACAGGTGGAGGTGGAGCCCGGAACCATCGTATTTTTCCAATGGTTTGGGCATGAAGGTTGCGTAGATCCCGTTTTGAAGTGCGACTTCTTTGACTGTGAGACGTGACGTCATGATGTTGTCTGCCATGGTGAGAGCATCGGTATAGCGGGCGATGATCTCGTGTTGGCTGGGAGCTACCTCGTGGTGGGAGTGCTCGATCGGTATGCCCATCCGTTCCAAGGCGATGATGGTGTCGCGACGGTAGGTCTGAGCGACGTCGAGAGGGGTGAGGTCGAAATAGCCGCCGTGATCCAGCAACTCGGGGTGAGGCCCCGAGTCCTTGAAGTAGAAAAACTCCAGCTCCGGGGCTGCATAGAAGGTGTAGCCCATTTCAGAGGCGCGCTCCAGGTTCCTCTTCAGCACGGCGCGGGGATCGCCGAGAAAGGACTCACCTTCCGGGGTGTAGATGTCGCAAAACATCCTCGCAACCTGGCTTTCCTCCCGCCACGGTAGAACAGCGAACGTCGAAGGGTCAGGTTTCGCCAACATGTCGGCCTCCTGGACCCTGGCGTATCCGTCGATGGACGAACCGTCGAAGGTCATGCCCTCCTCGAACGCAACTTCCAACTCGGCAGGGCTGATCGACACCGACTTGAGCACCCCCTGGACATCGGTGAACCAGAGTCGGACGAAACGGATACCGCGTTCTTCAACAGTTCTCAGCACATATTCGGACTGTTTCGTCATGGGATCTCCCGTTGTATCTGGCAGAGGCGAGCTGATTCTAGGGGCCTGTCGGTCAAATGGGCGGGCGTGGACAGGCCCCTAGGATGAGATCAGGCTGACCGCTTCCGGTCGGCGAGCCAGCGGCGTCGCAATGATCTGCGTTCCTTCTCGGTGGTCCCGCCCCAAATTCCGGAGCGCTGGTTCGATTCGAGGGCGTACTCGAGGCAGTCGTCCACGACTTTGCATCCGGAGCAAATTTCCAGCGCCATGGCGATTTGGGCTTCATCGATCTCACCCAGCGGAAAGAACAAGGAATCGGGGTATCCGGCACACGCGGCAAAAGTTCGCCATCCGGAGGCGCGGTCGGTAATCGCGTGGTGGGCCGACTGTGTCACCGCACCTAGTGTGGTGGATAAATCACGATTTGCCAACAGAAATATTGGTCAATGCCCTGCTTCAGGGTGTTCCAACCCGTCTCCTGCGTAGGCCGGTCTGGGGACGGGTTAGACCCGGTCAGGAGCGATTGGGATCGTCAGGATCGTCGGACGGAGCCTTTTCGACCGGGCCGTCGTATATTTCGGTGTCGGCATCATCTTCGTCTATCCCTTGGTCGTCGGCGGGGACGTTCGCGGCTGCACCGGCGGCCGCACCAGCGGCCGCACCAGCGGCGGCGGCATCGGTGACGTCGGTACTGGCAGTTTCCGCAGCACCGACAGAGGCGAGATCGGCATCCGGGTCGGAGACATTGTCGGCTACCTCCTCGACCGGGCGGGTTCTACCGGTAAACGCGATCAGGGAGAAGATGATCAAAGAAAGTAAGAAAATGGCGAGGGCGACCCAAGAAATGATGGTTCCGAAAAAGCTCCCGTCTATCTTGACGAAACCGAATCCGTCACATGCGCCGCCGGTCCCGTCGATGAAGCCGCCGACTTCATAGACGCCGCGAATCTGCTCGCCGGTTTGACCGGTGAGTTGCTCTACATACCCTTCCAGAGATGGTTCGTCCCCCTCGTTGACGGTGTCCATGTCGGTGTTGGCGTCGGCACCGTTCGCTATCACCCAGTTGAATCCGCCGACTGCGACGTAGATTTCCCATACGTGGTCCGTGATCGGCCCGGGTGAAGTGGATTCCCATGACAGGGGGCCATCGGGTTCGACAACGAATGGGTTTGAGCGTGACGTGTCTGTGACGACTGTCGTGTCGACATTGCTCGACGCTTCAACTGTGCAGCCACCGTTGATCTGGCCCATTTCGTCGATTTCGCCTATGCCCGTCAGACCGTACGCAATGGGCGCAATGAGAAGAAGCAAGGCCAGCGTCAAAGCGACCGGCGACGCTTTGCGCCCGACCCTGGCGATGAGGATAAAAATCAGTGCCACCAGGCCGGGCATCAGGAAGACGGTCAGCTTGTCCAACGGCCAAACGCCACCTTGTTGGAGGATCACGGCAAGGGCGAGACCTGCGATCAACCCGAGAAACACGGCGGTTATCGGGCGAGCCCTGGCAACTTTGACGGTTGATGCCTGCTGTACATGACTCATATCGGCCCCCAACATACTCGGCCAACAGTCCGAAACGCATGGTTTCTCCTCATTTGGGCCGGTTCGGCGATAGCCTTGTCAACGTGCCCCGTATCCGCGCTTCCTCAATCGACCAACACAAGGAGATGACGCGCCTCGGCATACTGGCCGAGGCCAAGGCACTAATCGCCGAATCGGGCAACGCCGCGATCTCGCTGGGCGATCTGGCCTCGCGTGCGGGCATCGGCAGAACGACCTTTTACGAATACTTCTCTGACCGTGATGACGTCATTGCCTCGCTCGTCGAAGAAGAGCTTCCCGGGGTTATCGACGAAGTGATCAGTGGCGTCACAGCAACCGATACTGAAGCACGACTTTCCGAGCTGATAAATGCGACGGTGTTCTTCGTCGTCGACAACCCCGTCCTCGGTTTGATCCTGCATACAGAGGTCCCCAAGCTCGGCGCCAGGGCCCAGGTTCGGGTGAGCGCAGCCCATGCCGATCTAGCTCGGGAGACAGCCAGTGTGTACTTGTCCGGCGTGGCCGACGGAGTTTTTCGCCCCATTGATCCCTCCCTTGCGGGGCGACTCATCCAGGACTCGATCATGGCAGCTGCCAAAACCATTATCGGGTCCGCTGATCCCACAGCGCGGGCGCCGGAGATTGCCGCGGAACTGGGTAGATTCCTCCTCGCCGGGCTCTCGGCCGACAAGTCCTCCTAGGAGACAACCTGACTATGGATACCTCAATCGAAATCGACCGCGACCACTACACCAACCGAGAGCTCTCATGGCTCGAGTTCAATCGGCGCGTCCTCAGCCTGGTCGAGAGACCCGATGTCCCTCTCCTGGAACGAGCCAAATTCCTGGCCATCTGGTCTTCGAATCTCGACGAGTTCTTCCAGGTGCGGGTGGCGGGACTCAAGGAGCAGCAAGCACACGGTCTGGGTGCGGGAACGCCCGACGGCCTTACCCCGCTGCAGCAACTGGCGTCGATCAAGGCGGTGCTCGATGAGCAATACGACCGGGTCTCCAAGCTCTTTCTGTCCGAGGTCGCCCCGGCCCTGGCAGCTAGGGGTATCGTCTTCAGCGACTACTCGACCCTCGACGACGACGACAAGGAGTTCCTCGATAAACAATTCCGTGACCTGGTGTTTCCTGTGGTCACACCGTTGGCCGTCGATCCGGCCCATCCATTTCCGTACATCTCGAATCTGTCGCTGAACCTGGCCGTATTCGTGCGGAGCCCCGAGACCGGACTGTCTCGATTTGCCAGGGTGAAAGTTCCCCCGATCCTTCCACGGTTCGTCGTTCTCCCGGACGGAGAGCGGTTCGTCCCCCTGGAGGAGGTGATCGCCCACCACCTCGAGTCCCTCTTTCCTGGTATGGAAGTCGCCGCCCACCATGTGTTCCGTGTGACCCGCAATGCCGACCTCGAGATCGAAGAAGACGAGGGCGGTGATCTTCTGATGCGAATTGAGTCCGAGTTGACACAGCGTCGCTTTGGACGGGTTGTCCGCCTCGAAGTCCACAGGGACATCCCCGACGAAGTGCTCGAACTGCTATTGCGGGAGATGGGTGGCTCGCCCGATGACGTTTATTACGTGGATGGGCCGCTCGACCTCTCGGGGATGTGGTCGGTCTACGACCTCGACCTCCCGGAACTGAAGTTCGAGCAATTCAACTGGGTAACTCCGCCGCGCCTCGCCGTTGCCGCGACCGAGCGGGTCGACATGTTTGACGTGATGAAGCAAGGAGACCTCCTCGTCCATCATCCGTATGACTCCTTCACCACTTCGGTGGAGGCCTTCATCAAGCAGGCGGCACAGGATCGCGGTGTGCTCGCGATCAAGGTCACGCTCTATCGAACATCCAAAGACAGCCCCCTCATGGCATCCCTGATCGAGGCGGCCGAGGAGGGTAAACAGGTAGTGGCGATGGTCGAGTTGAAGGCGCGCTTCGACGAAGAGCGGAACATCGAGTGGGCACAACGGTTGGAGGATGCTGGTGTCCATGTCATGTACGGCGTTGTCGGGCTAAAAACGCACACCAAGCTGGCCCTGGTCGTGCGTCGGGAAGGCGATCGCGTGGTTCGGTACGCCCATGTCGGCACGGGCAACTACAACGAGAGCACAGCCCGCACTTACGAGGACGTCGGGGTGTTCACCTCCGACCCGGAGATCGGCTCCGACCTTTCCGACCTGTTCAACTTCCTCACGGGGTACAGCCGTCAGACTCGTTATCGGCGGTTGGCCATATCTCCCGGCGGGGTTCGCGCCAGGATCATGGAGTTGATCGAAAAGGAAGCGGCAAAACCTGCCGGGCACATAACCCTCAAGATGAACTCACTCGTCGACGCCGGCATCATCAACGGACTCTATGAAGCATCCGCTGCCGGTGTGCGGATCGATCTGATCGTCCGGGGAATTTGCTGTCTCCGGCCCGGTGTGCCCGGGCTGTCGGAGAACATTCGAGTTCGGTCGATTGTGGGCCGATATTTGGAGCACTCCCGCCTCTACCGGTTCGGCGCAAGGGGTACGGAACGCAACTATTACCTCGGATCCGCCGACCTCATGCCCCGGAACCTCGACCGGAGAGTCGAGGCTCTGGCCCCGGTCAGCGATCCCGATCTCCAGTTCCGGATCGACGAGATCCTCGACGTTCTGCTTGCCGACGATGTACTGGCCTGGGAGCTCGATTCGTCAGGCATCTGGACTCGAGTGGAGGAGACGTCCGGGATCGATGCCCACCTCGCCCTCCAGAATCTGGCTCTCAGCCGGTCACGGGTGGGATTGGGCTAGCCGGTCCCGTTGTCGGTCTCCGACTCGAACCGATCGGTCACCATCGAGTCATCAGCCAAACTTCGGGTTCCCATTGCCCGGAGTCGATATCGGCGAACAGGGTGACCGCGGCTTCCTGGGTCTTTTCTGCCAGAGCGGTGTTGCCCTGCCGGTGGTAGCAATCAGCGAGATGGCTGAGGAGAGCCGCTTCCCGGTGACGGTGTCCGGTTTCCTGCGCAATCGAGATAGCTTCGTTCAACAGGACAATCGCCTCGTCTGGTTTCTGGAGCTCCGAGAGAATGTGTGCACGGTTATTGAGCGTTGCCAACCTTGACACCTGATCGTCGTCTCCGACGATGGCGAGGTCGAGGAGTTGTATCGCCTTAGCGGGGTCCTGTTCGACCACGGCCGAGATGTTGTAAACCCGCGCCCTGAGTCCGGCATCGCCGGTGGCCAGCGCCGAGGAGACAGCTCTCTCCGCTAGCTCTGACGCTTCGGACTGATTTCCGATCCGGTGCTGGAGGAGCGCCCAGTCGGAATACAGGTCGGCGGGCTCGGGGTGTTCCGCGGCCGCGTTCTGATAGTTGGTCTCAGCCAATTCGAAACGCCCCAACATCCGGTTTGCCTGCCCGAACCGATGTTCAATCAGGGCCAGCGTTGCCCCGGCCGCACGGGAGGCGCCGATCGTCAGATGAGATAATCCACTCTGATAGTCGCCGCGGGCTATCGACATTTCTCCCAATTGCAGCCTGACCCATGCGACATCTTCGTCCCCGAGGGCGAGGGCACGTTCCAGAAACTCTTGAGCCTCTGCGTAGGCGTACACCTCGCGGGCGAGGCCGGCGGCAACCCGGTACCAATGAACGGCCGAACCCTCGTCGCCGGCTTCTGCAAAGTGCGCTGCCGTAGCCCCCGCCAGACGGGCGTCGTTCCGGGTCCGCTGAGAGGAAGAAAGTGTCACCGCCACCCGACGATGTAGGTGACGACGACGGATCAATGTCGTCGACTGATAGACGACGTCTCTCATCGATTCGAGGGTGAAGTCCAGAGTGTTGCTTCCTGCGACTTCCCGAAGGATGCCGGCTCTCAGCAGCTCCTCCACCCCCTCGACCAGCTCGGACTCGCTCCGACCGCTTACCTCCTGGAGAAGGTCAGTTGTCGACAACCCGGCGAGGACCGATGCCGCGTCGAGGATCTGACTCGACAGATCGCTGACTGCCGCAAGGGAACTCTCCATGTAACGGGTCATTCCGTCGTGCGACCCGTTTCCCTTCAACTCCTCAAGGACCAGAATCGGGACGCCGCCGGTTCGGTTCAGCAGTTCAGGGAGTCTGTGGCCCCGGACCATCGCCGGATGGAGTGTCGATGCATCGAGCGGCTCCAGGGTCAGATGTTCGCCGGCGGCCGCCACCAGAGCACGGGAGTTTTGCTCCAGTCGTTCTCCGGTCCGGTAAGAAACGACCAGCAAGATGGGAACTTGCTCCAAACGGTTGACGAGATAGAGAAGAAGCTCGCCTGAAGCCGGATCGATCCATTGCAGGTCTTCAACCACGACGATGCTGGGCTGGCTATGTCCGAGCACCGATAGGATCTGCTCGATCGCCTCGAAGATGCGAAGCTCCCCGAGAACATCCACCGTGGGAACCGGCACTTCGGGCCACAGTGCCGGGACAATACGCGAGGCCTCCTGAAGTGCCCACACCGGAATCTCATCGCGGTACCGATCGATCGCGGGCGCTAATGCCTTGATGATCTGGGACGCAACACCGTAGGGAAGGCTTCTCTCCATCTGAAACGAGCGAGCGACGGCAACCGTTGTCTGAGTGGCAGTGCTCATCTGGACAAACTCCTCCAGGAGACGGGTTTTTCCCATCCATGCAGCCCCGTCGATGACCACGAGCTTCCCGACCCCCAGCCTGCGATCGACTGACAGGAGCAGCCGGTCCAACTCGCTGACTCGATCAAGCATCTTGGCTGGTTTTGGGGCGGCTGACGATGGGTGTGACTTTGGTTGACGGCGGAGCCCGGGAGCAGGAGGAAGGTCGTCGTCCAGGATCGCCTCGTACAACTCGGTGGTCTCGTCGAGCGGGGAGACACCGAGCTCGCGATCCACGGTCCCCACGAAGTTTCGATAGCTGGCAACCGCCCCAGGTCTGTCGCCAGCCCAAGCATTGAGCAGCATGAGCATTCGATGGGCCGGCTCGTGGAGCGGATCCAACTCGGTCCACCGGGTTACTGCTTCGATTGCTTGCGGGTAGTGGCCCGCGGATGCGTATCCGATTCCCAGTCTTTGAAATGCGCCCCCGGCTCGGAGACGGAACGTCTCTGTCACAGTGCGGGTCCAGTCTTCGAATTCGACAGCGTCTCTGACCTGAAATCCGGCGAGGAAGTCACCCCGATACAATCCGGTTGCCCGCTTCAAATGCGGGATACAGGAGGCGCAAACATCCTCGGGGTTGTGGTTGTGCGATGCTGGTTTCGCCAATTCGGAGTTGAACAATTGGACATCTGAGGTGGTCGCCGGCTCGAGACGAAGCCTGAGCCGATCGGCTGATACTGCGTCGGAGCCCAGACCTGAGCGAAGAGACGACAGGGTCCGTCGCAGGCTGGCGCGGGCCCGCTCTTCGGTGGATTCACCCCAGAACATGGCTGCAGCCGAGTCCCGTAGAACCTCGCCCTCGACGACCAGATAGGCGAGGAGCGCAACCGCCTTTCGGGTGTCGACTTCGAGTGGCTGGCGATCAACACTGACCACCGGAGGCCCGAGGAGTTGAATCTCAAGCATTGAGTCGATTATGCCACCGTTACGAACATTGAGATGTCTACATTTCGTGACGCTAACGATTCGGCAGTTTCGTAGCGATTTCGTAACGGGTGCGGCCGAACCTGTTCGAAGGCTGACGTGTAGATCTGGGGAGGATCGCA
>DATDCF010000277.1:0-2282 GCA_036524475.1 Acidimicrobiia bacterium | reverse complement strand
GTTTGGCCGTTTCGCACCAGATCAGATCGCAGTATGGCGCATACGCCAGACCTCGGGCAATCGCGGAATCCAGCCCGTTGCGGACATGGAAGAAGCCCTCGGGCGTCCGCTCCCCTGTCGTGAATCCCCGATCCCTCTCGTCGACGTCGGAAGTCAGCAGAGTGGCAGCGTTGGCATCGGTGCGGGCGACGATGATGGTGGGAACACCCATCACGTCTGCGGCGAGGCGCGCCGCGGTGAGGGCCCTGATGTGCTGGCTGGTCGGCACCAAGACTTTCCCGCCCATGTGCCCGCACTTCTTCTCTGCCGCGAGTTGGTCTTCAAAGTGGACCCCGGCAACACCGGCCTGGATGAAAGACTTGGTCAATTCGAACACATTGAGAGAGCCACCGAATCCGGCCTCACCGTCGGCGACGATCGGGACGAACCAGTCGATCGAGTCGTCTCCTTCAACCCAATGGATCTGATCCGCACGCCGCAGGGCATTGTTGATCCGCTTCACCATCTCAGGGGCAGAGTTGGCTGGATACAACGACTGGTCCGGGTAGACCTCGCCTGAGAGGTTCCCGTCACCGGCCACCTGCCATCCGGAGAGATAGATCGCCTTCAGCCCCGCCTTCACCATCTGGGTTGCTTGCCCGCCACTAAGTGCCCCGAGGGCGTTGATGTAGTCCTCGTTGGTCAAGAGGTCCCACAACTTCTCCGCCATGAAACGGGCCATTGTGTGTTCTTCGAGAATGCTGCCTCGGAGGTCGACGACTTCCTGTGCCGGGTAATCGCGCGTGACCCCGATCCAACGGGGATTCTCGGCCCACTCCTTTTCGAGAAGTGCTGTCTGGTGTGCTCTGTTCGACATCGTTTTCTCCATCAGTTGATCAACTCGTACGCAGCGAGGGTGAGGAACTCGACGAACTCGTCGCTGAGTGCCACGTCCTCGAAGACCTTCTTCGCTTCATGAATCCGGAGAACCGTGGCCTCGTGCTCACGGACCACGTCTGCTGCCAAAGTCCGCACCAGGGATTCGCTGATCGGGATTCCCTTATCCGTGACGACGCCATGCCGCACCCACTGCCAGATCTGTGACCTTGAAATCTCTGCCGTGGCAACGTCTTCCATCATGTTGTTGATCGCCACGGCACCGATTCCGGAGAGCCACGACGCCAGATACAGGATTCCGACCTCGACGTTTGCAGACAACCCGTCGAGAGTCACGGATCCGGGAAAGTCGAGATCGAGGAGGTCGTCGGCCGAAACCGAGACCTCAGGCCGCTGCCGCTCGAGCTGATTCGGGCGCTCACCCATAACCTCGACGAAAGCTGCAAGCGCGACCGGGACCAGATCGGGGTGTGCCACCCAGGTGCCATCACAACCGGCCGATGCTTCCCGCTCCTTATCGGCGGAGACCGCTGCGACTGCCGCCCCGGTGACTTCAGGATCCCTGCGGTCTGGAATGAAGGCGGACATTCCGCCGATGGCGTGAGCCCCGCGCCGATGGCACGTCTTTACCATCAAGTCCACGTAGGCGCTCATGAACGGGACTGTCATCGAGATGTGCCCTCGATCGGGGAGGACGAAATCGGGGTCGTGGCTGAACTTCTTGACTATCGAGAAGATGTAGTCCCAGCGCCCGGCATTGAGGCCGGCGGCGTGTTCTCTCAACTCGTACAAAATCTCATCCATTTCAAACGCGGCGAGAACAGTTTCAATGAGCACCGTCGCTCTGATCGTTCCTTGATCGATTCCGAGCCTCGCCTGTGTCCATTTGAAGATGTCGTTCCACAATCGCGCCTCGAGATGCGATTCCAGCTTCGGCAAGTAGACATATGGCCCGCTTCCCGAGTCGATCGACAACTTGCCGCAGTGGAAGAGATACAGCCCGAAGTCAAACAGCGACGCCGACATCGGCTGGCCGTCGACCAGAAAGTGTTTCTCCTCGAGATGCCAACCCCGTGGGCGGACAACGAGAGTGGCCGGGTCGTCATCGAGCATGTAGTCCTTCTGCTCGGTTTCAAGCCAAATTTCTCTCCGATAGGCGTCTATGAGATTGATGTGGCCGTTGAGGAGGTTGCTCCACGTCGGTGAGGTGGCGTCTTCGAAGTCGGCCATGAACACGCTTGCACCCGAATTGAGCGCGTTGATCATCATCTTCCGCTCGACCGGCCCGGTTATCTCGACACGACGGTCCGCCAGGTCGGGCGGAACCGGCGTGATTTTCCAATTGCTATCTCGGATCGACTCGGTTTCGATGAGGAAGTCCGGTCTGTCACCGGCGGCCAATGCTA
>DATDCF010000276.1:0-13486 GCA_036524475.1 Acidimicrobiia bacterium | reverse complement strand
CGGTGAGTCTTTCGACATTACGCGAGGTGTTGGGCACGACCGGGATCGAATACGAGATGGTGGCTCCGTCCACACGTCCGGAAATGATTGAAGCCATCGTCGAAGCTTCCCGGGAGGGATGCACCCACTTTGTAATGGTTGGCGGAGACGGCACGGTCAATCTGGCTGTGAATGCGCTCATGCCGCTCGACCTCGGCGAGAAACCGACGATTGGAATCCTGCCCGCAGGCACCGGGTGTGACCTTTTGCGTACCTTCGGAATATCGCAGAATCTCGGCGAGGCAGCCAAACATCTTGGTTCAGACTCCAGATATACGATCGATGTCGCCTATCTGGATGGGAGTTGGGGCAGGCGGTTCTTCGTAAATGTCGCCCAGGCCGGCGTAGGTGCCGCTGCCGCTGAATCGGCCCGCCGGCTCGTGCGTTCACTGGGTCCGACACGTTATCCGCTGGCGTTTCTGGCACGGTTGCCCCGGTTCCCCCGGGCAGCGATCACTATCACCACCGAGAAGCGGTCGATCGAGACAGAGGCCCTCGCAGTGATCTTTGCCAATGCCCAATTCTTCGCCGGTGGGTGGAATGTGGCTCCGCGTGCAACGCTGATCGATGGGGTGCTCGACCTGCAAATAATCGACACTGCCAAGAGGAGAGCCCCCGCTTTGGTGCCGAAGGTGGTAAAAGGTACCCATCTCGGTGATTCTGCCGTTCGGCGTTTTTCTGTTTCGGAGTTCGACCTGAAGTCGGAACCGGCCTGGCCCGTCGAAGCGGACGGTGATCATTTGGGGAATACAGATATCTCGGGTCGGGTTATTCCGGCCGCGATCAACCTAAAGATTTAGACAACCGGGCGTATACTCCCGGCGCTCAGTGAGGGGTATGAAATGGCAACCAAGAAAAAGACGGAAGCAACCGACGAAATTGGCGATGACGCTCCTGACATCGAAGATATCGATGAGGCCGATCTCGATCCCGATGAGGAAGACCTGGAAGTCGAAGATCTCGATATCGATGTGATCGTCGAAGAGGACATCGAACTCGACGGTGACGACGATGACGATGTCGATTTTGACGATGACGACGAGGATAAGGACGACCAGGATGAGGAGACCACCGAAGCCCTCGAGGAGCTGGAGAGCCAGGAGTTGCAGACACTGGATGAGGAGAAGAACGACAATCTCCTGATAGATGAGGTTGAAGAACTTCGAGCAATCCGCCGCGAAGAACTCACCATGAACGTAGACACCCAACTCCAGCGTGCCGACGAATTTGTGTGCCAATCGTGTTTCATGGTCAAGCGGATGAGCCAGCTGGCCAACAAGAGAAAGCAGCTCTGCGCGGATTGTGCCGAATGACCGGGTAACCGTCGTGGTTCCCACGTACAACGAGCGTGAGAATCTCGCGCACATCGTGTCGGCGGTTCTCCACCAGGGCTACCGGCTTCTCGTGGTCGACGACAATTCTCCGGATGGAACCGGCGACCTTGCCCGGCGCCTGGCGTCCGAGAACGATTCGATGTCCACCCTGCACCGGAGGGAAAAGGCGGGTCTCGGACCAGCGTACGCCGCCGGGTTCGATCGGGCAATTGCCGACGGCGCCAGAATTGTTGTCGAAATGGACGCAGATTTTTCCCACGATCCGGCTGACCTCCCGCGGCTGGTCGCCGCGGTCGAAAATGGGGCCGATCTGGCCATTGGCTCCCGTTATGTGCCGGGCGGGTCAACGCCGGACTGGCCCTTGCATCGACGTCTGATTTCGCGGGGCGGAAACGTGTACTCGCGGTTCATGCTCGGATTGGAGATTCGCGACGCTACTGCTGGATTCCGCGCCTTCAGTGTCGAAGCCTTGAGGGCGTTGCCCTATGCAAGCGCCGAGGCTTCCGGCTACGGGTTCCAGGTCGAGATGGCCTGGCATGCAACCAAACAAGGTCTCAACATCGTCGAAGTCCCAATAGCATTTCATGACCGTGCCCAAGGAACTTCGAAAATGGGGCCGGACATCGTGAGAGAGGCTATGGGTCTGGTGACGCGGTGGGGATGGGACCGTTGGAAACGTCGCCTGGCGTTCTGGAAATGATCACCGTTTCATTCGCGACCGCCGGCGACATCGATATTCTGATCGACCTCTATCGTTCTTTGGAATCGGAAATGACCGCTCTGCACCCGATGTGGCCCCTGGCCGATGGCCTGGCAGAGCCTGTCTCAGACTCCATGCTTCAGGCAATCGAAGGCCCCGACTCGTTCGTGATCATCGGGAAGGCCTGGGAATATCCGTTTGGTTTTCTCCTGGGCAGGATCGAGACGATGCTCCCGCAGGCCGGGGGAGAGCGGCTGGGCTCGATACGGATCGTCTTTGTCGAGGAAGAGGCACGTCAGATCGCGATCGGCGAGGAGATGCGCGGCCTCGCTCTGGCCCGCTTCCGGGAGATGGGGCTGATTAAGTTCGATGCACATGTCCTCCCCGGGCACCGTCTCGCCAAGAACTTCTTCGAAGCTGGTGGTTTCAGTGCAAGATCCATCGTGATGCACCATGACGACAATAAGTAGCGGATTCCCTGTCGTCGCCACGGGTGTGGCCGTCGTTGAGGATGGTCAGATACTGCTGGTTCGGAGAGGCAGGCAACCCAACAAGGGCATGTGGGCTGTACCCGGCGGCAAAGTGGACTTCGGCGAGACACTGGCAGAAGCTGCAACCCGCGAAGTCAAGGAAGAGACAGGCATCCTGGTCGAACTGGACGAGATCGTCTGGGTAGGGGAGTTCATCGACTCCGACACTCACCTCGTTCTCGTCGACTTCCTTGGAGCGCCTACCGGCGGCGAGATGGAGGCGGGGGACGACGCTGCCGAGGTGCAATGGGTTGACCTCGAGGCGGCCTTCGAACTGGATATGCCCGACACCATGTATGAGCTGTTAGAAGTTCTTCTCGAGATGATGGATGAGCATTGAGCCAACCCATCGAATTGCTCCAGACCCTCATCCGGAACGGTTGCGTCAATGACGGAACGGCCACCAGCGGCCACGAGCACAGGTCGGTAGCAACCCTCCAGAAGTTCTTCGGCAGCCCAGGTCAGGTCTTCGAGCCAGTGCCCGGGAGGCAGTCGGTCGTCTATCGGGTGGCCGGTTCCGAGTCGAACGCCCCGTCGCTTGCCATGGTGCCCCATCTCGACGTTGTCCCGGCCGACCCGAACGGTTGGGACCGGGATCCCTTCGGTGCAGAGATCCATGACGGGTGGATTTACGGGAGAGGGGCGGTTGACATGCTCAATGTGACCTCCGCCATGGCGGTGGCCTTTCGCCCATACATCACAGGGGAAAAGGTGCCAGCGGGTGACCTCATATTCGCTGCAGTAGCCGATGAGGAGTCAGGCGGGAAATACGGTGCTCAGCTTCTGGTGGAAGACCACTGGGACCTGGTCGGCACCGACTATCTCCTCACCGAGGTCGCATATCCGACCTATGACGGGGAGCCGGGCTCGGCGATCCCCGTGTCTGTAGGGGAGAAGGGAGCGTTTTGGTCCGTTTTGACGACATCCGGAACTCCGGGCCACGGGTCGGCGCCGTATCGCTCCGACAACGCCCTGGAGAAAATGGTCAGCGCGGTGTCCGGGATTTTCGCGGGCGAGTCGCCTGTCACCATCACTGACGAGTGGAGGGCCTTTGTGGAAGAGCTGCCGCTCAGCGACGAGGTGAAGAATGCCCTCACCGACCCTGACCGCGTCGATGAAGCGATCGAGAGTGTCGCCATTTCCGACCCGCTCTTTGCCCGCTATGCACACGCAGCGACGCGACTGACCGTATCGCCCAATCGGATGCATGGTGGGACTAAGACCAATACCATCGCCGACCAGGCCCGGTCCGAAATAGACATCCGCGCTCTGCCGGGCACTAGCCGTGTAGATATCGATGTCTACCTGCGAAAGGCGATGGGTTCTGCGTCTGATGATGTCGACATCGACCCTGTGATGGACCTCGAAGCGACTCTTTCCCCACGGGACACCCATCTATGGGACGTGATTGCTGACTCGGTGGAAGTCGTCGAGGGCCATCGAAACATCTTCCCGACCACGATGACGGTCGCCACAGACGCGCGCTTCTGGAGGAAGAAGGGGACCATCGCCTACGGGGTGGGGCTCTTTGATGACCGCACTTCGTTCTCGGAAATGCTTGCCCTGTTTCACGGACACAACGAGAAGGTCTCGGTCGGGTCGGTGGAGAAGACCACACGGCTCTATGTTGAGATCTTCGAACGTTTCGGGCGCAAATGAGTCTCCCCGCTGTCATCTGTGACCTTGATGGTGTCATCTATCGGGGTCGGCAGGCAATGCCGGGAGCGGCCAGCGCCCTCCACCGTCTCGAAGCCGGGGGATATCCGGTTGTGTTTGTCACCAACAACAGCAGCCGGACCCCGGCGCAGGTGGCTGAAAAAATTCTCATCGTCATGGGTGTAATGGTGGCACCTGAAGCAATCCTGACGTCGGCCATGGCCGCAGTTTCAGTGCTACCCGAAGATGCGGCCAAATGCATGGTCATCGGCGGAGAAGGAATTATTGCGGCAGTCACCGAATCGGGGCGCCAGATAGTCACTTCGGGTGCCGATGCCGTGATCGTTGGCATCGATCAGCAATTCGACTACGCCGCCTTGACCAGGGCATCCGACGAAATCCGCCACGGAGCCCTGTTTGTAGCATCCAACACCGATGCGACCTTCCCCGTCGAATCGGGGCTGCTCCCCGGTGCCGGTGCGATTGTCGCCGCGGTCTCTACCGCTTCTGGAGTTGACCCGATCAAGGCCGGTAAACCCGAGCTGCCGATGAGAAATCTGATAAAGGCTTCCGGAATTGAAAGTGCTTGGGTGATCGGCGACCGCCTCGAAACCGACATCGCCCTGGCCGAAGGCGAGCCCGACTGGACTTCGATCCTGGTGCTCACGGGTGTTACCGACGAAAAGATGAACCTTGAATCAGCGGACCATGTCGTTGCTGATGTGGAATCCGCCGTAGATCTGGTGTTCGCCACCGCGGATCGGCAATAATCGGGAAATGAACATTCCCGAAGACGTCCGCACTGAAATCGAGGAGAAGCTCCGCGAATTAGCCGAACTCGACCCGGCAGAACTACCGCAGCCTGCCGCTGAGCTCGCCGAGATTCTCGGTGGCCTCCTCGAAGACGTCGAGATCAAATAGGCTTTCGTGACGATTCTCAACGGTGGATCGGAATGAAGGTTTACCTGGAGCTCAGAGAGGAGAGGCCAGCAGTCGATCAATTTTCGCGGAAGTTGGTCGATGCGCTTCAGAATCGTGGCGTTGCTGTCACAACGGTGGCCGGAGAGGCCGACCTGGTGATCGCTGTGGGTGGAGATGGAACCATGCTTTCGGCGGCGGCGGTAGCTCATGCGGCCGACCTGCCCGTCCTTGGCTTCAACCTCGGCACTCTTGGCTTTCTCACAACCGCAGACCCCGAAGACCTGCAATCGGTGGTCTCCCGTCTGGTTGACGGTGACTACGACATCGACAACCGGATGACTGTCGCCGCCCGGACGCATGGAGGGGTGTTCCATGGTGTAAACGACGTGGTAATCGAGAAGGTCGACAACCAGCGACTTGTCGAACTGGAGGTTGCGATCGGCGGGGTCGAGTTTGCCACCTATCGGTCGGATGGCCTCATCGTGGCATCGCCTACGGGTTCTACCGCCTACTCATTCTCGGCCGGCGGCCCGCTGGTTTCGCCGGCGGTCGATGCCATTGTGCTTACCCCGGTTGCTGCCCACTCCCTATTTTCAAGGTCGATCGTGTTGCCAGCGGAGCAAGAGATAACGATCACGGTCCACCGCGATCGTGCGGTCAAGGTAAGCGTGGATAAGCAAAATCTCGGCGAGCTCGGAAACGGCGACAAGGTAGTAGTGACCCGAGGAGACCGGCCCGTACAGTTCGTGACCTTCGGGTCACCGTCTTTTGCCGGCCTGGTAAAAGACAAGTTCGATTTGCCCTGATGCTCATCCACCTGGCGGCTAGAAATCTGGGCCTGATCAACGAAGCCGAATTGGTCCCTGCAAATGGTTTCACGGTGATCACGGGCGAGACAGGTGCCGGCAAGACCCTACTTCTCGGTGCTCTACGGCTTCTGCTCGGCGAAAACGCCGACTCCTCCATTGTTGGCCCGTATGGCGACAGCGCCACTGCTGAAGGTGTGTTTCTCGACGTCGAAGAGCTCCCGGTCAGCCGGATCGTTCCTCGGGAGGGACGCTCCCGGGCATACCGCGACGGCGTCATCGTGTCGGCGACCACTCTGCGGGATGAGCTCGGATCGAGAGTCCAGATCATCGGACAGCATGATCAGCTCGATCTGAAGAAGAGCCAGTACGTCGTGGGCCTGCTCGACGCCAACCTCGACGAAGGCGGGTTGCAGATCGTCAACGAGTATCAGGATGCCTGGGCGCGTCTCGCCGGTCTCCTCGATGAGCAGTCAAAGTTGGGTGGGTCCCGAATCGAGCTGGCCCGGGAGCTAGACCTGGCCCGGTATCAGCAAGCAGAAATCTCCAACGCCGGATTCGAGGAGGGAGAAGATGTGGTCCTCGAACAATCCGCCATGCGCCTCCGCAATCTGGAGGAGATCCAGGAGCACCTGGGCAACTCGGGTCGGCTGTTGGAGAGATTGGTCGATGACACAGGAGAACTCGTCTCGTTCCTCCGCAAGGTCGCGGCGCTCGACCCATCGTTGCAGGCGATGGCCGATACCGCCGAGGGTTTGTCGATTTCGACGGCTGACCTGGCGCGCGAGCTGGCCGGGCGAAATGCCGACCTCGACCTGGATCCCGAGTCGGGCGCCGACATCGAGAGACGGCTGACTCTTCTCGGAGATCTGAAGATGAAGTACGGGAAGACCCTGGTCGACGTGATTGCCTACGGCGACGGGGCCGGGCAGCACGCATCCGAGTTGGCCGCGCTACTCGACCGCGCAAGCTCGATTGATAGTGAAGTCGAGGAGGCCAGCAGCCATGTGGCAGACCTTGCCACCCACCTGTCAATATCGAGAAAGGCAACCGCGGGGCGACTTGCATCCGGGATCGAGTCCCATCTCAGTGATGTCGGGCTCTCCAGCGCGATTTTGCGATTTGAATTCTCCAGGCGCGAGCCGGCAGCCTCTGGTGCCGATCGTGTCGAGTTGATGTTCTCCTCCCATGACCGGCTCCAAGCCGGTCCGATATCAAAAGTGGCGTCGGGTGGTGAACTGTCCCGCCTGATTCTCTCCATAAACCTTGCGACCGGTACTGGTGCCAGGCACACCCTGGTATTCGATGAGGTCGATGCTGGAGTGGGGGGAGCCACCGCTCTGGCGGTGGGCCGGAAACTATCCGATCTCGCAGCCGGGCAGCAATTGCTCTGTGTCACCCATCTTCCACAGGTGGCCGCTTTCGCCGATAGACACTACGTGATCAGGAGAAATGGGGCGGAGGCGGTGTTGGAACTTGTCGAGGATGGGGCGCGCCTGGAGGAAATCTCCCGCATGATGGCGGGATTGCCGGAGAGCGATCGGGGCCAGGACGCCGCCGCAGAGCTATTGGAAATGAGTCGAAAGTGACAAACATGGCGTCCTTCGATTCTGGTGCTACGCTGGCATCCCGTCATGGACGGGTCACTTTTTTCGCAAGGAACGACATCTGATTCGATGCCCGACACTCCTTCAACACCCCCGCAAAAGACCAAGTACGTGTTTGTCACCGGTGGTGTCGTTTCATCGCTAGGCAAAGGGATCGCTGCTTCCTCACTGGGTCGGTTGCTCAAGGCCCGGGGGCTGCGGGTCGTCAACCAGAAGCTCGATCCGTACATCAATGTCGATCCAGGGACGATGAATCCGTTCCAGCACGGTGAGGTGTTCGTCACCGACGATGGCGGCGAAACCGATCTCGACCTCGGGCACTACGAACGATTCACGGGAGAGAACCTGAAGCGGACCTCCAATGTGACGTCAGGCTCGGTCTATATGAGTGTGATCCAAAAGGAACGCCGGGGCGACTACTTGGGCGACACCGTCCAGGTGATCCCGCATATCACGAACGAGATCAAGGATCGGATCAGGAGGGTGGGCTCGTCCGGCGACGTCGACGTGGTGATCACTGAGGTCGGTGGAACAGTTGGTGACATCGAGAGCCTGCCGTTCCTGGAGGCGATCCGACAGTACGGGAATGACGTTGGCAAGAAGAATGTCCTATTCATACACGTCACCCTGGTTCCTTACATTTCGACTTCCGAGGAACTCAAGACCAAACCCACCCAGCATTCGGTGGCGGAACTCCGCAGCAAGGGGATTCATCCCGATGTGATCATCGTTCGATCCGATCGGGAGATTGACGAGGCCGTGGTCCGCAAGATCAGCCTCTTCTGCGACGTCTCCCCGGAAGCGGTCATAGCGGCCCCCGATGCCGGGGACATCTATGAGGTCCCACTCGTCCTCCATGATGGTGGTCTCGATCGGGTGGTGTGTGATCAACTGGGTCTGGTCACGGGGCCGCCAAACCTGGATAACTGGAGGGCGATGGTCGAAAAAGCGAAGCGAGCCACCGATTCGGTTCGTATCGGCATTGTCGGAAAATATGTCGACCTTCCCGACGCCTACCTTTCCGTGGCCGAAGCATTGCGCCACGGTGCTGCGGCACATGGCCTCAAGCTCGACCTTGCCTGGATACCAAGCGATGAGCTCACCGGTCTGCTCGCTGACTCCTATCTCGAAGACCTAGACGGAATAGTGGTTCCAGGGGGATTTGGCTACCGCGGGGTCGAAGGAAAGATCCAAGCAATCCGATTCGCCCGGGAAAACGGCATCCCGTTCCTCGGGCTCTGCCTGGGCCTGCAGTGCGCCGTCATCGAATTTGCACGCGATGTCCTCGGCCATGGTGATGCCAACTCGACCGAATTCGATCCGACCACTCCTCATCCGGTCATCGACCTCATGGAGAGCCAGGAGGACGTGGAAGAGAAGGGCGGGACGATGCGTCTCGGCCTTTATGCGGCCAAGCTCGCCGAAGGCTCGTTGGTGCGGGAGCTCTACGGGGATGAGCTCGTATACGAGAGGCACCGTCATCGTTGGGAAGTGAATAATCGCTACCGCAAAGAACTGGAGAGTGCCGGGCTTCGGTTGTCCGGAGTTTCCCCTGACGAAAACCTCGTCGAGTACATCGAAATGATCGATCACCCCTACTTCGTCGCCACGCAGGCTCATCCCGAATTCCGCTCCCGCCCCGACGAACCACACCCGCTATTCAGTGGTCTGGTGCGGGCCGCCGGGAAGGTGGCAGCCGGTAGACCACAGCGACGGGAACCTGCGGATATCTCACTCGAATAAGCTCTAGTCGCGGACCAGGGGTCTGTCGCTGTATCGTCGGTGTCCCGGAATCTCCAGGAGGATCGTTTCGTGTTGGTTGGTGTTCCTAAAGAAATAAAAACTGCCGAGCATCGGATAGCGATCACTCCGGTAGGTGTCCGGGAGTTGGCGGATCGGGGTCATACCGTTTTGATCGAGGCCAGCGCCGGTCTCGGGTCGACCATCGCCGACGAAGAATTCGTTGCGCAGGGAGCGACGATCGTTCCGACAGCCGCCGAGGTGTTCGCCGACGCTGAGATGATCATAAAGGTCAAGGAGCCCCAGTCCACCGAAGTGGAGTTGTTCCGACCCGGGCAGGTCCTGTTCACCTATCTCCATCTCGCGGCATATCCCACTCTCGCGGCAGGTCTGCGCAAGCGAGGCGTGATTGCGATCGCCTACGAGACCGTTCAACTCGCCGACCGCAGCCTCCCGTTGCTGGCACCGATGTCGGAGATTGCAGGGAGGATGGCGACGCAGGCCGGCGCCTACTTCCTGGAGAAGGCGCATGGTGGCCGTGGAGTGCTGCTCGGTGGTGTCGCCGGGGTTGCTCCGGCCAAGGTGGTTGTAATCGGTGGGGGGATGGCCGGTTCCAACGCCGCGGTGATTGCGATGGGCATGCAGGCCGACGTAATGGTGCTCGACACCGATATGAACAAGCTGCGCATGCTGGATTCTCTTTATCAAGGTCGGATCGTGACGATGCACTCCAACCGGTTGAACCTCGAAGAGCAGGTGACAGCAGCCGACCTCGTCATCGGGACGGTCCTGATACCCGGCGCCGCTGCGCCGAAGCTCGTTACAGAAGACATGGTCAGGGCCATGAAGAAGGGCTCGGTGCTGGTCGATGTGGCTATCGATCAGGGCGGATGCTTTGCCACTTCCCGGGAGACTACGCATGCGGAACCCACCTATCTGGTTCACGATGTCGTCCACTACGCAGTGGGCAACATCCCCGGCGCCGTACCGCACACCTCCACTTATGCGTTGACCAATTCGACGCTTCGTTACGTGATCTCCCTGGCCGACAATGGTCTGGACGGCGCTTTCCGCGACCATCCTGAGCTGATATCAGGTGTCAACGTGATTGACGACAAGGTTTGCCACCCCGGTGTCGCCGAGAGTCTGGGCGACGCATATACACCGGTCAGTGAGGCCCTGGCCAACCGGTGAACGGAAATGAGTCGTTCGCTCTCTGCGTCGATGAATATCTGATATCGCTACGGGTGGAAAGGGGTCTGGCACCGAATACCATCGCTGCTTACGGGCGCGACTTAGCCCAGTATCTCGGCTACCTCGGCGGCCGCGAGCCCGATATGACACTGGTCGAGGGCTGGGTGTCCAGCCTCCATGACGCCAACATCTCTCGTGCCAGTGTGGCCCGGAAAATCGCATCGATTCGGGGACTGCACAGGTTTCTGGTGGGGGAGGGTTTTCGAGAGACCGATCCAACTCTCCTCCTGGAGACACCGCGGCTCGGAGAGCCGTTGCCCAAGGCCCTGAGTGTCGACGACGCGATCAAACTGGTCGAAGCACCCGACATCTCCACTCTCATAGGGCGAAGGGATTCCGCTGTATTGGAATTCCTTTATGGCACAGGCGCCCGTGTGACCGAGGCCACAGGTCTGGACCTGACATATGTCGATCTGGACGACGCGATTGCGATAGTCACCGGCAAAGGAGCGAAACAGCGAATAGTCCCCCTGGGGAGTAAGGCGGTCCTGGCGTTGTCACGGTGGTTACCCGATCGTCTCGATCTGATAAGACGGGACCAACGCGGCGACCCGATGTTCACCAGCGTCCGGGGTCGCCGGCTCAGCCGTCAGGCCGTATTCAACATCGTTAGAGAATCCGCCGCGAGAATCGGCCTCGATCCGGCGAAGGTCTCCCCTCATGTCCTCCGTCATTCGGCCGCGACTCACATGGTCGAGGGAGGTGCGGATTTAAGAACCGTCCAGGAAATGTTGGGACACGCTACGATTAGCACCACGCAGGTCTACACGAGAGTGAGTGCCGCACATCTCATGGAGATCTACATCGAAGCGCACCCGAGGAGCAAATGAGCAGCTTCAGCACATCCAAAATCAAGGAAATACTCGAAGCCGACAGGGCGCATCTCGTCCATCAGCTCGATGAGTTGGGGGCCAGCGAATCTGGTGATCTCAGGCCCGATATCGATTTTGGTGGCAGTTTTGCGGACGCAGCATCGGTGACAGCCGAGCGGACTGAAGTGATCGGCCTCGTCGATTCGATCAAGGCTCAGCTAAACGATGTCGACGCCGCGCTGGGTCGGCTCGCCGACGGTTCATACGGGACCTGCGCCAGATGCGGGGCTGAAATTGCGCAGGAACGTCTCGATGCGCGGCCCGCCTCTATTCTCTGCGTCGACTGCAAGTCGGCGGTCAGCGTCTAGCTCTCCACCGTTGCCAGGCTCTTTTCCCCATCTCTTCAGGAGATTTTTCGACTTTGTGTCGTCCCGGCCACTCACCGACGCCGAAGTAGCGACGGTTTCTGCCTGGTTGACCCCTGCCGAGGGCGAAATCTTCTTCGCGCAGGACAGTCGGGATCAGCGACACGGGTTCAATGCCGGATCGTCCGTCGCCGCTGCCTTTCCGGGGGACGGATCGGCGATACGGGCGGGCGCTCTTCACGATGTGGGGAAGCGGCACGCTCACCTCGGTGCGCTGGGACGGTCCGTGTCATCGATTCTGATCAAACTCAGACTCCCGCTCAGCCGTCGCATGGTGATGTATCGAGACCACGGTGAGATCGGGGCCGCCGACCTCATTTCAATCGGATCTGCCGGTGTCGTCGTCAGCTTTGCCCGGAGCCACCACGGCCAATGTCCGGACGACATCGATCCTGGCCTGTGGAAGGTCTTGCAAGAATCGGATCGTTGACCGGTTTATTCCACAGAGTCGCTGATCGTGGTGCAAAGGCGATAACCTGACATCAGCGATGACCTATCAAGTGAAGACCGCAGTTTTCGAAGGGCCGCTCGACCTGCTCCTCCAACTAATTTCCAAACACCAGTTGGAGATCTCTGCCGTTGGTCTTACCGATGTGGTCTCGGAGTACATCGCATTTCTCGATGAGATGACCCATCTCGATCTCGAGGTGACGTCTGAGTTCCTGTTGATCGCGGCAACGCTGGTGCAGTTGAAGGCCAACTCGTTGCTGCCTGACCGTGGTCGATTCGACCTGGATGATGAGCTACTTCTCCTCGAAGAGCGTGACCGGCTGCTCTCACGTCTTCTCGCCTGTATGACCTTCAAAGACGTCGCGGCTGTTCTGACGATGCGTCTTCAAGAGGCAAATCGGCTGGTGGCGCGCACGTCGGGCCTCGACCAGAAGATCACCCGACAGCCGTTGGATTTCACACTTCCGGTCGACGCGGCCGGTCTCAGAGACTTCGCGGTGGGCGTCTTCCGACGGGAGGCCGAAGAACCCGATCTCGACCATCTCGAACTCGACATGCCTTCCGTGGCCTCGGCGATAGACGAGTTGCGATCTCGCATCGCCGACCTCGCCCTGTCCGACTTCGAAACCCTCACTGAACATTGCGAACGTCCCGTCGAGGTAGCGGCATATTTTCTGGCGCTGCTCGAAATGGCGAGATGGGGATTGGTCGAGGTACATCAAGAGGACTGGCTGTCAAGCATCCAGGTCAAACACGTGCAACGCAGTGGTGTTGACCTCACCTCTGAGTGGGCCTCGTGAACGCCCGGGCGGCATTGGAGGCGATCCTCTTTGTCACCGAGGAGCCGGTTCCGCTGAATGAGCTCGCCCAGATTCTCGAGATGAGCCCGAACCAGGTTGAGACGATTCTCGAGGAGATGGCAGAGGCGCTCGCGGCACGTGACTCGGGACTGGTACTTCGTTCCGTGGCCGGCGGATGGCGGATCTACAGCCACCCGGATGCCTATCCCTACCTGGAACGGTTTAGCTCGAGTGCAACCGCCCGCCGTATCTCGCCTGCCGCCATTGAAACCCTGGGGGTTGTTGCCTATCGACAGCCCGTCGCCCGGAGTCAAATTTCAGAGATCCGGGGTGTGGATTCCGATTCCGCGGTGAGAACTCTGGATCGGCTCGGATTGATAGAAGAAGTGGATCGACTCGATCTTCCAGGCAA
>DATDCF010000275.1:0-16870 GCA_036524475.1 Acidimicrobiia bacterium | reverse complement strand
ACTCCGGAGACGCTGCGGGAAACCATCACGAGGCGATACGGCGAAACCGAACAGATTCATACCAAGGCGTCCATTTTGCAGCGCATCTTCAGCCACGACGCCTATCACGCCGGGGAACTTTCCCAAACCCTGGGTATCTTTGGACTTCCCCAGATCGATCTCTGGCGATCAGAGTGAATCTCCGATAAAGGACTGCGACTGAACGAGTTCAGCGCCTGGTGTTGTCCCGGATCTCGGTGAGGAGTGCAACCTCCTCGGTAGGGCCGGGTGCTTCCGCCTCGGCTTTCATCCGGTTGTAGGCCTTCACCACGAGGAACATCACGAAGCCGACGATGAGGAAGTTGATCAGGGCAACCAGGAAAGCGCCCAGACCGATTCCGCCGGGTGCCCACTCGGCGAGGCTGTCCACGGTGAGGATCTTGGCTACCAACGGGTTGACGATATCTTCGGTGAGGCTGGTCACCACGGCGGCGAAGGCAAGTCCCATTACGAATGCCACGGCAATGTCGACCAGATTGCCTTTGTTGATGAATTCCTTGAATTCCTGAATCATCAGGTGCCTCCTTGCATTTGTTGGTACGACACTATGGCATCCCGTCTCCTTCTTGCGTGCCGTGTTCAAACTTGATACACTAACACTCAAGTTTTCTACCTACCATTGGATGCACATTGAACCCTGAAAAGCTCACCGCTCGAACCAGAGAAGCATTGTTGAACGCTACTCAGTCGGCCCGCGACCACAACCACAGTTCGATTCTTCCCGCCCATCTCGGGTTGGCGCTATTGGCGCAACAGCAAGGGATCGTGTTCCCGAGTCTCGATCGTCTCGGCGCAAATCCCATCGAGTTGCGACGACGACTGGAAGCCCTCCTCGTTGCTGAACCAAAGGCCTTCGGTGACGTCGATGTAAGCGGGTCATCACAGTTCAACCGGATTCTCGACCGTGCCGACCAGCTCCGGCAGCGGATGTCGGACGACTATCTGTCGGTCGAGCATCTGTTGCTTGCCCTGTCCGAAGACGATGGGCCGACGGGACAGGTTTTCCGTGAGTTGGGCCTCGATTCCGCCGCGCTGACCGATGCGGTGACTTCGGTGCGGGGAACGCATCGGGTCACTTCGGAGGACCCGGAGTCGACACTCAACGCTCTCGAACAGTATGGGCGCGACCTCACCGCCGACGCCCGCCAGGGCAAGCTCGATCCGGTGATCGGACGCGACGATGAGATCCGCCGTGTGATCCAGGTGCTATCCCGGAGAACCAAGAACAATCCGGTCCTCATCGGTGAACCGGGTGTTGGCAAGACAGCAATCGTTGAGGGTTTGGCGCGTCGAATCGCCGATGGCGACGTGCCCGAGGGGTTGAAGAGCAAACGGATCGTTGCACTGGACCTGGGCTCTATGGTTGCCGGTGCCAAGTATCGGGGTGAATTCGAAGAGCGCCTCAAAGCAGTGTTGGAGGAGATCAAGAACTCGAGCGGGGAGGTCATCACCTTCCTGGACGAACTCCATACCCTCGTCGGTGCCGGGGCCGCTGAAGGGGCCATGGACGCTTCCAACATGCTGAAGCCGATGCTCGCCCGCGGCGAACTCCGTCTTATCGGTGCAACCACTCTCGACGAGTATCGCAAACACATCGAGAAGGACGCCGCGCTGGAGCGGCGTTTCCAACCTGTTCTCACAGAGGCCCCCTCTGTGGAGGACACGATTGGCATCCTCAGAGGTCTCAAAGAGCGGTACGAGGTACACCATGGCGTCCGGATCACCGACAGTGCTCTGGTTGCTGCTGCAGTGCTCTCCGACCGCTATATCTCGGCGCGATTCCTGCCTGACAAGGCGATCGACCTGATCGACGAGTCGGCATCGCGCCTTCGCATCGAGATCGACTCGATGCCGGAGGAGATCGACGAGCTCACCAGGAGACGAATCCAACTCGAGATCGAGCGTGAGGCCCTGAAAAAGGAGTCAGATGCGTTATCTGTCGAGCGTCTCAGCGGAGTCGAGCAGGAGATTGCCGACCTGTCAGAGGAGATCAACGCGCTGACCGCCCGATGGAATCTCGAGAAAGAGGCAATCTCGACAATCCGCGGCCTGAAGGCCAGGATCGAAGACGCCCGAAACGAAGCGGAGCGAGCCGAGCGCTCGGGTGACCTCGGCAAGGCAGCCGAGCTCCGCTACGGGACGATCACCGGGTTGGAGTCTGAACTCGTCGCTGCTGAGAGCGATCTCGCCGACCTGCACCAGGCCGGATCGATGCTTTCAGAAGAAGTAACCGATCAGGATGTAGCGGAGGTCGTTGGTCGTTGGACCGGAATCCCCGTCTCCAAGCTCATGGAAGGCGAGACCGAGAAGTTGGTGCACCTGGAAGAGCACCTGCACCAAAGGGTGGTGGGCCAGAAGCCAGCGGTGTCGACGGTCGCCAATGCGGTGCGGCGCAACCGGGCCGGCCTGTCAGATCCCAACCGCCCGGTCGGATCGTTCTTGTTCCTGGGCCCAACCGGTGTCGGAAAGACCGAACTAGCTCGCGCCCTCGCTGGTTTCATGTTCGACGACGACCGTGCGATGGTCCGAATCGACATGTCCGAGTACATGGAGAAGCATTCGGTGAGCAGGCTCATCGGCGCACCACCGGGATACATCGGATATGACGAGGGTGGACAACTCACAGAGGCCGTTCGTCGACGCCCGTACTCGGTGGTTTTGCTCGACGAGATCGAGAAGGCAAACCCTGATGTTTTCAACGTTTTGCTCCAGTTGCTCGACGACGGCCGGCTCACCGATGGCCAGGGAAGAACTGTCGATTTCACAAATTCATTGTTGATAATGACGTCAAACCTCGGATCGGAGTACATCGATCCCGAACTGCCTACCGAGACCGTCACTGATCGAGTGCTGGAAGCGGTTAGAGGTCACTTTCGCCCGGAATTCCTCAACCGAATCGATGACATCGTGGTGTTTGACCGGTTGAGCCTTGACGACCTGCGCGAGATCGTGGAGATCCAGTTGGAGTCGTTGAAGGAGCGTCTCGCACAGCGACGAATTGAAATCGCTTTTGACGATGAAGCGCTCGATCTCCTCGCACAACGCGGATATGACCCGGTTTACGGTGCCCGGCCCCTCAAACGTTTGATTCAGACCGGCGTGGCGGACCAATTGGCCCGCGGACTCCTCGATGGCACGATCGTCGAGGGTCAGAGCATCAAAGTCTCCGTCGAGGCTGGGGAGTTGGACTTCAGTTAGGAGGCTTTGCCGCCGATTTTGGACTACCGGTGTCAGACTGATCGGTCCAAATGAGCGGACTCCTTTATCGGTACACGGTGCTGCTTGCCGCCGTGGCAATGACCGGTGTCACCGCGTTTACGGTGACCCCGGTGCGCTCCACGACGGCCCAATCACCACTGCGGGACGCCTCGCTGACGGCCGCATCGATAACCAGCCCGTTTGGCGCCCCACGGCCCTCATTTGTCCCCGGCGTAGGGTTGCAAAACCTGCATCTTCTCGACCGGCGAGAGTTTTCTATGGCGACGAGAGTCATCGAGCCCGATGTAAAGGTTGCGACGATGATGTTCGGCGGAGACATCCTGGTCCATAACGGTGTGCGTCGGAGCGCGTCCACCGGTGCGACCGGGTTCGACTTCACAGCTCTGTTCCGCGCCATCAAACCGATCGTTTCTTCGGCGGATCTTGCGATATGCCACCTCGAGGTACCTCTAACGTCCACCAACTCCGAACTATCTTCCTACCCCAGGTTCAACGCTCCACACGAATTGGCCGAAGGGATCGCTGATGCCGGGTTCGACGGTTGTTCGACAGCATCGAATCACTCGGCAGATAAGGGGGAGAAGGGGCTGGTTGACACCCTCGACGTACTCGATGCCGCGGGTCTAAAACACGCTGGTACCGCACGCTCGCCCGAGGAAGCGTCGTCGGCAACAATTTATGACCTGGGAAACCTCACCGTCGCCCATATCGCCGGGACCTACTGGCTGAACGGATTGAGCACCCCACCGGGCAAGGATTGGATGGCGCAACGCCTCGATGTCAGGGCGATGCTGGAGATGGCAGGACAGGCCCGATGGGCCGGGGCCGACCTAGTCGTCGTCAGTGTCCATTGCTGCACCGAATACCGGGCCAATCCGACCGAAGCCCAGGTCGCCATTTTCGACGAGCTGTCCAAATCGCCCTGGGTCGACCTGGTTGTGGGGCATCACAGCCATGTGGTCGGCCCCGTCGGGATGATCGGTGACGAGTATGTGGTGTATGGCTTGGGGAACCTGTTGTCCGGTCAACTCCACACGGTCGCCACCAGCGAAGGTTTCCTTGCGGTGGCAACGGCGCAGTGGGCCGACGGGAGTTGGAGATTTGTGGACATGGAGGCGGTTCCCACGGTGGTGGATCGTGGTAACTACCACGTGCTCCCGGCAGGTCGGGACGGTGGGTCGTTCTCGAGGACGATGACCATGCTCTCGTCTTTTGGCGTAGAAGTCGGTGCCTATCAGAGTCCGACAGCACCGGGCTAACGGCGATAGTGTGTCGCCGTGGTGCTCCTTGCCGTAATAGCTGTACTCGTTTTCGCATACTCTCTGGCATCCCGGGCCATGGAACGCTCGGTTGTAAGTGCCCCAATGCTCTTTGCCGGGGCCGGGATCTTGCTGGGCTCGGCAGGTGCCGGTTTGATCGAATATCCGTCTCTCGGCACCGGGGCAGTGGGGGGCTTCGCCGAGGCGACCCTCCTTCTGGTCCTGTTCACCGATGCGATCAGAATCGATGCACGACGGTTGCGGACCGAAGCCCGGCTTCCCCTTCGGTTGCTCGGTATCGGGCTACCCCTCACGATTATCGCCGGGACGGCCGTGGCGCTTTTGGTGTTCAAATCATACGATCTGGCAGCGGCGTTGGTCCTCGCGTCCATCCTGACGCCGACGGACGCTGCGCTGGGCAAGCCCGTCGTGATCAGCGAGGAGGTTCCGGTGAGCATTCGCCAGACGATCAACGTCGAGAGTGGTCTCAATGACGGGATCATGCTCCCGGTGATCACCGCGGCGGTCATTTTGCTCGAAGAAGAGGCAGGCCTCGAGGACCGTGGTTTCATCTCTCTTCTCGCAACCGAGATCGGCTTCGGTGTTGCTGTGGGCCTTGCCATCGGCTGGTTGGGCGGCAAGGCGCTCGAGTGGGCGGTATCGCGCCGTATGGTCGAAGGGGTGATGCGCCAGTTGGGGACGATGGCAATCGGGGTGGCGGCATATGCTCTTGCCCCCATGATCGGTGGAAACGGCTTCGTTGCCGCTTTTGTGGCTGGAATCGGATTCGGAATTGCGGCACGGGAACACTGCGAGGGGGCATACGACTTTGCAGCAGATGAGGGCGAGCTGCTGACCTTGATCACCTTCTTCCTGTTCGGACTGATCGTGGTCGAAGATGCAATCACCAATTTCTCCTGGGCCTCGATCGGTTACGCCGTCCTGTCGTTGACGGTGATCCGGATGATCCCTGTTGCCATCGCGCTCATTGGCTCCGGGGTGCGAACTCCGACCAAACTGTTTATCGGTTGGTTCGGGCCTCGTGGCCTGGCCTCGATCCTGTTTGGTGTTTTTCTCCTGGAGGAGTCGGGGGTTCCCATTGCCGACTCCATATTCTCTGTAGTGGTATGGACCGTGATGATTTCGATCGTCGCTCACGGAATGTCTGCCATGGTCCTGTCACGGGAATACGGTGCCTGGTATCGACGGTCAGGCCCGGCCGACATGATCGAATCGGCCGAGGTCTTTGCTCACCCGACTCGCTAGTGCAGGTTTGACGTACAGGCGCCTTTGTCTTACGGTGACGTCCGACATGACAGGCCAAGACCTCTCGCCGAACACGTTTGCCACCTGGTGGTGGAAGTGGAACGCGCCGGAGGTGGCGTCCTAGTCAAGAACAGAATTCTTGCCCTGACGCAAACGCAACCCACCTCCGGCCCAGGTGGGTTTTTCATTGCCCATCTGACTCGGAGTAAGGATCTCGATGAAGCGAATTTTTGACATTGCTGCCGATCTCGACACTCCGGTGTCGGCATACCTCAAGCTGACTCCTCTCCGCCCAAGTTTCCTACTCGAAAGCGTGGAGCATGGCGAACGTGTGGGCAGGTACTCATTTATCGGCTTCGGCGATGGGTTGAGAGTGTCCTGTCGAGGGGGTGAGATCAGCGCCGGTGACCAAACATTCAAGACTGACGGTTCGATCGACGCTTTGATGACTTCACTCCGACAGGTCCTCGACCTCGCACCTCGACCCGGCCCAGTCGACGCCGGAGTCCCCTTCCATGGGGGCCTTGTCGGGGCCGTCGGATTTGATTTTGCGTATCGGATACCGGGCGCCGGCGGAGGCCGTGACGACGAACTCGAGATGGCCTTCTACGCACCGTCGTCCGTTCTCGTCTTCGACCATCTCAGCCGTCGTGCTGCCCTTCTCCATGCCGGAACAGAGGACGAGCGTATGGCATTGCGTACACGGGTTGTCGACCTGCTGGCCGGGGGCATCCCCAGGGGCAATGGCTATGCCAGAACTGCCGGACCCGCTACTCCGACCATGGAGAAGGACCAGTTCGTTCGCGCAGTGGAGAGCGCAAAAAACCATATCGGCGCCGGCGACATCTATCAGCTGGTCGTCAGCATTGGGTTCGAAGGGGTGGCAGATGTCAATCCTTTCGATATCTATCGAGGGCTGCGGCTCCTCAACCCGTCGCCATACATGTACTTCATCGATCTCGACGACCGCCAGATCATTGGCTCGTCTCCGGAGGCGCTGGTGAGATACTCCGATGGCGAGGCTGAATTGAGGCCGATTGCGGGCACCAGGCCGCGATCCGATGATCCCGGCGAAGATCGAGATGCAGAACATGCACTCCTCGCCGACTCCAAGGAAGCCGCCGAACACGTGATGCTCGTCGACCTTGCCCGCAACGACCTGGGTCGCGTCGCGGTTCCAGGCAGCATCGTCGTCGACCCCTTTCGTGTCGTCGAGCGATACAGCCACGTGATGCATCTCGTGAGTGGCGTACGAGGGAGACTCGAGCAGGACATCGACTGTTTCGACGTTTTCGCCTCAGTTTTCCCGGCCGGGACGGTGGTGGGAGCTCCCAAAGTCAGAGCTCTGCAATTGCTCGAGCAGCTGGAGCCAACCAGACGTGGTTTCTACGCCGGCACTGTCGGCTATTTCGGGCATGGAGGGTCGATGGACCAGGCGATTACGATTCGGACCATCGTCATGGAAGGGTCGTCCTACCGATTTCAGGCCGGTGCCGGCATCGTGGCTGACAGCAATCCCGATACCGAGTGGGAGGAAGTGATGTCGAAGAGCGACGTCATGCGATCGGCGATCGAGATGGCCGCCGAGGGCTTGTCGTGACCAGGGTCCTCCTCGTCGACAATTACGACTCCTTCACCTACAACGTGGTCCAGGCGTTGCGCATTCTCGGTGCTGAAGTGATCGTCAGGACCAATGACGGGATCTCGGTCGAAACGGCGAGGGACCTCGATCCCACTCATCTTGTGATTTCGCCCGGCCCCGGACGTCCCGAGGATGCCGGCCAAAGTGTGGCGATGATATCGGCCTTGCTCGACGAACTGCCCATTCTCGGGGTATGCCTCGGTCATCAGGCGATCGCGGTGGCCCTTGGTGGAGAGGTGACCAGGGCACCCGAACTGAGACACGGTAAGGCGTCACCGGTGTATCACGACTCCCGGACCCTCTATTCGGGGCTTCCCAATCCGTTTGACGCGGGCCGGTACCACTCGCTGGTCGTCACCGAGGGGGAATTGCCCGACGAGTTGGAAGTTTCGGCCTTTACGTCACAGGGCGTTGTCATGGGTATCCGGCATCGAAACCTTCCGGTGGAAGGGGTTCAGTTTCACCCGGAGAGCCTTCTCACCCCGGGTGGGGATCTCCTGCTTCGAAATTTTCTCGATCTGGAGCCAGCAGGGTGAAAGAGTCTCTCGATGCCATCCTCGATGGCAGACGGTTCACCGCCGACGAGGCCGACGCGCTCATATCCGGGCTGACTTCAGGTGAGCTCGATCCCGTCGTGGTGGGCGCCGTATTGGTTGCGCTCCGGTCGCGCGGTGAGACCCCCGAAGAGGTGCGGGGATTTGCAAACGGGATGAGGCGTCTGGCATTGCGACCCGATCTCGATGCGGATGATGCCTGCGATGTGGTCGGAACAGGCGGAGACAACTCGGGGTCTTTGAATCTCTCGACTGCCTCAGCCCTACTGGCCGCCGCCGCCGGAGTTCCGATCGTAAAACACGGCAATAGATCGATGAGCAGCCAGTCCGGCAGTGCCGATGTCCTCGAGGCGATCGGGTTGAAGATTCCGCTCGACGAACAGGAAGCGGGCGAAATGTTTCGCCGGATTGGTTTTACGTTCCTATTTGCCCCGTATTACCACCCCGCGATGGGTGCCGTCGTCCCCATCCGCAAGTCACTGGGGGTCCGTACCATCTTCAACATGCTCGGACCGCTGACGAATCCGGGCCGGCCCGGCTATGCGCTGATCGGAGCGTGGAGCCTCGAGGCCGCACGTCTGATGGCCGACTCGCTGCGTTCCACCGAAATGAAGCGAGTTTTCGTATGTCATGGTTCGAATGGATGGGATGAACCCACCCCCGTCGGCACATTTCATCGTTTCGAGGTGGAGTCCGGATCGGTCACGGAGACAATTCTCGATCCCGCTGACTTCGGATTTGAGCGCTGCAGCCCCGATGACCTTCTCGGTGGTACTCCTGAGGACAACGCCGCCAGCATCATTGCGGTATTTTCGGGGGTCTCCGGGCCTCATGCGGAGGCAGTTGTACTCGGTGCGGCACTGGCCATCGAGGTTTCGGGAAGGGCTCCGAACATCGTCGCAGGCGCAGAGCAGGCCCGATCGGCCCTTGCCGATGGCAGGGCCCTGCATTTGGTTGAGAGTATCGGGGCCTCCGTTGGCTGACTTCCTCGAAGCCATGGCAGAGGGCAGTCGTGCCCGACTCGCGCGAGCCCGTCAGATGCTTTCTCTTCCCGAAATCCGGTCGCGGGCGGAGAAGGTGGAGGTGAAGCCGCTGAGAAGGTCAGCGTTTCATCTCTTCGCCGAGCTAAAACCGGTGTCTCCCGCGGAAGGCCCCCTTGGTGACTTCGACCCGGTGGCCCTGGCGCTGAGCTATTCGAGTGGTGGAGCCACCGCCATCTCTGTTCTCACCGAACCGACCCGCTTTGGAGGGTCGTTGGGTTTGATGCAAACCGTTGCCAAAACGGTTGAAACCCCCGTCATGCGCAAGGACTTTCTGGTGGACCCGTATCAGGTCTGGGAGGCAAGGGCTTTCGGGGCGGACGGAGTGCTCTTGGTGGCACGACTGTTCGATCACGAAACTCTTGGCGCGCTGGTCGACGCAACTGAAGATGCGGGCCTGTTTGCCCTGATAGAGGTGTTTGAAGAATCCGACGTCACCCTGTTCGACGCCTCATGGGAATCGAAGCCGAATGTCCTGGTCGGGGTGAACTGTCGCGATCTGGAGACACTCGAGGTTCGACCTGACTCGCACGAGCGACTCTTTAGCTTGCTTCCTTCCGGGACCAGTCGAATAGCTGAGAGCGGGATCGGTTCTGTGGATCGGGTAATCGAGTTACGGGAGATGGGCTACGACGGAGTCCTGGTGGGGACTTCTCTGATGAGATCGGACGATCCTTCAGGCCTGTTGGCCCGGATGGTGGCGGGAGCATCAACGTGAGCCTATGGATCAAGCTCTGCGGGGTGAGAAATGAGGCTGATATAGAGGCGGCGATCCAAGCCGGTGCCGATGCAGTTGGCATCGTGCTCAGCCCGTCTCCCCGCCAGGTCAGCCCGGAGACTGCTGCCGGGCTGATCGCTGTATCTGCAGGTCGTGTGTCTACCGTTGCCGTTTTTTACCATCCGGATCCCCGGGAGGTCATGGCCTTGCATCGTCGGATCGGCTTTGACCTGTATCAGGCCGAGTCGACCGCTCTTCCCGACACCGAGGGCTTGTTGACCGTGCCCGTTGTCCATGACTCCGATCAACTCGGTCGGGATGTGGCGGCGGCCAGGGCCGTTTCCCGATCCGGGATGGTTCTGGTCGAGGGAAGGGGAAAGGGTGGGCATGGCGACCAGGCGAATCCGGACAGACTGGCAAAGCTCAGCCATCGTCACGACATCGTGGTTGCGGGAGGTCTGAACCCGACGAATGTGGGTTCAGTTGTCAGCTCTTTGAATCCCGGCGGGGTCGACGTCAGTTCCGGGATCGAGAGAGCACCCGGCGTCAAGGACCACGGACTGATGGAGAAATTCGTAGCGGCTGCTCGTGCGGCGGAAAGGGAGTTGTCGGGATGAGCGAAATCGCTGTCGACCCTCTCCGCGAGAGTGGCCGGATCGGTGGATTTGGGGGCATGTTTGTCCCCGAGGTTCTGATGCCCGCCCTGAAGCGTCTCGAGTTCGAGGCGAAACGCCTACTCGGTGATGCTGCTTTTCAGGAGGAACTCGCATCTGTCCTGTCGTCGTGGGTGGGGCGGCCCACCCCGCTGACCCGACTCGAGCGGCTTGGTGAGAGTTGGGGAGGAGAGATTTGGCTGAAACGAGAAGACCTGGCGCACACCGGTGCTCACAAGATCAACAACGGAGTTGGCCAGGCCTTGCTCGCTCGGGAGATGGGGGCGAGGCGGGTTATTGCGGAGACAGGTGCCGGGCAACACGGGGTGGCTTCGGCGGCTGCATGTGCTCGTGTCGGCCTCGAGTGCACTGTGTATATGGGTGCAATCGACATCGAACGGCAGGCGCCAAATGTGGAGCGAATGCGTCTCCTCGGAACCACAGTCGTCCCGGTGGAGTCGGGTGATCGCACTTTACGGGCGGCGATCAACGAGGCCATGCGCGACTGGGTGAAAGATCCGGAATCGACCTACTACCTCCTCGGCTCCGCAGTTGGGCCCCATCCTTACCCCTGGCTGGTCAGGGAGATCCAATCGGTGATCGGCCGCGAGGCGAGGGCACAATTTCAAGCTGCCACCGGGGACCTACCGC
Organism: Acidimicrobiia bacterium; assembly: GCA_036524475.1. GTDB lineage: Bacteria > Actinomycetota > Acidimicrobiia > Spongiisociales > ZC4RG35 > MA-ANB-1. Next base: position 5,829 of record DATDCF010000275.1, on the reverse strand, counting down.
GAGCTGTGATCGCCTGTGTTGGAGGAGGATCCAATGCGATCGGTCTCTTCCATCCTTTTGTCGACGACGCCGACGTTGCATTGATCGGTGTCGAAGCCGGGGGCCGCGGTCCCGGGGTGGGAGACCACGCGGCGACGATAGTCAGAGGCACCCCGGGGGTACTCCATGGCAGCTACTCCTATCTCCTCCAGGATGAGGACGGTCAGGTTTACGAGACACACTCGATCTCAGCAGGTCTCGATTATCCCGGCGTCGGCCCGGAGCACGCCTTCCTCGCCGATTCCGGGCGCGCGACTTATGTTGAGGCGACCGACGTCGAGGCACTGGATGCGCTCGACGAGTTGGCCCGAAAAGAAGGGATTCTCGCTGCTCTCGAGTCATCGCATGCACTTGCCGGTGCCCGGAGGTACCTTCGGGATAATCCCGGTTCCGTGGTCCTGGTTGGCCTTTCGGGGCGGGGCGATAAAGACATCGACATCCTGCGTGGGCTGGATCGTCGATGACCCACCTAGAACTGTCGCGCCGACTCGAAGCGGCGGCTCCCTCGGTTGTTCCATACCTGACCGCCGGGTTCCCCGATATGCCGGGATTCCTGGGGCACCTGTCAAGCCTCGCAGCAATCGCACCGGCAATCGAAGTCGGAATCCCCTTCTCCGATCCGATGGCGGACGGGGCCACGATTCAAGAATCGAGTCAGGCAGCATTGGCTTCTGGTGTTACCTTGCGGGCGATATTGGATGAGTTGGATCGAACTGAAATCAGCACGCCTCTGGTCGCAATGACCTATCTCAACCCGCTGCTTGCTTTTGGGTTGGAAGAGGTAATGGCCAGATTCGCCGGGGTCGGTGTGGCGGCCCTGGTCATACCGGACCTGCCGTACGAGGAGTCGGCAGAAGTGGCTGGCGCCGCGGGCTCTGAGTCCGTCGGACTGGTGCAACTGGTGACTCCGATCACGGATGCCGACCGGCTCGAGACGCTTTGTCGGGTCAGCGAAGGATTTGTCTATGCGGTGACGATGACCGGGACCACCGGGAGCTCCGTTGGCGACCTCACAGACATTGGCGCGTACCTCGACAGGGTTCGCTCCTACTCGGCCGTCCCGGTGCTCGCCGGGTTCGGAATTCGCCAGGCCGCACAGGTGGACCTTCTCACCGATCACTGTGATGGCGTCATCGTGGGCAGCGCCATTGTCGAGCTGGTAGCTAGAGGTGAGGATCCGGTACCGTTCGTCGAGGGTCTCAAACCGTGATCGCACGTCTCGTTCCAGGGTGCTCTGCCGCTGCTAAAGCAGAGATCATCCGTCACATCGAAGGCCAGGGCCTGCGGGTCCATGTCGGTGATTCGGGAACGAGCACCGTGGTGAGCATCATCGGAAATCCGAGTCCCCGACTGGCTGATGAGTTGCAGGCGCTCTCCGGCGTCGACTCCGTGACACTCGAGGCGCCGTCGTATCCGCTGGTGTCGCTCGACAGCCAACCAGGGCCTTCGGTAGTCAAGGTCGAATCGGTCTCTTTTGGCGATACGGCCGTGGTTGTGATCGCCGGGCCTTGTTCGGTGGAGTCATCCGAACAGCTGAACACGATTGCAAGCTCGGTGGCAAGTTCGGGCGCCGTGATGTTGCGGGGTGGGGCATTCAAACCGCGGACCTCTCCGTACAGCTTCCAGGGTTTGGGAATCGAGGGCCTCGGATTACTCCACGACGCCGGGTCGGCTAACGGATTGAAGGTGGTGTCCGAATGTGTCGCCCCTGAAGATGTTGCGGTTATGGTCGAGCACGTCGACATGATCCAGATCGGGGCGAGGAACATGCAGAATTTTCGCTTGCTCTCAGCAGTGGGTGAACAGCCAAAGCCAGTTTTACTCAAGCGCGGACTCATGTCGACCATTGACGAATTCCTACTTGCGGCCGAATACATCATGTCGTCGGGAAACCCGCGAGTGGTGATGTGCGAGCGGGGAATTCGATCTTTCGACACCAGCACCAGGAGCACGCTCGACATCAGCGCGGTTCCTGTGCTCAAGGAGATGACGCATCTCCCGGTGATCATTGATCCGAGCCATGCCGCCGGTAGGAGATCTCTGGTGCCGAGCCTCGCCGCAGCCGGGGTGGCGGCCGGGGCCGATGGTCTCATTGTCGAGGTTCACGATCAGCCCGATCAGGCACTCAGCGATGGGGCGCAGAGCCTGACTCTCGATGGATTTGCCGACTCCATGAAGACGATTGCCAACGTTGCCGGCGCGTTGGGTCGATCGGTCGCGCGCTTGTAGAGGGCGTCAGCCCGGGGCTGGAGTCGACGACTCCCGGAGGGGAGGCATCGAGCCAAATCCTACGACCCTCGAATATGCACGGTCGCCCTCCTCGCCCGATGGCACAAGCTGGGCATCACCCCGTCGGCCGTCGAGGGTTTCAATTGTCACCACCAAAGCTTTTCCGGCAACGCCCGTGTTTGCCAGCGTCTCGAGGACTCCCGTCCAATTTCCGTGGACCTCATCGGCTTCCAACGCGACCCGCCCTGTTGTCAGAAGCACGCCATCGTCGCCAAAAACTCTCACCGGCCCCTCGTAGAGCTCATTCCCCATGGATTCGTCCTCGGGCCGGTCGGGAACCCTCCCACCGACGGCGGCCATCGCTACGAATAGTCGAGACGTCCCGACTGATCATGGAGCTCACGATTCTTTTCCAAGGGGTGGGCGCATAGCTGAGCGCAAGATTATCTCGTGGCGAGTTGACCTGCGGGCATCGTCAACCATCACCTGAGCTCGATGTTCCACTTCGCTCACATGCTCCCTGAGACGGTTGAGCTTCGCTTTGAGCTGACGGTTCTCTTCCTGGAGTGCAAGCACCCGGCGCACTCCCTCCAGGTTGAGTCCCTGGCTGGTCAGGTCTTGAATCAGTTGTAGCCGGTCGATGTCTTCCTGGGAGTAGCGCCGGGTACCGCCGGGGGTGCGGGAAGGGTCGACCAAGCCTTTGCGCTCGTAGATCCGCAAAGTCTGTGGGTGCATGCCGGCCAACTCAGCTGCAACGGAGATTACAAATACTGCTCTGGTGCCTTCGCTCATCTCTAACCCTTCAGGTGCTCTCGTATGTCTTCACTATTTTCTGCCTCGAGCTGCTCAAGCAGTTTCTTTTCGTCCTTTGAGATCTTGGTGGGAACAGCGACCTGGACAGTCACCATCAGGTCGCCAGGTCGCCCGGATTCCGGTTGGACTCCGCGTCCTTTGACCCGGAAAGTCTTTCCTGATGGGGTTCCAGCCGGGACCTTCAACTTGACCCCTCCGTTCAGGGTCGGGACTTCGAGCTTGGTCCCGAGGGCTGCTTCTGTGAAGGAGATCGGTACCTTGAGAGTCAGGTTGTTGCCGTCGCGGCCGAACAATTTGCTCGAGGCGACGCGGATCCTCACCAGGAGGTCGCCAGCCGGGCCACCCATCGAGCCAGGCCCCCCCTTCCCCTTCAGACGGAGGGTCGAGCCGTGGTGGACCCCGGCGGGGACCCGCAGGTTGATTTCTCGGGTTCGGGTCTCCGACCCGGAGCCCTTACAAGTTGTACAGAGTGTCTCGATGATCTGGCCACGTCCCCCACAGTTGGGGCACGGCTGGGTGAAAGAGAAAAAGCCCTGGTTCTGGGCCACCATTCCCCGGCCACCACAGGTGGCACAGGTGGTGACCGATGTGCCGGGCTCGGCCCCGACCCCGGCACAATGGCTGCAGGCAGCGGCGCCGCGAACCGAAATCGTGGTCGTGACACCTTTGGCTGCATCGTCGAAACCGATGGTCAGCTCGGTTTCCATATCGGCTCCCCGGGATGGGCCTCCGCTCCGCCGGCCCTGATTCCCGAATCCGAAAACGTCTCCAAACCCTCCGAGCAGATCGCTGAGATCCTCGACGCGGACTTGCTGGCCGCCGAAGCCGCCAAACCCAGCTCCACCGCTCCGGCCGAACCCGCCATATCCGCCGGTGGCGACCAGGCGTCGCACCTCGTCGTACTCCTTGCGCTGCTCGGGATTGGAGAGGGTCGCGTAAGCCTCCGAGAACTCCTTGAATTTCTCCTCGGCCTCTTTGTCCCCGGGGTTGGCGTCAGGATGATGGGTTTGCGCCAGCTTCCGATAGGACTTCTTGATTTCTTCCTGGCTCGCCTGTGCGGTGACGCCCAGAACCTTGTAGAAATCCTTCTCGACCCAATCGCGATTCATGGCTATCTGGACTCCAGCGTCACCAGGGCAGCCCGGATCAGTCGGTCATTCAGCTGATATCCCCTGCGAAGCTCCTGCGCGACCACCGGTGTCCCGTTGCCGTCGGCTGCGCCTACCGGCTCGTGAACTTCGGGGTCGAAGTCTTCACCGACAGTCGGAATAACCCGAAGCCCTTCCTCGGCGAGGGCGCCGAGCAGTTGTTCCCTGGTGCCGAGCATTCCGGCGAGTAGTTGTTTGCCGGCCTCCGATTCGACTTCGATGTTGACGGCGGCATCAAACGAGTCGAGCGCCGGTAAGAGTTTCTGAATCACCCTTTCGGCGGCGCGATCGAGCATCATCGTTTGTTCCCGCATGACCCGCTTCCTGTAGTTGTCGAAGTCGGCCGCGACTCGCTTCAGGTCGCTCAGGTAGTTTGATGCCTCCTCTTGAGAGGCTTTGAGGGCGCGGAGAAGCAGGTCGACAGACTCTTCCGGCCCGTCCGGCAATTCGAGTCCGACCTCGTGTGGCTCCGGCGGTGGGGGGCTGACAGACCCGGCCTCTTCGGAAGCCGGGTCTGTGTCGTTATGCACTTCTTCTGGTGTGGTGTTGTCGATCATTGAGGGTTCAGGCGTCGTCTTCGTCATCTTCGATGATTTCGGCCTCGACAATGTCATCATCGTCGTCGTCATTTTCGCCGGTGTCGGAAGTGCCTTCGGACGTTTGCGCCTGCGCAGCCTCCTGGTAGAGCCGGGTTGCCATGGCCTGGCTCTTTTCGATGAGTGAGTCCATTGCGCCCCTGATTTCATCGGTTGTGGCATCTGTGTTACCGAGGACCGCCTTGAGGTCGGTCACCCCGGACTCAACCGCCGACTTCTCGTCGTCAGTCATTTTCTCGCCTGACTCGGCGAGGAGCTTTTCGGTTTGGTTGAGCAATTGGTCGGCCTGGTTGCGTGTTTCCACCGCCTCCCGCCGTCTGGCATCGTCCTCGGCATACTTCTCAGCGTCCTCGACCATCTTGTGGATCTGGTCGTCGGCCAGGGCCGATCCGCCGGTGATTGTCATGGCCTGTTCCTTGCCGGTGGCGAGGTCCTTGGCGTTGACATGGACGATTCCGTTGGCGTCGATGTCGAATGTGACTTCGATCTGGGGGATTCCCATCGGCGCCGGGGGCAGACCCGTGAGCCGGAACTTCCCAAGACTCTTGTTGTCCGGGGCCATGCTGCGCTCGCCCTGGAGGACATGGATCTCGACCTCGGGCTGGTTGTTCTCGGCCGTCGTGAACGTTTCAGACCGTTTCGTCGGGATGGTGGTGTTGCGCTCGATCATTCGCGTCATCACTCCTCCCTTGGTCTCGATGCCCAAGGTGAGAGGAGTTACATCGAGGAGAAGGATGTCCTTGACATCGCCCTTGAGGACACCGGCCTGGATGGCGGCGCCGGCGGCGACCACCTCATCGGGGTTGACACCCTTGTGGGGGTCCTTGCCGGTGAGTTCTTTGACGAGGGCCTGGACGGCAGGCATGCGCGTGGAACCGCCAACCATCACGATATGGTCGATCTCATCAACCGAAACTCCGGCGTCTTTGATTGCCTGGCCAAACGGCGATCTGGTCCGATCGAGGAGGTCCTCCGTCAATTTCTCGAACTCCGAGCGCGTTATC
>DATDCF010000274.1:0-3841 GCA_036524475.1 Acidimicrobiia bacterium | reverse complement strand
AAAGCACCCCGTCGTCAGTCACCTCGATTTCGGCGGTGTCATGTTCGTCTTCGATCTCGCCGAGAATCTCCTCGAGGAGGTCTTCCATCGTGACGATCCCCGCAGTCCCCCCGTACTCATCCGTGACGATGGCGAGACCCGACCCCCTGGTTCTCAGATCGACCATCAAGGAGTCCAGGGCCTGGGTTTCCGGTACCACCAGTGCCGGTCTCATGTGGTCGGTGACCAGCTCAGCAGCGCGACGGGCGTGGGGGACCCTGAAGACATCCTTCACATGGGCCACGCCCAGAATCTCGTCGAGATCGTCGCCGTAGACCGGGAATCGGCTGTGGCCCGACTCGGCTGCCGCCGCCATAAGCGTGGCTACCGTGGAATCGCCCTGAAGACCCACGATCTGGACCCGGGGGATCATGATGTCGGCCGAGTAGTTCTCGGTGAATGCGATGGTCCTCGTCAGCAACTTGAGCTCCTGGGCGTCGATCTCGCCACCCTCACTGGATGACCGGATAATCAGTTCGATCTCCTCGAGGGAGCGCACGCCCTGGAGCTCCTCGATGGGCTCGATGCCCAGCAATCGCACAGTCCTGTTGGCTGCAGCGTTGAGAAATCGTGTGATCGGCGAGAGCAAATTGTTGACGACGATCATCTGGACTCCGACCCGGGCGGCGGTGGGGTAAGGAGAGGTGATGGCGACCGTTTTCGGCATCACCTCACCGAATACCAGCTGTAGCGAAGTCGCCAGCGACAGGGCGAAGGCGAGGGCGATAGCGGGGATCGTGGTATCTGCGATGCCTATCGAGCGGAGAAATGGCTCGATGAGCGGCCCCAGGGCACTCTCGGCAACCAGACCGAGGAGTAGTGAGGAAACCGTTATCCCCAATTGGGCTCCGGAGAGATGGAAGGAGAGGTTTTGCACCCCGGTGAGTATCCGTTGGGCGGTGCGGTCACCGTCAGCCGAAAGACGCGTCACCCGGGAGCGGTCGACGGTGACGAGTGCAAACTCGCCCGCGACGAAGAAGGCGTTGATGATGATTAGAACCGCGACAAGTGCCAACCCGGCAGGGGTACTAATAGGGCAGAACCTCTGGATGCACGATGTCGCCAGCTTAACCGTGGTCCGGTAAATCTGTCATAGGCGGCCCGTAGCGTGGTGGGGAGAAAGGCTGGCTATGCACATCGACTGCGATCAATGCGCAATGAAGAACACAAATACCTGTGACGACTGTGTTGTGACGGTCCTATTCCGGTTGGGTCCGGTCGACCTGACCGAACAGGAGGTTGCGGCACTGGACAATCTGGCTGACGAGGGCCTGGTGCCGAGGCTGCGCCTGGTCCCCGCCAACCGCAGGGTTTCCTGACACGCGGTAACCCTTGTCGTCGGGAGTTTGGTCGTTATCCTGAGAAGGATGGTCAAGATTTACTCGACACTTCTCATATTGGGATTTCTTGGCATCCTGGTGGTGACTTTCGGTGGGACCCTCGCAGAAAATCTGGGTCGTCCCGACAAAGACCCAGGCGAGATATTGGGAACCAGGGGTCGTTTGATCTTCGGCGGTTTACTCGGGTTTTCCATGGGTGGCATCGCCGCCGAGTTCTCGCCTCTCGACTTCTCCTGGCAGGCTGCCCTGGCAATCGCCGTCGTGGGCGGGGTGATGGGTGTGGCATGGGCGGGATACACCGACCGGATGGCGGGTGAGCCGGCGCCGGCTCCCGACGGGGATGCTCCCCGGACTCACTAGTGATCCTGGTCGTATCCGATGTCCACGGTGCGTTTCCTGCGCTCCGACGTGTTGCCGAATCCGGCGAGACGCTGCTGATCCTCGGTGATCTCGCCAATATGACCGACTATCGAACGGGAGAGGGAGCGGTCGCCACCACTTTCGGTCACGATCTCGCAGTACTGGCCGGAGAGGCCCGGGGCGAAGGGGATTTCGAGGAGATGCGGCGTCTATGGAAGGCCGCCGTGCCCGATCCCGATGTCGGCCGCCAATCGATTGAACAGGCGATCGATCTCCAGTACGCAGAAATGAGAGCCGCACTCGAAGGTGGCCGGGGTTACGTTATCCATGGCAATGTGGACCGCCCGGATCGGCTCGTCTCTGCGTTGCCACCTTCCTTTCAGTACGTTCACGGCGAGACGATCGACATCGGAGGCGTTTCCTTCGGGTTCGTCGGTGGCGGGGTCCGCACACCACTTCGGGCTGTAGGCGAAATCGAAGATGACGAAATGGCGTCAATTCTCGAGACCATAGGTCCCGTCGAGATTCTCTGCACCCACGTACCACCGGCTATCGACAGTCTCCGCCGCGACGTCGTGACCGGTCGTGCCGAGAGGGGCTCGGCGCCGATCCTCGACTATCTGATGAGGTTTCAACCAAGACTCCACATTTTCGGAGATGTTCACCAACCGCAAGCGACCACCTGGAGGGTGGGATCGACGAGGTGTCAGAACGTTGGCTATTTCCGGGCGACAGGTCGAGCTCTGTCACTCGGGGACCTCGACCTCTAACATCCGACCGGCAACTAGGCTTTTCACGAATCATGACTGACGGAACATTTCAGACGCTGGAAATAGATGCCTCGCCCGACGATCTCTATGAGGTTGTTGCCGATGTGGCGAACTATCCCGAGTGGGCAACTGGTGTCAAGGAGGTCGAAGTTCTCGAGCACGGGCCCGATGGCGAGGTCCTCCAGGCGCGTTTCGTTCTGGCGGGTTTTGTCAAAGAGATCGAGTATGTCCTTGCCTACACCCATGATCGGCCGAACTCGCTGAACTGGTCGAGCATCGAGAGCGACGATGTCAAGGTCCTCGAAGGCTCCTACACCTTCCACGCAGGTGATGACGGCACTGAAGTGGTTTATGCGCTGACCGTCGAGACCGTCTTCACGGTCCCGGGTTTTATCCGTCGTCAGGCAGAACGGCAGATCGTCACCACCGCCCTCAGGGGCCTCCGTAAGCGGGTAGCCGAGACCAAAACATGATGAGGATCGTCCTCGTGACCGGTAAGGGCGGGGTGGGTAAAACCACCGTCGCCGCGGCGACCGCTCTCGCCGCGGCCGACCAGGGTTATCGGACGATGGTCACCTCGACAGATCCTGCCCATTCTCTCGCCGATGCACTCACGGTCAAATTGGGAAGTGATCCGACCCAGGTCGTCGACAACCTCCACGGTCAACAGATCGATACCCAGCGACAGCTCGATAAATATTGGGGTTCCATTCGTCGCCAACTCATGGATGTCCTCGATTGGGGTGGAGCGGGAGGAATCGAGTCTGAAGAATTCCTGATCTTTCCCGGGATGGACGAATTGTTTGCGTTGCTCGAGGTAAACCATCACGCTCGCTCCGGCCAGTACGACGTGGTGGTTGTCGACTGTGCCCCCACCGCCGAGACCTTGCGTCTGTTGTCTCTCCCCGAGGTGCTTTCGTGGTACTTCGATCGGGTCCTTCCCACTGAACGCAAAATCATGCGAGCGGCCCGTCCGATCCTGTCGCGGATGACCGATATGCCTTTGCCCAGCGATGACGTGTTCAACGCCGCCCAATCCATTTTCCAATCAATCGAAGGTGTCAAGGAATTGATGGGAAATCCCGAGGTGACTTCGGCGCGTTTGGTTGTCAACCCCGAGAAGATGGTCATCGACGAGGCCCGGCGAACCTACAGCTATCTCGGACTGTTTGGATACGGGGTCGACGGAGTGGTGGTCAATCGGGTCCTGCCCGACGATGTCACGGATCCATACTTCGATCGGTGGCGGGCGATTCAAAAAGGTCATCTCGACGTGGTTGACGAGGCCTTTGCCGATCTTCCCCGTCTCCGACTCCGGCTCTTCGACGATGA
>DATDCF010000273.1:0-3164 GCA_036524475.1 Acidimicrobiia bacterium | reverse complement strand
GCTTGCGAGTCGGACGAGGACGAGATCCAGGGTTGTTATCGGGATTTCGACGAACACGAGACCGTGGACATGACCGTGGAAGAGATTTTCGTGCAGTCGTCGAATGTCGGCACGATCACCGTCGCCGAGACTCTTGGACAGGACAAGCTGGTCGAGTACATCCAAGCCTTCGGACTCGGTCAGCCAACCGGGATCGACTACGGTGCCGAAGCGAGCGGCATCTTGAACTTTGCCGCCGGATGTGAGACCTGTTGGGCATCGGGGGCGATCGGCTATTCCGTGGCGGTCTCACCAATTCAGATGGCAGCTGCATACGCTGCCATCGCCAATGACGGTCAGTGGATAACTCCGCACATTGTCTCTTCGGTCACCGACGCCACCGGTGAGACCGCCGTGGCCGGGATCGAAACCCACCAGGTCGTGTCTCCGGAGACGGCAGAACTAATGAGGTATCTCCTCGCCGGGGTGGTTGACGTAGGAACGGGAACCAGCGCCGCTGTCGAGGGTTACCGGGTCGGCGGAAAAACAGGGACTGCGAACATACTTGGCGAAGACGGCCACTACACCGATGCCACCAGGGCGAGCTTCGTCGGCATGGCCCCTATCGATGATCCCAAGGTGGTAGTAGCGGTGCTCATCGATTCGCCGGCCCACAGTTATCGCACTGGCGGAGCATCGGCCGCCCCCGTTTTCTCCAAAGTCATGGAACAGGCCCTTCACCGGTTGGGAGTAACTCCGGATGGAAAAGAGTAAGACCCTCGATGAGCTGGCGGAGGTAGTCGGAGGCCATGTCATTGGAAATCCTCAAGTTGCTGTTTCTGACGTCACCCATGACTCTCGCCAGGCTGGTGCGGGTGCGCTCTTTGTCGCGATCGAAGGGGAGAATCATGACGGCCACGATTTTGCGAAGGCGGCGGTCACAACCGGCGCTGCGGCTCTATGTGTCCAACGAGCCCTCAGAGTCGAAATCCCCCAACTCGTCGTCGCCCGGACGAGACGAGTCGCTGGCGAGTTAGCTTCGGCAGTCCATGACAACCCCTCACAAAGCGTCGATGTGATCGGCGTCACCGGGACCAACGGGAAGACAACTGTCACCCATTACGCGGAGTCCATCCTCACGGCGAACCAGCGGAGGGCGGGAGTGATGGGGACGATGGGAAGCCTGATCTTAGGGGAGGCGATTCCTTCGGTTCGAACCACGCCCGAGGCACCCGACTTCCAGAGGCTTCTGGCTCAAATGCGGGATCGAGGGGCGGAAGCCATTGCAGTCGAAGTGTCGTCACATGCTCTCGAATTGGACCGGGTCCGGGGAACACGTTTTGCAGTGGCGGGCTTCACTAATCTCTCTCAGGACCACCTCGACTTTCACGGATCGATGGACGCATACCGGCGGGCCAAGGAACGCCTGTTCACCGAGTACGAAGTGGATACCGCCGTCTTCAATATCGATGACCCGGTCGGGAACTCGCTGTCGGAATCGTATGATCGGCCGCAGATCTCGGTGGGGGAGCGGGGCGACTTTGCGGCGGATGAGATCGGCTTCGGGGACGGCGTCACCAGGTTCCGATTGACCGCACCCGGTTTCCTGGGACAGACGTCCGCCCCGGTCCTTGGCAAATTCAACCTATCGAATTTGTTGGTGGCTATGGCGTGCTGTTTTGCGACGGGCCTGGCCATCGAAGAGATCGTTTCTGCTCTGTCGTCTCTAGGGCCGGTCAGCGGACGTTTCGAGATCGTGTCTCGCTCAGCCGAGCCAATGGTGATAGTCGACTACGCCCATACCCCCGATGGGGTGGCAAATGTCATCGTGGCGGCCCGGGCGATGGTCCCGGGCCGTGTTATCGTCGTGGTAGGAGCGGGCGGTGACCGCGATCGGGCCAAACGGGCCCCCATGGGAGCGGCTGCCTCTGCTGCCGACTTGGTGATAATCACCAGTGACAACCCCCGGAGTGAAGATCCCGGCGCCATAGTTGATGAGGTGCTCGAGGGGGTCACCAAGGAATCAATCAGCGAACCTGATCGCGCCGTTGCCATCGCAGCCGCGATCTCGGCGGCAGCGGTCGGCGACGTGGTCCTGATTCTCGGTAAAGGCCACGAGACGGGTCAGGAAATCCACGGTCAGGTCAGACCTTTTGATGATCGTCTGGTGGCAAGGGCGCAACTGAATCTTTTGTCGAAGTCCGCCAATTTCGACTCCGATTCGGGGAGCATAGGGCCGTGATTTCACTGCTCGTTGGCGCCGCAGTCGGCCTTGTCGTTTCCATCTTCGGCACCCACTATGCAATCGGATTCTTCAGGAGGCGGTCGATCGGCCAGTTCATCCAGGAGGAGATCGCGGGGATGCACGGTCACAAGCAAGGCACCCCGACGATGGGGGGCATAGTTTTCGTGCTCGCCGCCATCATCGGATACGTGGCGTCCCATTTCCGCTTCGTCTCGGATGGTGGCCTGACCTTTGAGGTCAGAGAATTTGCCCCCGGTGGCCTGTTGGCAATTTTCGCACTGGCAGGCATGGCGGTAGTTGGGTTGCTCGATGATTGGGTGAAGATCACCAATCGTCGCAGCCTGGGGCTCTCCAGGACTGCGAAGTTCGGTGGGCAGTTGGGGATTGCGGCTATTTTTGCTTGGGGTGCCACAGCTGCTGGTGTCGTCACGGAAATCTCGTTCGTCAGGCCGCTTGGCATCGATCTTGGTGTCTTTTTCGTGGTCTGGGTGCTGATCATGCTCACCGGTTCTGCAAATGGGGTGAATCTCGCCGACGGGATGGACGGCCTCGCTGCGGGATCGGCTGTTCTCGTGGTCGCCTCGTATACGGTGATCGCTTTCTGGCAATTCAGGAATCCCGGTGCCTACGACGCTGTCGACCCTCTCGAGCTGGCCGTTGTCTCGGCGGCGATGTTCGGTGCGATACTGGGGTTTCTCTGGTGGAACGCCGCCCCGGCCCAGATCATCATGGGAGACGTCGGTTCTCAAGGTATTGGCGGTCTGCTCGCGGCGCTTGCACTGCTCACCAACACCCAACTGCTGCTCGTGGTGCTTGGGGCGATTTACGTGGCAGAGACACTCTCCGTGATCCTCCAGGTGGCGAGTTTCAAACTGACGGGCAAGCGGATCTTTCGCATGTCGCCTCTCCATTTCCACTTCGATCTCGGGGGATGGCCGGA
>DATDCF010000272.1:0-5598 GCA_036524475.1 Acidimicrobiia bacterium | reverse complement strand
CGGGTTGACGAGGAGGACAAATGACCATTAGCAAGGGAAGAAACCTACGTCTTTTCGCGATTTTCGCGATCTTGGCGCTAATCGTCGCCGCTTGCGGCGGGGACGGCGGGGACACGACGACTACTGAAGCTCCTGCCGAGGTCACCACGACCGCCGGTGAGGAAACGACGACTACGGCGGGCGAGGCAGCAGCCGAATGCCCCCATGATGGCGACACCGTATTCATGTTCGCTCCTTATGAGGAGAACCAGCCTGCGGGTGTCAACTGGCGGGCCGGAATCGAGCATGCTGTCGGAGAAATCAACGAGGCCGGTGGAATCCTGGGATGCGAGATAGTGGTCGAATTCCAGGGCACACAGTCTGATCCGGATATCGGCCTGCAGGTCGTAGCTGAGGGCGTCGAAAAGGACCCCTACGCCTTCCTGGGTACTGTCTTCTCGAGTGTGACGATCGTCAATATGATCGAAGCGCAGCGCGCCATGATTCCTCAGTTCGTCGGTGCGGAAGCACCAGACATCACCAATCGCGAGGTCAACAACGACAACGACTTCATATTCCGGACGTCATTCGGTGGCGACAACGCCGCGCCGAAGCTGGTCCAGTTCATGCTCGAAGAGGGCGTAGAGAAGGTTGACATCATCTACAAGAACGACGAGTTTGGAGCGGGAGGAGCGGGAGCACACCGTGACGCCATGGAGGAGGCCGGAATTGAAATCGGCTTGGAAATCCTGGTGCAACCCGACCAGCTTGACCAATCCGGTGAAGTTGCGCAGCTTATCGCCTCAGATTCTGACTCCGTCTTCGTTTATATGACTGAGATCGAGACCGGTGCCTTCCTCGACGAGAGAACCGCACAAGGCCTGGAGAAGCCCCTGTATGGCGGTGACGTTCTGACGTCTCCGGCTTCCCTCGAGCTTGCGCAGCCCGGAGCTGGCGATGGCGCCAAGTCGCACTCGAACCTGGCAGCGGGCGCCGAAGTGTTCGCTGAATGGCGAGTAGCTCATGAGGCGTTCCATCCTGGAATCGAAGGAGTGGACCACAACAACATCAAGGGATACATGGCCGTCTACTACGTCAAGTTCATGACGGAGCAAATCGGCTCGTTCGACCGGGTCGCCCTTGCTACGCAGCTTCACTGTAAGACGATCACGGTGGCGGAAGAGCCTGGCGTGTTGCTCGATGTGACCTTCGATGGGAACGGAGACCTCGATAGAGAGAGCTTCATTCTCGAAGTGGTCGATGGCGTCGGCGTCGTTTCGGGGATTGCAGCCCCGTTGGACAATCTCTCAGAGCGCGGCTGTTAACCCCCATAACTAGTCGCTGGCTGACCGGCTGGCCCTGCACAAAGGCGGGGCCGGCCGGTTAGCTTTTGCCATTACTGATGCAACAGTTCCTGCAAGTAACAATTTCCGGACTCGCGACTGGAGCAGTATTCGCCATCGCCGCTGTCGGATTTGCTTTGCTCTGGCAAACTGCAGGTGCGATCAACTTCGCCCACGGTGAGTTCATAGTGCTGCCCGGGGTTGTGATGCTCGTGCTCACCAAGCAACCGATCATCGGAATTCCGGATTGGGTGCCTGTCATCGGTGGTTTCGAGCTATTTGGCCCAATTCCGCAGATTGGGATTATCGCGGCATTTGCCATCACGATTCCGTTGATGGTGTTTCTTCTCGGCTACGTCTTCAAACGTTCGCTGGTGGATCGGCTCCTCAAGCCGGGTGGCGACGACATACCACTGGTGATTGCCACTCTGGGTCTTGCTCTCCTGATGCGCGAGTACCTCCGAATTACTTTCGGCGCCGCTCCTGCGCGGTTCCCATCCCCCTTCGGGACCACAGTTTGGCGACCGGGCGGTGTCGCAATTTCGGCAACGGATGTGGGAGTTCTCGTGGTGGCCGTTGTTGTGATCATTGCGCTCCAATTATTTCTCAACCGGTCATTCACCGGCCGACAGATGCAGGCCGCCGCCCAGAACGCCGATACGGCTCTCGTCCTGGGCATTCCCGTAAGCAAGATGGTCATGTATACATTCGCGATCAACGCCCTTCTGGTGACGTTGGCCGCATTGCTGGTAGCGCCGGTGACGACGGTCCGGTTCGACGCTGGCATCAGTCTCGGCCTGGTTGCGTTTACTGCAGCCATCATCGGGGGGTTCAACCAGGTCCGGGGGGCACTCCTCGGCGGGTTTCTGGTCGGTCTCTTACAAAACTGGTCGGGTACCTATCTTTCCAGCTCTTACCGTGAAGCTATCCCGCTGATTTTGATGATCTTTGTGATTCTGTGGCGGCCAGCCGGATTGTTCGGGCGGGCCGAGGAGCGGGTGGCTTAGTGCTCCACGACAATCCCGTACTTGACGAGACTCAGGGTGGGGTGGACAAGGGCGACACCGGTCGATTGTCGATTCCCCTCGCTGCGGGACTAGTTGTCCTGATGGCCTTTCTGATTTGGTTCCCCATCGGAAAATCTGAATTCACTCCCATCATGTGGTTGTGGATTCTCGCTCTTGTCGGGATCGTCACTGCCAACCTCCTAATCCCGGTACGGACCAAGAACGGGACTTTCGTTCGGCTACTTTCGAGCTTCGGATTCGTCTTGTTCTTGGTCGTCTTTCCGTTTGGACGGGCCAACTCGACTATCACCGATTTCGGAATCTATGTCGTTTTCGCGGTCTGCGTGATCGGTGTGAACCTGACCTTCGGATACGCCGGCCAGGTCTCAATAGCTCAGGCCGCTTTCCTGGGTATCGGCGCCTACACCTCGGTCTTGTTGGACTCAGGGTCCGAGGTCGGTGTCTTCGGAATGACTTTCACACTCCCGAACCTCCCATTCCTGTTGACCATCCTGATTGCAATTGCGGTTGCAATGCTGTTCAGCGTTCTAGTGGGGATGCCCGCACTCAGAGTTAGAGGCCCGTGGCTCGCCTTCGTGACCCTTGCCTTCAACGTCTTGATCTATCTCGTATTCATAAACGAGGAAGAACTCACAGGAGGCTCTCGAGGAATTCGGGTTCTGCGCGAGGAGGGCTTCGAGGTATTCGGCATCGACATGGTGCCGCTGGGGAACTACTACTACCTATGCCTTGCGTTTCTCATCATCACGATATTGCTGGTGTGGTACATCGTTCGATCCCCCTGGGGGAGATCCTTCAAGGCGATCAGGGACAATGCGGACCGGGCCGCCAGCCTGGGGGTTGATGTGAGGGTCTACACACTCCTTGCCTTTGCTATCGGCTCTGGAGTGGCCGGTGGTGCTGGTGCCCTCTACGCAAGGCTCGTTGAGTACATCGAGCCAAGGAGTTTCTTTCTAGGACAGTCCTTCGACTTTCTTTTTGCCTCGGTCATTGGGGGTCTGGGAACGCTTGCTGGCCCGCTCATTGGAACCTCGTTCATCACAATTATTGCTGACCACCTTCGATTTGCAGGAGATTGGTATCGCGTTTGGTTCGCTTTGCTGGCGATTTTGACCATGGTGATAGCGCCTAAGGGAGTCGCAGGGTCCTTCAATGTGTTACGGAATTATGTTCAGGCGCGGAGGCGGGGGTGAGCACGGCCGATTACGAAGACGCCCGGACGCCGTCGCCAGTGGTTGAAGTGCGAAATATTTCAAAGAGCTTCGGCGGCGTCGTGGCAGTGAACGATGTGTCGTTCGACGTTTACCCGGGAGAGATTTTGGGCCTGATCGGACCCAACGGCTGCGGCAAGACCACACTTTTCAACTGTGTACTCGGCCAATACGCCCCAGATGCCGGTCAGGTCATGCTCAAAGGGACAGACGTGAGTCGGTGGTCCCCGCCGCAACGGGCCAAGCACGGATTGTCGAGGACCTTCCAACTCCTCCAGGTCTTCGATTCCATGTCGGTTCGAGACAACCCGATAATGGCTAAGCAGCCGCACATCTCGACGATATTCGGTCGCTTATTCAAGAGTCCGGACCTTGGCCTTTCGGAGGAAGTCGACAACGTCATCGGTAGGTTCAAACTCGGTCACCTCGCCGACGAGATCGCGATCAACTTGTCCTATGGTCAGAAGAAGCTCCTCGATACAGCGATGGCATTCATTGCCGAGCCTGAGGTTGCTTTTCTCGACGAACCGGCCGGTGGAGTGAATCTGACGATGTTGGGCGACGTCGAGAATCGCATCAGAGAGTTGAACGAACAGGACGGAGTCACTTTCGCAATCGTCGAGCACAATATGGAATTCATTTTCGGGTTAGCCCATCGGGTCATTGTGATGACCGAGGGAAGCGTTCTCATGGTTGGTACGCCGGATCAGGTGAGAAACGACCCTCGAGTGGTGGAGGTGTACCTCGGTGAGTGACGGCCCAATTCTCGAATTACAAGATGTGGTTGGTGGATACGGACATTCGACAATCCTCCACGACACCTCGTTTTCCGTACCGAGGGCCGCAATCACGACGATCATCGGACCGAACGGAGCGGGCAAGTCGACAGCGTTAAAGGCGGTCTTCGGACTTATCAAGATCAGGGCCGGCCGGATCCTCTTTGACGGCGACGATCTCGTCGAAGAGTCACCGCTGGAACGGCTGCAACGGGGGATGAGCTTCGTTCCGCAGGGAAGGAACATCTTTCCGAGCATGTCGGTCTGGGACAATCTCGAGTTGGGGGGTGTGAGCCTGCACGACCTAGGACTTGTCCGGGACCGTATCGAACAGATAGCGTTTCAACAGTTCCCCGTTCTCGCGGAAAAGGCGCGGCGTCAAGCCGGAACTCTCAGCGGTGGCGAGCAGAAGATGCTCGAGGTGGGTCGGGCATTGCTTTTAGAGCCTCGCCTCCTTCTCATCGACGAGCCCTCGATCGGGCTTTCTCCCATCCTGGTAAATCAAGTTCTCGGGTTGATGCAGGGTTTGCGAGAATCTGGAATCTCGGTCCTGATGATCGAGCAGAATGCAAAAAAGGCGTTGGAGGTGAGCGACTTCGGGATCGTTCTCCAACAGGGAAGGCGTGTTCTCGACGGACCGGCCGCTGAGGTGCTGGATCACCCCCAGATAGGTCGGCTATTCCTCGGGGGGACGGTAGATGTTGCAGTCGAGGAAGCGTGAGTAGAGACGATGCGAAATGATGGCGCAACCCTCGAACATCGGATGGCCCTTTTGCGGTCATGGCATGGATATGTGCTTGCCAAAAAGGGCCTCGATACCGACGACGCACTCCATCAGGCTCGCCGGGTGGATGCAACCAATTCCCTCGTAGCGGCCCGAACCCTCTTCTCCTCGTCGACAAACGATTTGATCGGCCGCCTCTTCTCCGATGAGCCAGCGATGCGGGCCTTGTTCTCGAACGTAACCGATGAGGTTCGAGCAAGCCACCTGGGCTTTCGCATATATGAGCCGCTGGACATCTATGTTGAAATGCTTGAACCGTGGGCGGGCACCTATGGCCTCGAAATTGTTGGAATCAAGAGGTTCACTCCCTCCCTCCAATTCCGGGACCGCGTTGGCGGGCACGTCGAGATGGCGCAGGTGTGGATCGAAAGAGAGGGCGAGCAAGTTGAAATCGAGTTGTTCGACATCCACAAGCCAATGTGTACTCCCCAGGAACTATTCGATCGGGACACGGTGGCCGAAGAATTGTTGATGGGA
>DATDCF010000271.1:0-13233 GCA_036524475.1 Acidimicrobiia bacterium | reverse complement strand
CTCCAGCCACCTGGAGCGCGACAGGTTCGGAACCGGTCGCCGTCCCGTACGTAGCGGGCCTGTCCTGGGTCGGGGGCGATAGGTCCCCTCGGAGTGCGTCGAGGATTATTGGTTCAAGAGGCGACCCAGGCTGACCCTGGTCGAGAGCCTGCCGAGGATCTGCCGGGTGGGTTCTCACCGTTGCCGGGCACAGACCTTCAGCGAGTAGTGCCGCCAGCCACTCCCTTATGCGCTTTAGTGGAGCTGAGGGGATTTGAACCCCTGACCCCCTGATTGCGAACCAGGTGCTCTGCCGAACTGAGCTACAGCCCCGAATTTCTAGGGAAGGTGATTGTAGAAGTGTTCCCGGCCGAAGCCCAGATAGGGACGACAGAGTCAGTTGGCGATAACGCGGATCTGCGGTTCTTCGAAGTCGGGCCGCTGTTCGGAGACATGGGTCACCTTGAGCCTCCACTGTCGCCGCTGCTTGACCTGAGCAAGTGCCGCGATATAAAGGAAAAGCAGGCCGTCGATGGTCAGGTGGACAAGCAGCCAACCCACTGACATCTGCATGTAGGCGACGCCGGCGGTGATGAGGGCAGCGCCAACCAGCACTCCGAGCACGATCCGGCGACGATGGCGGACGACATTGCGGGACTCGGGAACAATCGAACTGCGGGGACGCTTTTGCACGTCGGCCATCAGGTGGGAGAACTTTTCAAACTCGTCGGCCGAGTGAAGCGAAGCTTCCTGGCGGTCGCCAAAGACCGATGGCAGCAAGTAGATGCTCCAAACCGCGGCTATTACCAGCAAGCCGACTATGAGTGGGGTGTCCATATTTCCTTATTCACTCCGTCCACACGGAACAGTAGCCAAAACGTCTCTAGTCTCCAACGATATCCGAACGCTTCCAATGGCCGGAGCGGCCTCCGGATTTCTCGAGCAATCGAAGATTGGTGATCTCCACTTCCCTCTCCAAACCCTTGACCATGTCATAGATGGTCAAGGCGGCAATCGATGCGGCGGTCAAAGCCTCCATCTCGACACCGGTGCGTCCGTCGGTGCGTACTTTAGCAAGCACTCTGATCCCATGCCCAGTTCGCTCCAAGCTAACCTCCACCCCGCTCAGTGGCAAGGGGTGACACAGAGGGATCAGCTCCGAGGTCTTTTTGGCGGCGGAAATCCCGGCTACGCGGGCAACGGCTGCAGCATCACCTTTGGGCAGATCCCCCGCAAAGAATCGGTCGGCCAACGATTGGCTCATCACGACCTCGACCTCGGCTACAGCCATGCGGGAGGTTATCTCCTTATCGGAAACGTCGATCATGTGGACTTCACCAGCCTCGTTGAGATGGGTGAACGGCCCTAATTGGTCAGACATCGATCCAACTCCTGGTCTCGGGGTTACGGAACAACTCCACGTCAAAGCCCTGGCCGGCCTTGACTTCGCTGGTGCCGACAGGCACCAAGCCAAAGGCGTCGGCGTTGGCCAGCGCATTGAGCATGTGAGACCCCTGGCCCCCGGACGGAGCGGCGACAGTCCGCCCGCGATCATCCACCGAGAGCGACACGCGAACGAATTCGAGACGGTCGGGATCGCTGACGATCTTGCTGCCGGCAGCGGCGCGAATTCGTGGTCGGAAGACCTTCGTTGCGCCTTGCATCGCCAACAAGGCAGGTCGCACCAGTTGCTCGTAAGCAATCGCCGCCGATACCGGATTCCCGGGCAGACCGAAGAACGGGATTCCGCCCAGAGTTCCGAATGCGAACGGCTTGGCCGGTTTGATGGCAACCTTCCAAAAGTCGATCTCTCCCATGTCGCCCAGGATCTTTCGAACGAAGTCGTGGTCACCCATCGACACCCCTCCCGAAGTGACGATCACGTCTGAACCGGCGGCCGCCCTGGCGAAGCCCGCATGGAGCTGAACCGGATCGTCTTTTAGAATCCCCTGGTCGAGGATGACGGAGACCTCCTCGAGCATCGACTTCAACAGGACCCGATTTGAGTCCCTGATCTGACCGGGCCTGAGGACGGCGGCACCGGACGACGTCAATTCATCTCCGGTAGAAAAGAGAGCGACCCGGGGCCGTCGTGATACCGGAGGCCGGACGGCACCAATCGAAGCCAGAACCCCGAGATGGGTATTGAGTATTCGAGTTCCCTTCCTGAGAACCGTGGCACCTGCCGGGATGTCGCTACCGGCGAGTCGGACTGATGTGCCCCGCTCGGCTGCAATCGAAATTTTGACGACGTCATTGACCCGTTCGGCGTCTTCGACCTTCACGACTGTGTCGGCACCGGCAGGCATCGGCGCACCGGTCATGATCTTCATCGCAGTTCCGGAGGTCACTTCTTTGTCGGCGATGCGGCCAGCGGCGATCTCTCCGATCACGTTCAACAACGCACCGACCGCCGCCACGTCGGCAGCCCTCACCGCGTAGCCATCCATCGCCGAATTTTGGAACGGGGGTATCGCCTCACGCGCAGCTATGTCTTCAGAGACGACCCGACCGAGGGCATCTTCCAGTTCCACTGTGTCCGCACCGAGACGCCGGATCGAGCCGAGAATCTCCGCCTGCGCATCCTCCAGCAGCCTCACTCGCCTATCAAACCCGTCATGAAGTCGGCAAACGGCCGGCCAAACTGTTGAAGACCGAGTTCTACCGAAGCCTGGAGCAGCCCGGGTGGGGTCCCCACATCGAGGAGGTCAGAGTCTGAGATGTACCCCCGCATCCCTACCTCCCGGCCCAGGGTGTCAATGGCGTCGGTTAGCTGGATCTCGCCCAATGCCCCGGGACGTGTGGTTTCAAGGATCGGAAAGACCTCGGGTGTGAAGAGATAGCGGCCGATCAGCCCGAGACGGGATGGCGCGTTGGCAAGTCCCGGTTTCTCGATGGCACCTTTCAGGTCGAGGTAGCGATCGACGACGTCGGAGGCAGGGACTACGAACCCGTATTTATCGAGATATTCGTCGCCCAGTTCGCGTAAACACATCACCGACACCGTCCCGTCAGTCGAACCCGATCCGAGGTCGAGCAGCATGTCGTGGCCGGGTTGGACGATGTTGTCGGAGAGAATGCAGAAGAAGGGCCGGTCCCCCACCATCTCTCTCGCCTCCCAAACGGCATGGCCCAGGCCCAAAGGCTCCTCCTGGACCGCGAGACGCACTCTGATGTCCTCCAAGCCGGGGAGGGCACCCTCGTTGGTGAAGTGCTGGGAAATGAGGTGACCGGTATCGAGGTCGACCACGATTATTGCTTCGCTTGCACCTGCCCGAGCAGCCTCCTCCACCGAATATTGAATGGCGGGCCGGTCCACCACCGTTAGCAAGGCCTTGGGAACGACCCGGGTGGCGGGACGCATCCTGGTTCCTCTGCCCGCGGCGGGAATAACTGCGACGTCGATACTCACGTGGTGACCTTCTGCTCGTTTCCTCTAACCATTCGGGAGATGTTTCCCCGATGACGCCAGAGGACCAGCAACAGCATCAGCCCGATCCAGACCAGGGACATTCCTTCCACTCCTTGCCACAAGGCTAGGGGGATGGTCAGGATCATGACGAGGAGTGATCCCAAGGAGGCGGTCTTGGTCAACCTCACGGAAACGACCCAAACGACTGTAAGGATGAGGGCCACCCACGGCAGCGTGAAGATAAAGACACCGCCCGCGGTTGCGACGCCTTTCCCACCACGGAACTTGTGGAATATGGGATAACAGTGCCCGACCACGGCGGCCAGGCCACAAAGGAACGCCCAATGGATTTGTGGGTCGGTGGAGCCTGCGGCCACCATTCCCATGGCCGCGCCGATGATGCCTTTGACGGTGTCGGCAACATAGACGACAGCAGCCGGGCCCTTGCCCATCGTTCGAAGCACATTGGACGCCCCGGGGTTGCCACTTCCCGCCTCGTCGATATTGACCCCGTTCATCTTCCCAACGAGGACGGCGAAATTGATGCTGCCGATGAGATACGCGGCCACAACGGCAATGAAGATTGACATCAGGTTGAATCATACGTAGTCGCCATCTGGTATTTGATCTGAGATCACCGTTACCATGGTGCCGCGGTCCGATTCCCTTCAGTCAGCCACCACTCATATGCCTACCTACGAATACACCTGCAAAACCTGCGGACAGAACATCGAAGTGTTCCAATCATTCAGCGCCAAGCCGTTGAAGAAGCACGCCGTATGCGGTGGGGATTTGCAAAAGGTCTTCCACTCCCGCGGCGTTGTCTTCAAAGGCTCCGGTTGGTATGCCAAGGATTCAAAGAACGGTGCGACTGCATCTTCCGACGCCGATAGCGGCGGCGAGAAGCCGAAGAAGCCAAAGGAGAAGGAGAAGGCGGTCTCAGCGACCCCCAAATCGGCCTCTTCTGAGTCGGGCGCCAAGAGTTCGTCGTCCAAGGACTCGCCGAAGGATTGATCCGGGACGGCCCGACAACCCTCTAGCCCGGCTCACAATGCGCCAATAGCTTGGGGGAATGATCTGGCTATCCCGTCCGCCATGGATTCGCTGGGCCTTGTGCGCTCTCATCGCCGCCGGCGCCCTCTGGGTCGAATTCGGTAGTGGCACCACCACCCAGCATCCCTTCGCCGTCACCCCGATCAATGTCGGCGACGCCATCGATGAACAGAACACAGAATTGCGATCGGTGCCCACCGGGTTACTCGAGCCGGTCGACCCGATCGGATATGCCAACCGGGCGTTTGCACCTGGTGAGCCTCTAACAGTTAGCGGTGTAGGTGAATCCACCCCGCTTCCACGGTCGGTCGATGGTTGGTGGGCCCTGGCGTTCGACATCCCCAACGGCGCCCGGATTGGCGATGAAGTCCAACTCGTCTTGCTCGACACCGGTCTGGTTGTCCCCGGCATCGTCGATGCGGTCGCCGAAGACGACCCACTCGGCGACGGGTCGGGCGCCGTGGCAATCCCCTCGGAGTATGCCGTGGAAGTGGCGGCCGGGGCAGCAAACGGTCGGGTGGTAATCCTTGTGGCGTCGGGATGATTGACAATCCGCGAGGTCAGGCTCTCCCCATGAACAGGAACGTCTCTATGTCGCCTTTTCCCTTGACTGCGATCCTGCCCCTGGGTTGAAATCGATATCCGGCGGCGAGCCTCTCTCTCACCCGCCCCCTGGATTTGGTTGATTACTCCGGTGCTCTCCATCCGACTCGTCATGTTGACCGTGTCCCCGTAGACGTCGTAGGCAAATTTCGTTGATCCGATAACGCCGGCGACTACCGCTACCGTGCCCTTGTGCTAGATGCCATCATCTGGGGTCTCATCCAGGGCTTGACCGAATTCCTTCCGGTGTCTTCGTCAGGCCACCTCGTAGTGGTCCCCGCCCTTCTCTCCGAACTTGGTTTTGAGGTAGCCCAACCCGACCTGGCGGTGACTGCCGTTCTCCACCTCGGGACTCTGGTGGCAGTTCTGGTCTATTTCCGGGCAGACATCGCCAAGGTGCTACGACTCCGCACCAATCTCGAAGGCCGAAAAATCGCCCTGCTGGTGGGGATCGGCACCATTCCCGCCGCGCTCGGGTTTCCGTTCGCCGACTCCCTGGATCAGTTTCAGGACGACGTCTCCAGGGTGGGCTGGGCCCTGGTCGTCACGGGCATCATCTTGTTGATCGGGCAGCGACTCGCCACCGGATCGCGGATATTGATCTCAGGTCGGATACCTGATGCCGTCGTCATCGGGATTGCGCAGATGTTTGCCCTCGTCCCAGGGATCTCGAGATCGGGGACAACTATCTCGGCCGGGAACGGCCGCAGGTTCGAACCGACCGAGGCAGCACGGTTTTCCTTCCTGCTCGGGATACCGGCCATCGCGGGAGGTGGCCTCAGCCAATTGTTTGAGATTTCGGAGTCGAATGTGGAGCCTGCACAACTTCTGGTCGGGATGGCAGTGGCCGCCATTTCCGGTTATGCCGCTATCGCGCTCCTGTTGTCGGCACTGCGCAACGTCGGTCTGGCCCCGTTCGCCTACTACTGCTTCGCGATCGGAGCGGTGGCCATCATCTGGCTCTAGATCTCTCTTCTTCCCCGACTACGTGCCACATATGGCACGCTGTTCCGTCGGAACGCGGGTTACTGGGAGTAGTTGGACGACATCCGCATCGTCTCGGCGATGTGGACGTTGATCAACGAGGGAAGGCACGATTCCCGGGCGCGCTCGAGGGCCGGTCGAATTTCACCGGGATCATCGACGAATTCCCCGTAGCCGCCGAGGCCTTCCACCATCTTGTGGTAGGGACGAACTCCCAGGTCGGTGGCGACGAGACGATCGGGATAGGCCATCCGGTGGAACGTCTTGATATTGGACCAAACTCCGTCGTTGCCAATGATTCCGACGATCGGGAATCCATGACGGACCATCGTGTCGTATTCCATACCGTTGAATCCAAACCCCCCATCGCCGAACACCACTCCGACGAGCTTGTCGGGATGGGCGACAGCGGCAGCGATGGCATACGGCGCTCCCGTACCCAATGTGCCGAACGGCCCGGGATCGAGGACATGGCCCGGATTTGAGACTCGAAGCCAGCGGGCCGTCGTCGAAACTATGTCTCCACCGTCGACGGCAACGATCGAATCGGTACCGAAAAACTCTGCTACTTCTCGCGCAAATCTCTGTGGCATGATCGGAGAAGAGTCATCCATCGACTCCGTCATGGCTGCCTCGGACCTCTCCTCCTCGAGGTCCATGATCTCCTTGGTCCACACCGGCACATCGGAACGAGAGAGGTCATCGGCACGATCGACCAACTGCGAGACCACCGTCATCGGGTCTGCGACCAAACCGATATGGGCCGGAACGTTCCAGCCCACTTTGCCTGCGTCGGCATCGACGTGGATAACGGTCGCCTCGCGGGAAATCGTCTCGCCGTAGGAGGTGCGGAAGTCCCAATCGACACCGAGTGCCAGAACCACCTGGGCGCCGGACATCGCTTTAGAACGTGCGTGGTTGCCGAGAAATTCATGACCGTAGGGCAAAGAGCCACGGGCGCGGCTGTTGACGAAGGTCGGCGCTTTCAGGATCTCGGCAAGGTCGCGGAGACGGTTGGCTTCACCCGGTCGGGAACCGGCACCGGCGAAAATCAACACTTTCTCGGAGCCGGCGAGCTCCGCGACGATCAGATCCAGTGTGTACTGATCCGCCCCATTTGAGGTGTTTGCTCGGTAGTCCTTGGGGAATCTGGCCGCGGTTTCTTCGACCATGTCGAACTGGACATCCATCGGGATATCGAGGAAAACCGGCCCCCCTCTCCCGGCGAACGCATTCCGGGCTGCGGTGGCAACGTACTCGGCAAGACGATCCACCTGCCAGGCCGTTGCCGCCCAGCGGGTAATCGAGTGGAACATCCTGGTGTGATCCATCTCCTGAAGGCCACCCTTGAGCTCCTGCCGGATCATGTGTCGTCCCCCGATGACCAGCATCGGAGTATTCCCGTAGAACGCCGTCGCCACCCCGGTGACAGTGTCCGTCACGCCCGGCCCGGCCGTCACGGCTGCCACCCCTAGCTTGCCGGTCAAGCGGGTGTATGCCTCGGCGGCGTGGGCAGCAGTTTGCTCGTGACGAACGTCGACTACCCGAATACCTTCTTGGATGCAGCCATCGAGGATGGGAATGATGTGGCCTCCGGTGAGGGTGAAAATGGCATCAACCCCTTCTGCCTTGAGAGCCCGGGCGATAATTTGCCCACCGTGCATCTGTGCCACGATTTGACTCTATTCGAGCAGGGATGCCAGGCCCAGGTGGACACCCGGTCCCAGTTCCCCGACCCGGCGGATCGCCAGCAATGCGCCTGAAGCAAACGAGTCGTAGGACGTCGACATATGCTCTACCGAGAGGAGTTCACCTGGGTTGGACAGAACCACTTCTTGTTGTGAAATCAGGCCCGGAAGGCGGAGTGAGTGGACGCGAACACCGCCGACGTCGCCACCGCGGACCCCTGGCACCATCTCGGAACTCTGGTCCGACGACGACCCGCCACCGGCCGAAATCGCGGCTGCGGTGGCCAGCGCAGTCCCCGACGGTGCGTCCGGCTTGGTGGAGTGGTGGCGCTCGATGATCTCGACGGCTTCGAAATAACGGGCGGCCGTGCGAGCGAACTCCATCATCAAGACTGCACCAACCGAAAAGTTGGGAACGACGAGACAGGCAGGACCGTCTGTGCCCCATAACTCACCCAACTGTCGGATACGGTCCTCGGTAAATCCAGACGTGCCCACGACCGCAGCCATCCCGGTAGCTTTCCAGGCGGCGAGATTGTCGAAGACATGATCAGGGTGGGCTGTTTCGACGACCACATCACCGTCTACTTCCTCAAAGGAACCGACCACGACATGGCCCTCGATTTCCATTCCGGCGCGATTGGGGTTGAACAGGCATCCCACCGTTAGGTCGTCGACTGAATCGACGGCACGGATTATCGGATTGGCCAGATTTCCACCGGCACCGGAAACTACGACTCGAATCGTCACTACTTCAAACAGTCGACCAGCGACTCTTCGAAAGCCTGCAACGAGGTCGCAACATCCTCATCGGTGTGAGCCGCGCAGACAAACCATGGTTCCTTGGCGTCGGGGCAGGGCATCACACCCTTTTTGATCATCGACATGAGGATCTTCTCATAGAGTTCCTCATCGTGGCGTGAAGCGTCCCGGAACTCATTCATCTCACCTTCCCCGATGAATATGGAAAACATCGAAGGGACTCCGGTGATCCGGCTCTCGACTCCCTTGTCGGCGAGGATCTTCTCCAACCCTTCCATCAGAGCCCTACCGGTTTTCTCCACAGCCGCCAACGGCTCGCCGGTCATGAGCTTGGTCACGGTTGCCTTAGCGGCCGCAGAGGCGATCCCGTTGCCCGAATACGTGCCCGCCTGGGATACCCTTCCCTGGCGCCACCCTTCCACGAACTGTTCTGTGGCGGCGATGGCAGCTACGGGGTAGCCATTCCCGATTGCTTTGGCGTAAGTCCCGATGTCGGGGGCAACTCCGAAGTATTCGTATGCGCCGCCGGTGGCAATCCGAAAACCGGTCTTCACCTCATCGAAAATAAGAGCCGAACCATATTGGTCGGCCAGCTTGCGCAGACCTTCGAGAAAACCAGCATCGGGGGTGACCCCAAACATATTGCCCAACATCGGCTCCACAATAATCGCCGCGATGCGGTCTCCTTCCCTCTCGAAGAGGTCAGACACGAGACCGAGGTCGTTGTAAGGGAGAGTCCGGATATATGTCCGGATCGAATCGGGAATACCAGTGCTCGATTCGACGGGGATGGGGTGGGAGCGTGATCCCAATGATGAATAGGCAGCGCTCGCTGTGGAGAACATCACGTAGTCATGGACTCCGTGGTACTGCCCCTCGAATTTGACCACGATGTCGCGCCCGGTGACGCCTCTGGCCAATCTGATCGCGTGCATCGTCGCCTCGGTGCCGGTGTTGGTGAATCGCATCCGATCTGGCCACTTCAACGCCTCGAGGACCTTTTCGGCGGCTTCGATCTCTCGGCGTTGGGTCATTGCGAAGCTGGTCGCCTCCCGGGCGGCCTCAGCTACTGCTGCCGAGACATCATCATCCCCGTGGCCAAGGATTATGGGGCCGAACCCGAGTTGGAAGTCGATGTAGCGTTTCCCATCCATGTCGAACAGGTATCCGTCCTGCCCGCGCTCAATGACGATGGTGTCTTCATCGCTCCAATAGCGGAACTGGCTCGAGACCCCGTTGACCAAACTCGCCTGGGCTCGTTTGAACCACTCTTGGGTGTGTTTTCCCTGGAGACTCATTTTCTCACTCCTCTCGAACTGCCCGTCCCACCGCAACCTCCAGGATCTTCGGGGGGTATGGACGGTTCACTGTGACAGGTTCGGGCAGGATACCCCCTTGAAAGGTCTGTCGAGACAATGTCGCGCCTGGCAGCACTAGATTTGATTCATGGCAAAAGATCTGAAACTTTTTCTCGCCGGCGAGTGGAGCGATGGCACCGGCGACGACCACTATGAAGTGCGTTCCCCGGTGACCGGGGAGCACATCTACAACGTCCCCAAAGCCTCCCAGGCCGATATCGATCGGGCGGTCAAAGCGGCCAATGAGGCCACAGACGACATGCGTCATTGGACCGCATTCGAACGAGCGGAGCTATGCCTCCGGATCTACGACCTCTGGCAGGGCAAGGTTGACGAAGTGGCCCGCATCCTCACTCTGGAGCAGGGCAAGCCCTATGCGGCCGAGGCCGTCGATGACATCGCCGAGTCCGGTGACTACTTCCAAATCGCCGCCGAGGATGTGAAACGGCTCACCGGTGAGTTGATACCCACGACGGAAAGACACCGACGGATGTTCACCACCCGTCGCCCTGTGGGTGTTTGGGCCGCAATAACACCCTGGAACTTCCCGGTGATGATCCCGATGGAGTATGTCGGCCCCGGATTGGCCACCGGAAACGCAATCATTGTGAAGCCACCCGAGTTCACGTCGTGGGCGATCCTGGAGATGGCAAAAGTCTTCGAAGAAGCCGGCGTGCCCAAGGGTGCGATCTCGATCATCCCAGGTGCGGGAGAGGTCGGCGAGATGATGGTTACTCACGACGGGATAGATGCAATCGGGTTCACCGGTTCGACGGCGACGGGTCGCAGGATTGTCTCTCAGATGGGGCTGAAGCGGTCGATCATGGAGATGTCAGGAAACGGGCCAACCATCGTTACCGCAGACGCCGACGTCTCCAAGGCCGCCGAAGCGGCGGTCTACGGCGCTTATTACAACGCAGGCCAGGTTTGCTGTGCGACCGAACGGGTCATTGTCGTCGACGAAGTACACGACGAATTCGTCGAGGCGACTCTGAAAGCTGCACAAGATGTGCGACTCGGCGACCCCTTTGACGAGACCACCAACATGGGCCCGTTGAACAACTCCCCAACCGCCGACAAGATGGACCGCCACATCGCCGATGCCCGCGAACGCGGTGCGGAGGTGCTGGTGGGTGGCAAGCGCGCCGGAGGACACCCGACCGATCTCTACTACGAGTTCACCGTGATCGACAGGGTCCCTGAGGGTGCCGATGTGTCCCAGGAAGAGTCATTCGGGCCGGTTCTCCCGATTCTCTCGGCGAGCGACGACGCCGACGCCATTGCGGTCGCCAATCGCACCCACCTTGGCCTGCAGGCTGCTGTCTTTACGAATGACCTGACGAAAGCGTTCTGGTACGCCGACCGAATCCGGTCCGGCACCGTGATCGTCAACGACTCGACCGACTTCTGGGAGACCTTCCAGCCGTTCGGTGGTGCGTCGGGGACCGACACGGGTTGGGGACGCCAGCGGATCGACGAGTTCACCGATCTTCAAACAGTGGTGTTCAGCCTTCGCGAGGAGATCTAGCCCGTTTTCATTCGTCCATGGTGGACGCCATCCCGGCAAATCCACCGCCGAACGTGCCGAGGAGCACACCGGGCAGTGCCGCTGTAGCCGCCGAAACGGCCAGAGTGTTGTCGGTGATGAAGTAGATGACGGCCGTTAGACCGATCAAGGCTATGGGAAGCCCGATGAGGATCCCCCGTATGATCGCCGAACCCATCCTCGACGCCGATGTCGCCTCCGCGCCTGTCGACTCTGTGTCACTCATCGGGCGTCATATTGACAGAAAATCATCGGCTATGGGGTACCTTCCCCCGGTAAGAGGCCGTCGACCTCCACCTCCTCATTTGCTCTTATCCGATCTGCCGGGAGGCCCATCCCGCGGACCTTGAGTATGAACGGAAGCTGGAGGACGTATAGGGCCCCGGCGACGATGTATCCAATTCCCAAGGACCAAACATCGGCGACGCGACCGAGGAGCGGTTGAGCGACAACCCCACCGGCCGACCCGGTAAGTGAGGCGAACGACAACACGGTCGCCCGTTGCTGTGACGGGATCACCTCGTTCATATACGCCTGCTGGAGGGGACCGGACACTGCCCAGAGGAGAGCGGTCCCGGCGAGGAAGAGGATCGCCACCCAGAAGCCGACAGGAAT
Organism: Acidimicrobiia bacterium; assembly: GCA_036524475.1. Taxonomy (GTDB): domain Bacteria; phylum Actinomycetota; class Acidimicrobiia; order Spongiisociales; family ZC4RG35; genus MA-ANB-1. The sequence goes on along the minus strand of DATDCF010000271.1, from coordinate 1,233 downwards.
TGCGAGCATCTCGGCGAGTCCGACTCCGATCAGCAACACCGAGGCGATGGTGATCGACCCGATCAGAACTGCTGTCCGGCTCTTAAATTGGCGCCGGACCAATCCCACCGAGGCTCCACCTACCATCTGTGCAATGGCAAACGTGGCTGCGGCGATGCCAGCCAGGTAGGTGGCATCGGGATCGCCGAACAGCTCGAGCAAGTACGGCTGGAACGCGTAAAACACCCAGATGCCCACTCCGGCCGCAAACGGGGCAGCGAGGAGGAACATCCTCATCGGAGGATTGCGAAAACCGTGTTGAATCGATGCCTTGAGGATCCGGTTGACCTGTTCCTTGACCGTCCCCTCACGATGGGGCTCATACCCGATGTCATGCATCGATCTGAAAGCAAAACCGATGACGATCAAAAGCAGGAACGACCTGACGGCATATGGGATCCCCAGGCTGATCGTGCCCAGGAATCCTCCGGCGATGGTCCCCACCAGCACGGCGGCACCGGAGACGGTCTGCCCCTTACCGAAGACGGTCTCGACAGCACCCTCATAACCCGTGGCGTTGAGGGCATCGACCAGCCATGCCTCAGTGGCACCAGAGAAGAAAGTGAATCCGAGACCGATCAGCGCCGACACCAGAATCCACCACCAGATCCCAGCTTGAACCTGCCACAGACCCAGGTAGGCGAGGGTGGTCACGAGCAGAGTTGCCGCCCCGAGGATGAAGGACACGCGCCTGCCCGCGGCATCGGCCACGACACCAGTGGGTACCTCGAAGAGCACCATCCCCGCGGTAAATGCGGCGTTGGCCACAAATGCTTCGGTCAATGAGAGCCCGGCGTCGAGGAGAAACAAGGTGTTGATGCCCCAGATCATCGAAGCCGCGAGCGTTTGGAACAGCAACAGGGTGAGGTAGGTTTTTTGCACCCGTTCCGGGGTCATGGCGTGCCAAATCTTCGGGGTCAGTTAGCGTACCGCCTGATGTTCACCCCATATGAAGAGCGGAAGAATGAGATTCCTTTTGCGTCAGCCGAGTACATCTCGTTTGCGTCACGTAATTCTTTCCTCGGAGTCCCTTCTGTCACTCCCGACAATCTCGGTGACGGCGACGTTGTGATACTGGGAGCCCCGTTTGATTGGGGAACTTCGTATCGTCCCGGCGCCCGGTTCGCGCCTCAGGCGATCAGGAACGCCGACTACGGGGCGATGGACGGATATCGCCCTCATCTCCCCACCGGG
>DATDCF010000270.1:0-6085 GCA_036524475.1 Acidimicrobiia bacterium | reverse complement strand
CAAAGTCCGCGGTCGCTGCAACTCCGTCTACAGGTGGCGTGGTTGTGGTCGTGGTGGCCACAATTGATGTGGCGACCGAGGGTTCGGCGTCGTTGCATCCGGCGACTACCGCAGCCATAACGACGAGCGCGATCAGCATCTTGTGTTTAACCATCGCTGTCACCGTGCGGGATCAGCCCATCTGCGAGAATCATGGCGATGTCGCGAACGGGGATGTCACCCCGGTTGAGCTCCTTGATCCCGTCATCGAGCATGACGAAGCAGAACGGACATGCAATCGCAATCTCGTCGGCCCCCGTTGCCAGGGCTTCTTCGGCTCTCTCGATGTTGACCTTTTTGCCGGTCTGCTCCTCCATCCAGAATCGGGCACCGCCGGCTCCACAGCAAAGTGCCCTCGTTCCGTGTCGGGGCATTTCCACCACGTCGATTCCCCCTGCGGCGGCGAGAACCTTTCTGGGGGCGACGTAGACGTCATTGTGGCGGCCCAGATAGCAAGGGTCGTGATACGCGATCTTTTTCCGCTCGCCATCCGCTTTCATCGGTTCGGGTAGTCGTCCCTGCGCCATCAACTCGACGAGAAGTTGGCTGTGATGCACGACCTCGTAATCGCCGCCGAATTGCGGATACTCGTTGGCGATCGTATTGAAACAATGAGCGCATTGGGTGATCACCTTCTTAACACCGAGGTCTCCGAAGGTCTCTATGTTCTGAATCGCCAGTTGTTGAAAGACGAATTCATTCCCCGAGCGACGGGCCGGGTCGCCATTGCAGAGCTCGCGCCTCGCCAGGATTGCGAAATCGATTCCCGCGGTATGGAGCAGCCTCGCCAATGCGACCGAGACCGCGGTGTTCCGATCGTCAAACGACCCGGCGCAGCCAACGAACCACAAATATTCGGCAGACTCCTTTCCGTTCTCACCGAACACTGGGACTTCGAAGTCGAGTTCGGATGTCCAATCGCCCCGCGCCTGCTGGCTGAGTCCCCAGGGGTTGGATTGGTTCTCCATCGCCACGAAGGCCTTACCGAGCTCGGCCGGGAAGTCGGACTCCATCAAGGTGAGATGACGCCGCATATCGAGAATGCGGTCGACGATTTCGATATCAACCGGGCAGATCTCATCGCAAGCCCGACAGGTGGTGCAGGCAAACACCTCCTCGGCGGTGATCCGATCAAAGAGGCCTGCATCCGCCGCCAACACCGCCAGGGACCCGACTGGTGGAGCGACACCGCTGTTGGCCGCGGCGACCTCCCCGCTCTTGAGGACCATCTCCCGGGGGTCGAGCGGCTTCCCGGTGATATTTGCCGGGCACACCGAGGTGCAACGGCCACAAACCGTGCACGCGTCTGTATCAAAAATCTGCTTCCAGGTGAGGTCGCTGGCGAGCGCGGCGCCGATGCTCTCGATGTCCTCGGCCTCGAGGAGGTTTGGCATCGGCCGCATCGCCCCTTTGGGTCGATCGTGCTCGCTCAGGAACAGGTTCACCGGCGAAGTGAACATGTGCCGCAGCTTGGTCACCGGCAGGACTACCAGGAACAACAGAAACGACCCGACATGGGTGATCCACATGGCGAGGTGAATCTCTCCGGCGGCGGACTCCGGCAGCAAGGCCGACAACGGGTATCCGACAAAGGACCAGACTTCGAAGGCCGGGCGGCCGACGAGCGAGATGCGCGCCGCCTCCGTCAGCAGGCCGGTAATGCCGATCATGGCCAGGGTTATCAGGATCAACATGTCTTCTGGCTTGGTCTTCGAGCGTGTCCGCCAGGGTCGGACCCCGTAACGCAGTACGACGGCGAATCCGATACCGCCCAGGTACGCGAGAGACGCCAGATCCAGCACAGCCGAGTAGCCCTGATAGAACCATCCATGGAGAAACTTGAGATTCCCCGGAAGAATGTGATCGATCTCGAGCGTCACCGTGCCCAGGAACAGGACTACGAACCCGTAATAGATCATCGCATGCATGACTCCGGATCGTGGATCCCTCATCAGAGTCTTCATCCGCAAGCCCTGGCTCAGCCGGCGGATCCGCTGGCGCCACTGTCCCCATCGCGGATCGGAGCCCCCCTGGAGCCAGGAGGCGGATCGAACCGCCAGGAGATGGACCATCAGCCAGATGAATCCAGCCACCGTGAAGTAGAAGAGAACGACCACGAACGTGGGTATGTTTCCAAATACCTCACGTCCTATCTCGAAGTTGGGCTCCTCCGGGATCGTGCCTAAAACGCCCAAAGCAATTGTTCCGACCGCGAATACGATCCCCAGAGTCTCGATGATCGCCGGTACCAGACTGCGACGGGTGGTCGCGTCCCGGGTCTCCTCTTTCACGGCTGTATCGGTCATTGCGACGGAGTGTATTACGCGTAACGCCTATTACCCGACGACGTCACGCCCGTCTCCATCCCGCCACCGGCCAGCCTAAATTCGACCCGTATCGGTCAGGTCGAGCTACATTCGACAATTGTCGAATTACTCTTGACATGGGAAGAAATATAGAATACAGTGACGTTCGATAAGTTTCGAATGGAACATGAGATTTCAAAATGGTTGAATTAGTAAAACCCCAACAAAAGATCCGGGAGCTCACGAATTCGGCGCGCCGCATACCGATTGAGATCGATGGGGCCAGCAGTTACGAAGTGGTCCTCACCATTTGGAGCGCCTTTTCCAGCAAGCACAACGGGGAGAATCTCGATGTCGGAGCCGACTGGATCGCTGACATCGTCTCCTCCACCCCCGATGACCTCGACGCCGAACTCCGACTCCTCGGTGGGCCGTATTGCAGCATCTGGCTGAGTGTGCTCGGCCTTATCGCCATCGCCCCCCACCCCCACGACCCTCAAAGTGTCCTGTCATGGATGAAGCAGCTGAATCCGGACCGACTCCGGCGTTGGATTCTCGGATACATCGGCCAGCAGGCCGCCGACTACAACCTTTCGGACGCCCCGTCGGCCTCCCTGGTCGAGGAAGCCGCCTCGGGTGATTCCGGCGCCCTGCTCACCGTGCTCGGTGACGGCAAGGAACCCGCCGAGCGCGACGAGTTCGTCGAGTTATTCACCATGGAGCCGGACGAGTACAGAGACCGTTTGGTTGGTGCACTGTCCCGATTCAACGACGAAGTGTTTTCCCGACACCACGAAGAATTCGGATCAGCGATTTCCCGAGCAGCCACGGCTCGCCGGGCGATGGCGACCCGTGACATTGCCAAGGATGTGATCGAGCAGGTGACCAACGGATTGGACTACGAGATCCCACTCGGAGTCACCCGGGTGGTACTCATCCCCTCAGTCGTCCTGCGGCCACTCTCTCTCATCGACAGACATCGCGAGATGCTCTTGGTCTTCTATGCGCTCGCTGATGACTTCCTGATAAACAATCCGGAAGCACCGCCAGCCTGGATGGTGAGGTTTTACAAGGCCATGAGTGATGAGAAGCGGCTACGCATCCTCCGCCGTTTGTCTGAGGGGGACACCTCGCTCGACGAACTGACCACGATGCTCGATATCTCGAAGTCGACAGTCCATCACCACATAACGATTTTGAGAGCTGCCGGTCTGATTCGAATTCAGATCAGGCCCAACAATGAAGGTAAAGAGGCGAAGTGTTACGGACTTAGGCCGCAAGCCTTCGAGGATGCCTCCGCATTCTTGGAGAGCTACATGCGGCCTGTCCCCGAAACCGCACTCGCCTGACCCTGGAGAACGAAAGTGAACGCATTTATGTACAACGACGAGGCCAACTACCGGATGGAACTACTCCAGACGTCGGCCAATCACAGACGTATGGCAAACGCCGTAAAGGCGCACGCCATGCACCGGGGCACCTCCTTGCGAGGGGCACTCGGAAACGGACTCATCGCCCTCGGATCGAAGCTAACCGTACCTCCCACGGGCGAAAGCTTCGATTACGACAAGGCTGCATGAGTTTCGTCCTACCGGTGGATTTGGACCACTCAGCTGGTCCAAATCCACACCTAAGCCGTGTCGCCACACCCCACCCCTGCAAGCGATAAGCATGATCTTCCCGCTCCCCCTCCGGCCATTCCTGCCCGGAATGCCCACCTCCCCCTATCGGCTCCGCCTCATGGGGAAGAACTAAACAGCGCTCTGGCGAAGAACCACATATTGGCCGGACGCTCACCCATTCGCCGGGTTAGATATGGGTACCACTGCGAGCCAAAAGGCAGATAGATCCGTACCGGGAAACCCTCGCTGACGAGAGACTCCTGCAGATCGGACCTGACTCCGTACAGCATCTGAAACTCGAAGTAGCTGATTCTCTGCGGCGATAGCGATCGTGCGGCTTCGATGAGACGGGGATCGTGGGTGGCGACCGCCGGTTTCGTTCCCTCGGCGGCCATCAACACCTTCAGGTATTCCTGATACGCCCCATCCACCGCTGCTTTCACACCGAGTGCCACCTCGCTCGATTCAACGTATGCCCCCTTGCACAATCGGATGTGTCCGCCCAGCGGAATCAGTCTCTCGAGGTCGTCGGGGGTGCGCTTCATGTACGCCTGAATGGCTATCCCAAGGTGTCCGATCGATGCCTGGACGTCGGCATATATATCAACCGTCTGGCCGGTGAAACGAGAATCTTCCATGTCAACGGTCACGGTTGTGCCCGCCGCGGCCGCCCGATTGGCCAGCTGCTCCACCGCGTGACGGGCCAGGCCTTCATCGATGCTCAAACCCAACTGGGTCAGTTTGACGGAGATATTGGCGTCGAGGCCAGCGGCGTCGATGCGCTCCAGGCAATCCATGTATTCATGCAAGGCCGCCTCGGCGGAGACCTTGTCGTGGACTTCCTCACCGAGGAGGTCGAGGGAGAGGAGGAATCCCCGCTTGTTCAAATCCCGGCCGACTTCCACGGCCTCGTCCAGTGTGTCACCGGCCACGAATTTCTTAGCTAGTGCGAGTCCCGGTTTGGTTTCGGTGATGAGTGACTTCACAGGACGAGCCGCCGTCGCACCTACTACAGCCCTGGTAAAGATGGTCAAGTACCGCCGCCGAGTTCTCGCGCCCTGACTGCGGCCGCCTGGACTGCGTCCTCGACGAGCGCCCTGAACCCGCGTTCCTCGAGCACGTGCACTGCAGCTGCGGTCGTACCGCCCGGTGAGGTGACCTGCGCACGCAGTTCGGAGGGAGTCAGATCGGTCGCGGTGAGAAGGCGGCCGGCACCCTGGACGGTCTGATTGACAAACGTCTCCGCAATGTCCCTGGGTAGCCCTTCCCTTACTGCGGCATCCGTCAGCGCCTCGGCGAGGAGAAAGATGTATGCCGGACCCGTACCGGAAACTGCGGTCACCGCATCTAGGAGGGACTCGTCCATTGCTTTCACGGTCCCCACAGCACCGAGAACAGTCATAGCCCTATCCAAATCCTCTTCTCCAGCACGCGAACCTGGAGCAACCCCGGTGACCCCTTCCCCAACCAGCGCGGGCGTGTTGGGCATGGCACGAATTATCGGATTCCGGTCCAACCAGCCTTCATAAGAGGCTGTGGTGACGCCTGCCGCTAGCGAGAGCACCACCTGCTCGGGACTGAGGGCGTGGCCGATCTCGGCCACCAGGAGTTCGACATCATGCGGTTTAACGGCAATGACTACGACTTCGCGGCCCCGTATCGCCTCTTTGGGATCGAGCGTCGTCATACAACCGGTTTGGCTTGCCAGAATGTCGACCCGATCCAGGCGGCGGACGCAAAGGGAAACCTCTGCAGGCTCCCAGCCGGCGCGGATCAACCCCGAAGCCAGGGCGCCACCCATCGCTCCGACACCGAGCACCGCAACCGAGGGACGATCAGACATGATCAGCGAGTATATGTTCGATGACGTCTACTTCAGCCTGGAACGGATCAATTCGACGACGGTGGCGACGGCCGCCGGATTGGCACCTTCGGGGATTATCAAATCGGCATACCGCTTCGATGGCTCGACAAACTCGAGGTGCATGGGCCGAACGGTCGAAAAGTACTGGTCGACGACACTATCCAGGCTCCTCCCCCGTTCTTCGATATCTCTTTGGATACGGCGGGCGAGACGCACATCGGGATCGGTGTCGAAAAAGATCTTCAAGTCGAGCT
>DATDCF010000269.1:0-2490 GCA_036524475.1 Acidimicrobiia bacterium | reverse complement strand
GATTGCCACGTTGATCCTACCCAACCGAGGAATCGACACTGAGGAAACAGAACGCCTTCAAGCAGAAGCCGCCGCGGCCATCCCCAATGTCGAGGTGCCTTTCACGGCGGGCCAAACGATCGCTGCCGAGGGTGTTGTCCTTACCCAACTCGGCATCGACGCCATCAGGGCCACCCAATCGGCGGTGACAGAGGCGAAACAGGAAGGTGGCCTCCTCGCTGTCGTCGCAGTTTTGATCGGTATTCTCGGTCTCTACCTGGCGACATTCCGACCTGAGTTTTGGTCACGCCCCCGCATGGTTGCCCTGCTCGGGATCCTGATTGTGCTGGCAGCCGCTGCTGTACGGGGCACGGTTATCGCCCAACCCAGTACCTCCTGGTACATCCTCCCGGCCGTGGCCTTCGGTTTTGTCACAGCCGTTCTCTTCGACTCCCGGATCGCCGTATTGATGGCCCTCGCCGTTGGTGTGATAACGGCAGTGGGGACCCGCGATGTCGGGGTAACCGTTTACGCAGTGCTCGCCACCATGGCTCCGATACCATTTGTCTCGTCGGTGAGCAGCCGCGGAAAGTTCCGGAATGCAGTGGTCTTCTCGTCCGTAGCGGCCGCCGTAGCGGCCGCCGCCACTGCCTGGTTCTTTCAAGTTGGTCCCAACGATCAGGTGTGGTCTGTTGTCGGGCTTTCGATGGCATGGGCGTTTGGAGTATCGATCGTTGCATCCCTTGTCGGGCTGGCCGCACTGCAGTTCTTTGAGTCCGCGTTCGACATCACCACCACCCTGAGCCTGCTCGATCTCACTGATCGCAACCACGAGGCGTTGCAACTTCTCCAGGAGAAGGCGTTCGGTACTTTCAACCACTCACTGATGGTGGGGACCCTCGCTCATGCCGCGGCCCGATCCATCGACGCCAACGCCCTCCTTGCCCGGGCCATGGCCTACTACCACGACCTCGGGAAGACCGAGAACCCTACCTTTTTCATCGAGAACCAATTTGGTATGACCAACCCGCACGATTTGATCACCCCGAAAGAGTCGGCCCAGATCATTCGCGCCCATGTGACCGATGGGGTTGCTCTCGCCAAGGAGTACAAGATCCCGACAGACGTTGCCACGGGGATCGTCAGTCACCATGGTGACGCTGTCATGCGTTTCTTTTACGAGAAAGCCAAGTCTGAGACGGATGGCGACGTCGATCCTGCCGATTATCGCCACATCGGGCACAAGCCGAAGACGGCGGAATCGGCGATTGTCATGCTCGCTGACAGTCTTGAAGCAGCATGTCGCGCCGTGTTCCAGACCGAGGAGCCGACCCCGGTTGCCATCGAGAAGGTTGTCGACCGGGTGGTCGACGAGAAAATCGACGACGGACAACTCAATGAGTCCCCCCTCACCCTGTCTGACATCACCAAGATCAGAGAAGCCTTTCTGGAATCACTGGTGGGCCATTATCATCAGCGCATTGCATACCCCAACTTCCCAGGCTCCTGAAGTGGACGACGACTTAAGTCGAAAACCCACGACCCTCTCTGTCCGATGAGCATTTTTGTCGCGGACGAGCAGGGCGAAGACATAGATCTCGCTGGAGTGCGGAGCCTCGCCGAGTTGGTGCTCGCCGAGGAGAGCTATCCGGATGATTCCGAGGCCACGTTGCTCCTGGTCAGCGATGACGAGATGGTGGCATACAACAAGCGTTTTCTCGATCGGGAAGGTCCCACTGATGTATTGGCGTTCCCGGTTGAAGACCTAACACCCCGTGTCGTGCCCGACCGTGATTGGAATGCTCCTCCCTTGCTGCTGGGCGATGTGATCATTGCCCCCACTTATATTCGGGGTCAGGCGGAGAGTTTCGAAGTCTCTTTCGAGGACGAGCTCTCCTTGATGGTGGTGCACGGACTTCTCCATCTCCTCGGATACGACCACCAGAATGATGAAGATGCCGAGATGATGGAGGGACGCGAGCGCGACCTCCTCGCCAAGATTGGTGTGGAACGACGATGACGGTGTGGCTTTTCTCGAGCGCGGCCCTTCTGCTCCTATTGGCCGGGTGGTTGCGGGCTGCCGGCACAGCAATCACCAGAGTGCCACGGGCCGATGCCCTCAAAGACGCCTCGGAGGGGGTGTCAGGAGCGGCCAAGGTGGCGGATCTCCTCGAGGATCGCGAAGTCATAGCACCGGCCGTAGGCGTGGTGGGTTCGGCACTCCTCGTCGCCAGCGCAAGCTTTGGCGTGGTGGCGGTGGGCACCGGTCTCGAGATCAAGGATGCACTGTGGCGAGGGATTGTGGTCGCGCTCGTCGTTTTCCTGTTGGGTGACCTGCTTCCCCGGCGTCTTGGCCGGGCCGCACCCCGGTCGGTTGCATACCGGTCGGCGACCGCACTTTCACTTTCAGTTGCCTTCGGTGGCTGGGCCAACGACTTGATCGCCGAGCCCGAGGTCGAAGACGACTCCGAAGAACCTGACGAATACGACGATGAGGTCGACGAGCAGGAA
>DATDCF010000268.1:0-18027 GCA_036524475.1 Acidimicrobiia bacterium | reverse complement strand
GGCCAGAGCAAGGCAGTCGAGGTCCTCGTCTACGAGCCCCAGCCCGGTGCCGAGGTCTACGGCAAGATCGGAGACACGGTGGACATGACCGTGCAGGTCCTCGATCACATCTTCCATGACCTCGATCAATATGTCGTGTGGAATTTCTCTCATTTAAAACGTCACCACCGGTGAAGTATGCCTACACGAAGTGGCGGGAACCATAGGTCGGCCGTCCCAAGTTGGCAATAGCTTCCAAATGCCGGTTATGAGAGGCCGGCAGCAGCGGCCGCCTCGACTACCGAGGCGACGCGAGCCATGTCGAGAGGATTAGAGGCGTCGCCATCGACCTTGGTGAAAGACCCGACGATTACTGTGTCGGCGTAGGCTGCGAGATCTTCGAAGTTGGTGGGTTCGGCCCCGGAGCCGACGGCGATGCGTGTGTCCGGCCCGGCCGCCTCCCGGACCATCTTCAACCGCTCCATGTCGGGCGCGTGGCCCGTCCCCGAACCCGAAACGATGAGTGCGTCGGCGAGGCCGCGTTCCAGAGTGTCTTCGGTCGCCTGTCTGGCATCCATGCCGGGAGGGGGAGTCGCATGTTTGACCAGCACATCGGCCCACACTTCCACATGACTCCCAAGTTCGGTGCGCTTTCGCATTACCTCCGCTGCCCGGCCGACGATCGGGCCTTGATCGGTGTACATGACACCGGCGAGGATGTTTACCCTGATAAAGGGTGCTCCTGTAGCTGCCGCAATTGCGAGAGCGGCCAGGGCGTCGTTGCGTAAGACGTTCACACCTATGGGCACTCCGGTCTCCCGTACCAATGCGTCGGTGATACAGGTCATGCTCGCGATCGTTTCCGCCGGGACGGAATCGGCGAAGAAGGGCACGTCGTTGAAGTTCTCGACTATGAGAGCCGGAAAGCCCGCTTCGACCAGGAGGGAGGCCTCATCGAGGGCTGCTCTCATGACCGAGTCGATGGATCCCTCGAAGCCGGGTGCCCCGGGGAGAGCCTTGAGATGGATCATCCCCACCAGGTGGGGGATATTGCTCACAGATAGGCCTTGGCGACCTTCATCGCCATTTCTGCCTGGTCGCCGGTGACTTTGAGCCGGGTTTCTTTTGGCTCGATGCGACGCACGGCGATTCGCGCCCAATCGGACGCGTTCCCCTTGATTCGGTTGGTAGCTTCCTCAGGCCCGTAGATCCACCTCGAATAGCCCGGTCCGATCAACTCGATACGGATCGGCTCGTAATCGAGGCCGGCATCTTTGAAGGCATAAGGGAGCGTCTTCCAACCGAGCCAGCAGATATGGCGGATCCGGGGGGTGTCCTCGACTTCGAGGTCGAGAGTCTTGTAGATGTCGAGTCCGTGGGCCCACGTCTCCATCAGACGGAAAGTGGCAAAGGTGCGTGCCGACATGTCCCCGTCGATCCACTCGATCCGGCTCTCACCGTTCATGTGGGAAAGGGGTTCGACTACTTTTGCCCGACCGCCCCGCCACCATTCGATGACGTCCTGGGGACGCATTGCACGCCCCTTCTTGATCGCCTCTTTTCGCAATGACTCCAGGTTGGTGGCGTTCTGCCAGTGCTTGATTTTGTCCCCGCCGGCGATGGTGTCTGCACCAAGTTCCTCGAAGTCGGCGAGGTGGGAGATCGTGTCGCGGACCGTCCATGGTTTGGAAGGGGTGACCATATCCCAGATCTTTATCGGGATCCGCTGCAGCGACTGGTCGAGGAACTGCTGCTCGGCTACGAGGTCGGAGAGGATATCGCGCACAGTCCAATTCTAGTAGGTGCCCCGGGATTAATACCAAGGCGGAATCGAGCTACCAGGGTCGTTCGGCGTGCTCCTCGGTCATGACCCGACCGGGTTTGACGTGTTCTGCTTCCACGGCAAGGTCGTTCAACCTGTCGATCATCTGGCGCAAGCGTCCGAAGTGGCGCCGGTCGAAAAGGAAAGTGATGCGTTCGCAATCGAGGGCGTCTTCTTCGGCGACTTCATGTGTTGTCGGCTCAGCCCTGACAATCCTTCCGTCAACCACGATATCTGCGAAGTCTTGATTCAATTGCTCGAGCATCGCCTCATCGGGTGCGTGATGTACTCGAAGGATCAGCTTCCCGGAGTGATATCGCTGGGAGTGGTAGTTCGAGTAGAAATGTTCGATGTGGTTGGCTGCCGCTAGCGCGTCGGTCGTGTAGAAGTAGAGGGCCCGGTCCGATTCCGAAACGAGTCGTTTCGCCACCTGGACATTGTCGATGAACTCCAGAATCGGAGCCCAATATCCGGCGCCTTTGGCCTCCATGAGAACGATCGGGTGGACATCGCTTTTCCCTGTCTGGACCAGCGTGAGCAACTCGAACCCCTCGTCCAGGGTGCCGAATCCGCCCGGCAGTATCGCAAAAGCGTGCGACTCCTTGACAAATCCCAGCTTTCTGGTGAAGAAGTATTTGAAGTTGACGTTGCGTTCGGCCTTGATGTACTTGTTGGAATTCGCCTCGAAGGGAAGCCGGATGTTCACCCCGTAGGAACTGTCCTCGCCGGCACCCTTGTTGCCGGCCTCCATGATCCCCGGCCCGGCGCCGGTAATCACCCCCCAACCCCGCGACGCCATGATCCGGCCGAATTCGGCGGTCAGCTGGTATGAGGGGTCGTCCTCGCCGAGTCGCGCCGACCCGTAGATCGTGACCTTGGGCTCGTCGTGTCGGGAGAACACCAGGTTGGAATAGCGCATCTCCTTGAGAGCTGTGTTGATCAGCTTGAGGTCGCCCCGATTCCCGTTGTCGCGGTATAGCTTGAGAACCGTCGTGACCATTTCAACGATCAGGTCGTGGCCCTCGTTGTCGGCGGTTGCCGCCACCAGGTCGGCCACGGCCTTATCCAATTCGGGGTTGCCCATGTCGTATGGCATGACCGGACGGTACTAACTCGAGCGTTTCACTTGCCGAATGGCTTCAGGGTGGGGCCATTGCGCACCACGGCATTCCATACGGTCTCGTAGTGGTCGCGGTCGAACTGATCGACATGGGGGAGGACAAACTCCTCCCAGGCGTGGCGGAGGGGGTCGCTGCGGTCCGAGTAGATGGTCAGACCGATGGGAAGCCGGTCCAGTATCGATCGCAGCGACACCGGCGTCTCCACCCTGACCGAAGAGTCAGACGCCTCGAAAGACGCATTGACCTCGGTGGCGAGACGCGCAATCGCTTCGACATACTCTTTGCGAAGTTTGGGATAGCGACGATTCAGCATCGATTCGATCTGCTCCGATCCGGGAAACGATTTCTCCCAGATGACCCACCGGTCGGCGAACGCCTTGTTCAGGGTCTGGGTTCCGGCGTAGTCGCGAAGGTCCGTGGGGTTCATCGTCCCGAAAATTCGCACGTCCTCACGCAAAGGCACGTGGTCACCGTTGGGAAGGTCGAGTGCGGCATAGCGGTCGAGGAGCCCGTGAAGTGCGAAGAGAGTTTCGGCTCCGGCGGCGTTGAGCTCGGAGAGATTGAGCAGGGCGGTCCCGCGCAATGTCCGGGTGATGTCACCGTCCTCCCATCGCGACTCGGTGCCACCCTTTCCGTCTCCCTGGAGACGGGTTGACCCGATCAGCGTGACGTCCCTGACTTCGCCCGTGAGCGGTATCCGGTAATAGGGGAGGCCGACTGCCGCGGCGAACTGCTCGATGTCGTGGTCCTTGCCGGTTCCCATGTGTCCGCGCACCGCCACGTGCAGAGGAACGAAGCTCTCGTTTGTCTCCTGCCGGGCCGACTCCAGTTGGGCGAACCGATAGAGCATTCCGAGATCCACGTAATGGGGGTCGGCTTCGGGGATCTTGCGGGCCCGCACCGCGTAGTCGGGGATGTTCTTGGGGAGGACAAAACGGTCGAGGGTGATGTCCGGGCCTTCCCCGCTCGGGTCTGAGAATGTGATCGTTTCAGGCAATGGCTTTCTCCTGTTGGTTCGTGTTCGAAGATCTGACCCACCAGGTATCCATGCCCTGGTTAGAAAGGCTTTTTCGCAGCGCGCTCCTGGTTCCGGCAACCATGGCCTGCGCTAGTTGTTGCGGCTCGTTTACCACCTGGTGGCGCTGGTACGCCTCGTCGACGGTGTGATCGCCGATACCGATGCCGATGACGGTCGTGCCTGACTTTTCGACCTCTGCCACCGACCGCGTCAGGTTTTCGACTGAGCCACGGGTCATGCCATCGGCGAGGACCATGAGCACCCGCACCTGGGCGCCGAGACGGCCCATCCGCTCGGCGGCATGAATGATGTTGAACTCGTCGACATTCGCCGCCTTTTCGAAGAGCGAGATCGGCGGGGACCTGTCCGGCTCACGCCGGGCAAAAGCAGCGGCCTGTCTCGGTTGGTCGGCGGTGAAGAAAAGCCCTGCCAGGGAATGTTCTGCATCCCGCCACCGCCGGTCGAACGGTTTGACCAGGTAGTGATTGACGGTGGAGGTGAGGCGGTCGGCGGCCGTTCCCTGGGTGCGTTTCAGTCCGGAGATGGCGTTGGCCCGACTACGACGGAATGTCGACTCGGTGTCGTCGGGCCTGGCCGCGAAACCACGGTTGAACAGGGCAACCTCGAAGTCGATTTGCAACTCGTCGCAAAGGTGGGCCATGGTCCAGGCGCCGAGGAGGGCGGCGGGCATGGCCCATGAGGTCTCTCTCCCTCTGACCCGGCCGGGGCTGAGCATCGAAGCCGAGGCGTCGACGAGGAGCGATACCGCATAGGTGCGGCGGGTCCGCGCCGCCCGGCGTTCGTAGAGACGCTCGTATAGCCCGGCCCCGATGAAGAGCGCCGAGTGTGGTGACACGTCGCCCTGGTCGAATCCGGACCGGAGGCCCCTCCGCTGGTTGGCCGCGAACAACGGGAATAGCTCTCCGCTCACCCTCCTTTGGTCGACTTCCCATTTCTTCGCCCCTTGGGCGAGTGCCTCGAGACCGGGGCCTGCCAGTCTGGAGAAGGCGGCAGGTATCGGGGCAACCAGCAGCTTGCCTCCCTGGCCATTCGGTAGATAGACATCCGGCGACTGTGAGATCCTGAGCAACTGGTCGGTGGAGTCGTCATCGGCGATCTCGGAGGCGCCTTTTCGGTCAGAGGCACCGGAACGGGCGTCTGCAGCCCGTCTCGTGTCCTGATACGACTCCGCGTTCGAAACGATCGGTGATGTCATCCGAACTGCGTCTACTCCCTCCCGGGCTCTCTCCGCATCGGCATCGGCGGAAGTCTGCCTTTTGGCGTGGTGGGAGTTCTCCTGCACTTCGGTGATCAGCCCGTTGGCCCGAGCAATCGCCTCGAGCTCCAGAGCCAGGCCTGCGACGATCCAGGGGTCATCGGCTTCGGCGGCCATTTCGCACTGGGCAGAACCGTCGTCGAGGGCAACGGCGGCGCGGGCGTCGAATCTCCGCTCGAGGACGTCCCGCTCGACGTAGCCTCCGGTGAGCAGAAAGCACCCGAGGACGAATTGGCTCAAGGCACCGCTCTTCTCGATCGCCTGGCTGAGTGAGGAGAGATAGAGGTCCTGAAGCACGGATCGGGCCCCGGGATAGATGGAGAGCCCCTGTCTCTCCTGCCGGGCGTCCTCGAGACTGAAGAACAAGACCTCGGCCACCGGTTTGTCAGTCTCTTCGAGAGCGGTGAGGAGGTCTAGTTCGACATCTTCGTCAGATTTTCGGTCTATTGGCCAGTCGCTCGGGACGGTGCGTGGTTCATCGAGCCGCGTCGACACCAGATGCATCACCTCGTGGAGCGCCGAGGCGAGAGCCACCTCGTCGGGGGTCACCGGGGCGTTTCGGTGGTATGCGGCCTGGAAAATACGGGGGTCACAGACCACTTCGTTGTCAGACGCGGCTGCCTCGGACCCGAGGCGTACCCGGAGCTCGGGATTTTTGGCCAGGCTCCGGGCGAACCTCGTCACGGCCGGCGCCACCCGCAGATACCGATTGACGACGGCCTCGATGGCCTGGTCTTCGGGTCCGATCAAGTCGGCCAGGAATGTCGTTTCGCGATCGCGCATCAGCCGCCAATTGTCTCATGTGTGTCAAATGAGTCGGACAAAATCGAATATCCGGTGATCGACAGGAAAACGTGTGCCATTGGCTAAGTCGTGTGCACTCTTACACTGCCACCGTGCACTACGACCTCACCACGCTTCCCAATGGACTACGAGTCATTACCGAGACAATGCCTTCTGTGCGATCGGTTTCCATCGGTTGCTGGGCCGACACCGGTACGAGGGACGAGACACCGCAGGAGCACGGCGCTTCCCACTTCCTCGAACATCTCCTCTTCAAAGGGAGCGAGACTCTTTCCGCTCGTGATGTCAGCGAACAATTCGACGCGATGGGAGCAGAGTCCAACGCATTCACCTCCAAGGAAGCGACCTGTTATTGGACGAGACTCCTCGACACCGATGTCGATGAAGGCTTCGACATTCTTTCTGAGATCATCCAACGCCCTGCTTTCCGGGCCAACGAAATCGACTCGGAGCGCCAGGTTGTCATCGAAGAGATAAATATGAATGATGACGATCCCGGCGATGTCGCCTTCGAGAACTTTTCGATTGTGGCATTTGCCGACCACCCTCTGGAGCAGCCCGTTCTCGGAACCCGCGACTCGATTCGGGGAATGACCCGCGATGACATCATCGGCTACTGGGACCGTCGTTACGGTGCCGGCTCTGTGGTGGTTGCTGCAGTCGGTAACCTCGACCACCAGGAAATCGTCGATCAGGTTGCGGAGCGGTTCGGCAATTGGACCGGCGATGCGGTATCCCATGAATATTCCGAGGTGACCCCGCCCTCCAAGGTGCTGCTGACCCGTCGCGACACCGAGCAGGCCCACATCCTCATTGGAGGGAAGGGTTTGCAACGGGACGATGAGCGTCGATGGGCCTATCAAGTCCTCAACCACGTCATGGGCTCAGGTATGTCGTCGAGATTGTTCCGCGAAGTTCGCGAAGAAAGGGGCCTTGCCTACTCGGTGTACGCATTCAGGCTTGCCTACGCCGATGCCGGTGCCTGGGGAGTCTATGTCGGGACAACCCCGAGCCAGACCGACACAGCATTGACCGTCATCAACGACGAGCTGGCCAAAGTGATGGAAGAGGGGATCACCGACGCCGAAATGGACAGGGCCAAAGGCTCGATGCGTGGCGGCCTCGCCCTTTCTCTCGAAGACTCCAACAGCAGGATGGTCCGACTCGGACGGGATGAGCTTGCCGGGATGCCCCATCTCTCAACCGACGAGCGTCTGGAGAAACTGGACGCGGTCACCAAGGAGGAAGTCCAGAAGGTGGCCCAGGAGATGTATCAGGGCGACCGTTTGATAGGTGCGGTAGGCCCGTTCGACGAATCGGACCTCGAGGGCTATCTGAACTAGGGCGTTATCTCGAAAGCGACAGTCGCCGGTTTCTCAGCGAAATCCAAAACGCCGGCGTCGCCCCCGTCGGGCTGGGTGATGGTAAGCCCACCACCCAGCTCGACCTCCCCATCATCGACAGGCCACCCCACGACGGTGATTTGACTCACCGGGCCTGTCGATGAAACCCAAAGAATGCTGCGGCCACCCTGGACCAGGGAAATGAGATTCCCGGCCGTTCCGATCGGCTCCAGATTTTCGCCGGGATGATCGGCGGCGAATCGGGCCGTGGACGAAAGGCTGGCGGCCATGAGGAACAACCCCGCAACCAGCAGGCCAATCAAACGAAGGTTGGGAACTACTCTCTGCACTCGGCGACTACGATATGTGGCGGGGGCACCGATTCATACGGCTAATTCGACAAACTGCGAAAGGACTAGTCCGTAAACCACTGCGATCCCCAGGATCGAAATGGCGTACATCAACGACGATCGGTTTCTCGTCGCACCGATACGAGCGCACCAGAACCCGAGCACGACCCACAACATCACATCCAGGGGCCAAGCCACAATCACCGACCCCGTGACGACTCCGATGAGCGCTGATATCGGGCCACCTGTGTAGAGGAGGGCGAGACCGAGGAATTCGCAGGAGCCACTGCAAGTTTCCTGATTGATCAGTCCCAGACCGGAGGCAAAAAAGGCAATACCGACGCCGAGCAGGAGCAACGAGGCGAGCGCGGCGTCACGACATCCGGGAGCTTCCGATTGGGGCACTGCCAGATCGTACGGGCGGTGCCGGGTTACCGCTAAGGCAACCGAAATGCCCGTACAATCGGAGGGTCACACTTATCGACGAGGTCTCCTCATGTTGTATCGAAACATATTGCTGGTCATACACATTGCCGCCGTAGGCGCCTGGTTTGGCGCCAATATCGTTCAGGCGGTCGTGCCCGGCCTGCTCGGACCGGAGTCGGCCGCCGCTTCGGCATGGTTTCGTGTCACCGAGAAGATGTCCAAGACCTTGTATATCCCGGCTGGTGTCACCGTCCTCGTGACGGGAATCCTCCTGGTACTGAATTCAGAGATCTATGGATTCGGGACGATGTTCGTCACGATCGGATTTTTCGCGGTCATCATTGGCGCCGTACTTGGATCGGTCGTCTTCGGACCTAAGTCGAGGGCCATCGCTGACGCACTCGATGCCGGTGACGTCAGTCTGGCTGATCGCTTGCGTGCGAGCACAGGGGGATTCGGTCTCCTCGACACCTTCGTCGTCCTCTTCACCATTTTCGCGATGGTCGCAAAACTCGGGGTCTGAGCGATAATCAACAGAGCCGTGCGCAGATCCATCTTCCCCCTTCTCTTTCTCATTGTGGTCCTGGGTGGCTGCTCCGATGACGCACCGGCATCTGCCGGAGATCCGAACCCATCGTCGGGGGCCTCCGAAGTCGTTGTTGATGAGAACGGTGACCCTGTGGCGACAGCTTCCACCGCGCCGCAGATTCCTCTGATCGGTCGCGTGCTGAACTCTGCGGGCTTGCCGCTGTCGGGTGCTGTCGTCTCGGTCTCCGGCGCCACGGCGCTGACCGGGTCCGACGGGTTCTACAACCTCGATGCCCCGGCTTCGGGGTTGGTCACCGCTGAAAAACCCGGTTGGGTTTCGTCCGAGGCTCCCTGGGACGGGGGGACCACTCCGGTCGAAATCAGGTTGAAGCCGATAACGGTTCGAGCACTTCGTGTGGCGGCGAACGCGGCGGGTGATCCGGCGCAATTCCAGCAACTCCTCGACCTGGCCGATGAAACCGCGGTCAACGCTCTCGTTTTCGATACCAAGACGGAAGGCGGCCTCGTTCTCTACGACACTGGTGTCGCGCTTGCCCACGAGATGGGGGCGGTCCGCGACACCTACGATCCGGTCGAACTGATCGCCAAGGCCAAAGAGCACGGTCTCTACACCATCACCCGGATCGTTTCGTTCGATGATGCGATCAAGGGAGACAAATACCCCTCGCATGCGATTGCTGGCCGCTGGATCGATCCACGCATTCGGGATGCGTGGACCTACAACCTCGATCTCGCTGTCGAAGCATGCGAACTCGGCTTTGACGAGATTCAGCTCGACTATGTTCGCTTCCCCTCCGGCGACGCGGTCAAAATCAGCGGCCAGCTCGATATGTCACAGGCTGAGCGGGTTGGCGCCGTCGCCGCCTATGTCGCTGAGGCGAGGTCGCTACTGCATCCACTGGGATGCTCATTGAGCGCGGATATTTTCGCAATTGTGGTCTCAGCGTCGAACGACCAGGGCATCGGACAACGGCCGGAGGAGCTATCGGCACACCTGGACGCACTGTCACCCATGATCTACCCCAGCCACTATTCGAACGGCTGGCTCGGCTACGACGACCCCAATGAACATCCCTACGACGTCACCGCAGATGCCATCGACGACTCGATGCTGAGAATGGAACCCGGTACGGAGCTACGGCCGTGGCTGCAATCATTTTGGTGGACTTCAGAACAGATCCGACGGTCGATTCAAGCTGCGGAAGACCGGGGCGTCGGTTGGATGCTGTGGAACATCGAGAGCAACTATTCGAGATCGTCACTGCCGACCGATGCCGAGTTGGAGGGCTGACCGTTGCAGGTTGGGGTTCAGCTACCCGAAGTCGAGCGTCCGGTCGGTTGGGCGGAAATGCGCGATATCGCACTCACTGCAGAGGAAGTCGGGCTCGACTCGATCTGGGTTGGCGATCACCTTTTGTACCGGGATGAACTTGGCGTACGCGGCCCCATGGATGCCTGGTCGCTTTTGGCGGCACTCGCAGAGGCCACCAATCGAATCCAGCTTGGCCCACTGGTTGCGGCGACCTCGTTTCACAATCCGGCGATGCTGGCTAAGAAAGCGGCGTCGGTGGACGAGATTTCAGGAGGGCGCCTCATCCTCGGGCTCGGTGCCGGTTGGAACCAGACTGAGTACGACGCTTTCGGATTCCCCTACGAAAATCGCGTGGCACGGTTCGAGGAGGCATTTACGATCATCCGCACTCTCATCCGTGATGGGAAGATCGACTTTGAAGGCCGCTTCTATACCCTCCGCGAAATGGAGCTAGCTCCCAAGGCTCGACCCGAGATACAGCTGATGATTGGCTCCAACGGCCCGAGAATGCTCGAGATCGTCGCGCCGCACATCGACCTGTGGAACTCGTGGCACGTGTGGTATGGCAACCGCCCGGAAGGTCTCGAGCCGCTGATGGCACAGGTGGACACGGCTGCGAAAGCGGTGGGCCGTGATCCATCCGAGATCGGACGGACTGTGGCAGCGTTGTTCCAACTCGACGGAGGTATGGGGAGGCAGTCGAGTTACGATCGCTCGCCTTCAGTACCCATCACAGGCAGCAACGACGATCTCGTGGAAGCGCTGGTCGGTTTTGCCGGGGCCGGTATCGCCCACGTCCAGTTGGTCGTCGACCCTATTGACGTCGCCGGGGTGGAAAGGATGGGCGAGGTTGTCCGACAGTGGAGGTCGGGGCTTTAGGACTCCACGATTTCGACGTTCGAGATCTTCACCTCATCATGAGGCCGATCGCTTCCATCCGTTCTTGAGGTTGCAATCGAATCGACAACATCGAGGCCGTCCTTAACCTGGCCAAAGATCGTGTAGCTGTGCGGGAGCCCGCCGTCCTTGTGCATGATGAAGAATTGGGACCCGTTGGTGTGGGGACCGGCGTTGGCCATAGCCATAGTTCCCCGCGCATAGGTTCCGGGGCCTTCGACCTCGTCGCGAAATTTGTAGCCAGGCCCACCCGATCCGGTGCCGGTGGGGTCGCCTCCCTGGATCATGAACCCTTCGATGACCCGATGGAAGATGACACCGTCGTAAAATCCCTCACGGGCCAGAAACACGAAGTTGTTGACGGTTTGCGGTGACCGCTCGACGAGGAGCTCGACGTCGATGTCGCCATGATTGGTCTTGATGGTCGCCGAGTATTTCTTCGCCAGGTCGACGGTGAGCTCGGGCTGAGAGTCGTATAGCTTGGGCAAGCGAATTTCCTTCTTTGTGTGTGGGGGAACAATAGGAAAACACGGTCGAGTAGTCGAAGTCAGGCCCTGATCCCATTGATTACCGGAGCGAAAGCCTCGATGCTCCCTTCGACATAGGGATCTGGTATCGAAACTATGGAATGGGCGGCGCCGACCGATGCATACTCCGCAAACAGCCCGATCAGGTCGTCTGAAAGCCCCGCGTTATTCCTCCGGGCGAACTCTTCATATGTGATGTTCGAGGGGCGCAGCGATTCGATTCGGGCACTTAGTTCCCTACTGGAACCGGCGGCCATGGCATTTGCGAGATGGCTCACTTCGATTTCGCTCGGTTCGCGCCCGACATCGGCGCAATGTTGATGCAGCACCGCAATCTTGTGTGCAACGCGCTCGGGGTTGCCGAAGACGTTGGCCGCATCGGCCAACCCGGCAACCATGCGGAGGGTCCTTCTTTCGCCCGAACCGCCGATCATTATCGGGATCCGTTCCTGGATAGGTCTTGGATAACACGCCAGACTGTCCGCAGAGAGCAACTCTCCACGATAAGCCGGACTGCCTTTTCCCCAGAGCAGTCGTAGCACTTCAACCGATTCTGCAAGCAACTGATAGCGCTCAGAAGTACTAGGGAACTCGATCCCGTAGCCGGCGTGCTCTTCTTTGTCCCAGGCGATTCCCAATCCCGCATTCACCCGACCACCCGAGATGACGTCGAGCGTCGCAATCATCTTTCCGAGGACGGCCGGGTTTCGATGGGTGATACCGGTGACCAGAGACCCGAGGCGGATCGTTGACGTGACACCGGCCACATACGACAACGTGGTGTAAGCCTCGGGAATATCCTCCCATGCCCGTCCGACAGACGGGATCTGTCGGAAATGGTCCATCAGCCAGAGGTCACGGAACCCCGCGGCCTCGGCTCTTTGAGCGATGTCAGCGATCGTCATGCCCGGCTCGCGATCGCCCCAGGCGAACCGGGAGACGAGCAGCCCGAACGTGTGTCCCGTCGCCGGGGTCCGTTCGCTGTCTGTCGTCTGCGCCGCGACAAGTTGTGGCGCCACGGTTCGAACCGGCTGCTGCTCGAGGATCGAGTCGAAGCCCTCGTCGATGAGCTCACCTTCCACCTCGGTAAATCGCTTGACCTGTTTCCTCAATATCGCCTGAGTGAGCGGACGCGGCTTTTCAGAATTCCGTTCCAGGCAAACCTCCGCCGGAGTTGAAAACGTCACCGCGTAGATGGGGATGTCGCTCGAGTGAGCCTGGGCGATCCACGAGGCCCGTCTTTCCCGGTCGAAACCGAGAGTGTCGATCACCGTCGTGAGGTTCCGATTTACCCGCTCGGTGACAATCGTTTCCAAAAGCCGAAACGCAACCTCGCTCGCCTGAAGATCGGCTTCGTCGACTCCCACACGCGAGCGGAGCTCGTCGGAGGAGACGATCTCACTTTGTGCAAAATTGGCCGACGCCCAACTGCTCTTTCCCGACGAGCTTGGCCCGATCAGGACAACGACGCACGGTGACGGAAGACGGGTTTCCACACCAGGGTTTTAGTCGAAGTCATGTCTCCCGTGCGAGGGAAGTAACCTGTGGGGCGTGACATCAACACCATCTGCACCCTTCGGTTGGGTCGCCACGGCCATGGTCACCCCTTTCACACCTGAAGGCGGAGTCGACCATCAAAAGGCCTGGGACCTCGCCCGACATCTCGCCAAAACCGGCACCGAAACCCTTGTGGTTGCCGGCACCACCGGAGAATCCCCGACTCTGAGTGATCTAGAAAAGGTGGCATTGTTCAAGACCGTCGTCGATGCTGTCGCCGACAAAAAGACCAAAGTGGTTGTCGGGACCGGTACCTACGACACAAGACACTCGGTTGAGCTCACCGAGCGGGCCGCTGAACTCGGTGTCGATGGAGTGCTCGCGGTCACTCCGTACTACAGCAAGCCCGAGCAGCAGGGTCTCATCGGCCACTTCACCGCAATTGCCGATGTGGGAGTGCCGGTGATGCTCTACAACATTCCGGGCCGGACCGGGCGATTGATCGAGGTAGACACCCTTGCCACACTGTCGGAGCACCAAAACATCGTGGCCGTGAAGGATGCCGTCGAAAACCTCGATTTCACATCCCGAACGGTTAACCAGATCCCCGCTTTCCCCGTCTACTCGGGACAGGACTCGCTCACCCTGCCCATGCTGTCAGTCGGTGCGGTCGGTGTGGTTTCGGTGATCGCCCACCTCGCCGGGCCTAGCGTCGCCGCGATGGTCAAGGCATTTCACGCCGGTGACATCGACGAAGCACGCCGCCTTCACCATCTGCTCCTTCCGCTCTGCCATGCCTGCTTCCTGGAATCGAACCCGGCGCCGGTGAAAGGTGCGATGAGCAGGGCCTGGGAGGATGTCGGCCCGGTGCGACTTCCATTGAATGAAGCATCCGCTGCTACGTTGCAAGCCATCGAGAAAGCCCTATCTGGTATTGGCTCCACCAAGTGAGCGTTTCCATAACCTTCCTTGGCGGTCTCGGCGAGATCGGCCGAAATTGTGCTGCAGTGGAAATCGAGGGCAAGATCGCCCTGATCGATGTCGGGTTGATGTTCCCGGAAGAGGACATGCTCGGGGTCGACCTCGTTTTCCCGGATTGGTCGTGGCTGATCGAGCGTCGCAAAGATGTTGAATGCGTCATCCTCACCCACGGGCACGAAGATCACATGGGGGCACTCGGATACTTCCTTCGTGACATAAACGTTCCTGTTTACGGAACCCGTCTCGCCACAGAATTGGCCAGCGGCCGGATAGATGAGCTCGGAGTCAAGGGCGATCTCCGTCCGATCAACTACAAGAAGTGGACATCGCACGGACCGTTCAAGTTCATGCTTATCCCGGTCAGTCACTCGGTGCCCGATGCTGCGGCCGTGGCACTCGACACCCCGGAGGGGATGGTCGTCCATTCCGGTGACTTCAAACTCGACCCGACCCCCATCGACGGGCGTCCGACCGATCTCCCTGCATTTGCCTCACTCGGCCGGCGCGGGGTTCGGCTGCTTCTCTCCGATTCGACCAACGCCGAGAAGCCCGGATTCGAGCCATCGGAGAGTTCGGTCGGGCCGCCGATTCGCGATGTGATCCGTGACGCACAGGGCCGGGTCATCGCCGCCTGCTTCTCCTCGCATGTCCATCGGGTGCAGCAGATCGCTGATGCCGGTGTCGCCGCCGGGCGGAAGATCGCATTCTTCGGCCGATCGATGCATCGCAATACGACGATTGCCGATGACCTCGGCATCCTCGAGGTGCCTGCAGGATCGGTGGTTGATATCAAAGACCTGGGGAAATTGCCACCGGAAAAGCAGCTGATGATCACGACCGGGAGCCAGGGCGAGCCGTTTGCCGCTCTTTCCCTGATGTCACAGGGTCGCCACAAGTTCGTCGAATTGGGAGCAGGAGACACCGTCCTGATTTCGGCGAAGCCGATTCCCGGGAACGAGACCGCAGTTTCCAAGGTCATTTCCAACCTGATCCGTCGTGGCGCAACAGTGATACATGGTCGCAACGCCCATGTCCATGTTTCCGGGCACGCGGCACGAGAGGAACTCCTCACCTTCCTCAACCTGCTGCGCCCCAATGCGTTTGTCCCGGTGCACGGTGAGTACCGCCACCTCCACGCCCACGCCGAACTGGCCAAGAGAATGGGTGTGAAGTGGGTCGAGGTGCTCGAGGATGGCGACCGCGTCACCATCGACGGGAAGAAAACCATCAAAGAGTCGAGGGTCGTTCCGGCCGGCTACGTGTACCTCGACGGGTCGTCGGTCGGCGATGTCAAGAATGCGGTGATTCGCGACCGGTCCCATCTGGCTGACGAAGGCGTGGTGGTGGTGACGGTCGGTATCGACCACGACACGGGCAAGATCCTCTATGGGCCAGACCTCGACAGCCACGGTGTCATGGACGACCCGTATCTCGTCCTCAAGAAGGCCGCCGAGGCAGTCACCAAGAGCCTCCAGGAGCATGCCAGCGGGCGTGCCGACCTCGGCGAGCTCCAGAAAACCGTCCGTCAGGCCGTAGGTCGGGTATTCCGGGAGGAGACCTCGCGTAAGCCGGTCATCGTCCCAGTAGTGATGGAGTTGTAGGCGGATACCAACTCCGCCCTTCGCCAGCCTTCAGGGAACCAACGTGACCGGGTATTCCCTGATATCGATCCGGGAGCCGTCCTTAGCGGAGTTGGCGTAGACGATCAACGCACCGACCTGTTCGCTGTCGATCTCATATTCTATGAAGAAGTCGAAGCCACCCCAGCCGGTCCCAAGGGTCGTCATTTCGTGGCCCTCGGCGATGATCAAGCCATCGTCGTCGGTGAGCACCCAGTTGAAGGCTGCCTCGAAGACAGCACCGAAACCGGTGACATGGAGTGGATTGGCCCCTCCACCGCCGTAGACGGGCTGCTCCACCGTGAGGGCGGCGGCAAAGTCGAGGTAGTCGGCTTTGAGCACCGGTCGGTCGACCAGTTGGCCGTCGGACGTCTGTGCCTTGATCGCTTTTCCATCCTGGCGGAAGAGAACTTCAGTGACAAATGGGATGGAAGTGAGAGTGAAGACGACCTGGGCCATGCGTTGTGCGACCACCGGGCTGGTGTCGGACCCACCGAACTCAGATGAGAGATCGACCACGGCGATTCCCTCGCCCAGAGTGAGACCTAGTACCTCCACACCCTCCGGGATGGTCGTCGAGATCGCTGGTATGCCCGATATCTCCGACGCAGTCGGCCCGGCGAACAGTTGCTCCAGAGATTCGCGCGCGACGGCCACGGTGTGCGGAACCGTGCGCTGTACGGGGAGAAGGAACGGGCCGGTTCGGATCGGATGCCCGGGCTCGTCGATGAAAAACCACGGAGCCAGGTTCAGTTCGACCTGGGAGACCGTCGTGTCGGGCGACGCTGGGGACGTCGTGGTCGTGTCCGGCAGAGTGGTGGTGCTGTCGGGAGTGGGCGTGGTGACGGGAACTGTGGTCGTCGGTTCTGTATCAGGTGCCGATCCGGTGGTCGTGGTTTCGGAGCCGGTAGGTCCCGGCGTGGCACAAGCAGTCATCAAGATCGTCAGAGCAAAAATCATGCACAGTTGTCGTCTCATCTCATCAACCTTTTCGGGTACCGGACCGTTACAGCATTAAGACGGAGCCAACCGCCAGAAAGTTCACACCTCTGCAGCCACCTCGACCATGACCTCGTCGAGAGGTTTTCGCCCCAGGTCCGGCACCACGCAGTCGTCTGCTGGATAGCCGATGGGGAACATGCCAAAGGGCCGCTCATTCTCGGGTCGGCCGAGCAGGTTGGTCAGGAATTTCATCGGGCTCGGGGTATGGGTGAGAGTTGCCAGACCCATGTGATGAAGGGCGGCGATGAATACTCCAGCAGCGATCCCGCAAGACTCCTTGACATAGAAGTGGTGGATTTGCCCGCCATCCGCGCCGAGCCCGAACCGTTGCTCGAACATCACGACGATCCAGGGGACAGTTTCGAGGAACTCCTTGTGCCAGTCGGTCCCTAATGGCTCGAGAGCTTCTTTCCAATGCTCGGGAAGACGACCACCCTCGTAGTTGATTCGTTCCTCCTCCTCCGCAGCCACCCTGATCTGGCGCTTTACCTCCGGTTCGCCGACCAGGACGAAGGTCCACGGCTGCCGGTGGGCACCCGATGGTGCGGTCGAGGCAGTGCGGATTGCCTGTTTGATCAGGTGTCCAGGCACCGGTTCGTCGGAGAAGAAACGAACACTCCGTCGCCGGTTCATCTCCTCGTAGAAGGAGTCGGCGCGATCGTGCTGTTCTTCAGGACTCAGACGCTCGAATCGGAGCGGGATCATTGGCGCTCGCATGAGGTGGAAGCTACCACCCGCCTCCCAAACATCGTTCTGTGAACCGTTTTGGCGTCGTGGGCACATCAACCATTCACAGAACGATCGCTACGACATCGGTTGGTCCGTCCGACCCATCGCCAATACCACCACGGAGCGCGCGCTGTGGTGTATTGTCTGAATCCACATGGCCAAAAAGACATCCACCCGGAAGGGTGCCTCCGGGCGGAGGCGGGTGTCTCCAAGCAAAGCGACAGCGAACAAGACCAAGAAGAAGACTGCACAATCGGCCTCGATAAGCCAAAAGCTGGTGGCTTTCAAGGATTCGGTGCGAGGTGCTCTTGGACGTCAGACCGACGACGTCTGGGGGTCTCTGCTTCTGGTCATCGCCACCATCATCGTCTTGTCCTTCTTCGACAAGGCGGGCCCGGTTGGCACCGGTCTCGAATCAGGCTCGCTCTTCCTCTTCGGTGTATGGCGTTTTGTGTTGCCGGCTGCACTCGCCGGGATCGGTATCGCCCTTATCATCGGCAAACCCCGGGAAGGTGCTCTCAAACTCGTTATCGGTGGATTGGCGGCCTTCATCGCTTCCCTCTCGATGTTCCATCTCCTCACCGGCGCCGTTGCCCTGGTCCCGAATATCGAGTTGGTGAAAGAGCGCGGGGGAGCGGTCGGGGCCTTAATCGCCTTTCCCCTCCAACGAGTCCTCGGCTACTGGGGCGCCTTCGTAGTGATAGCGGCCGTAATGGGAATGGGCGTGCTCGTGCTGACCCGCACCAGTGTTCGGGAATTGTTCTTGGGGATCGGG
>DATDCF010000267.1:0-6635 GCA_036524475.1 Acidimicrobiia bacterium | reverse complement strand
CACCGTTCGTAGATCGACATCAGGGTTCCCCCGACGCTATGCGGGGAAAATCTGCTCGCGACCATGGACCTGCCCACCAGCGGATCGAGTCGGGCAGGTTCGGAGCGCAGTCCGGCTATTTTGGTGGCGATCGTCTCGGGATCCTCGTTTCTTCCCAGGATCAGGCCACAAGACTGCTCGACGTCCCCCCAGGTCGATTCGGCGCCACCGTTGCGCAACGAGACCACCGGCAGGCCGGCTGCGATTGCCTCGAGACTCGAGATTCCGAATGTTTCGAACTCGCTGAGATGCACCAGAACGTCGGCGGCTTGGAGGTATTGATTGATCCGCGAATGGGGTATTGCGCCGACCAAATCGACGGAATCGCTCAGCGCCTTTGAATCTGAATATTTCTCCACCCATACTCGCAACGGCCCGTCGCCAATGACTGTCAAGGTCGCATGTGAATCGAAACGTCTGGTGTAGGACCAAAAGCACTGCAACAGCTTCATGACACCTTTCTTTTCGGTCAATCCTCCGATGTAGATCCAGGATTTGAACTCGGGTGGCTTCCTCGGGCTGAAACCTATCCTGCCGGTATCGACAACGTTGGGCACTACTTCGACGTCGGCCACAAACTCATCCCCGAATTCGGTTCTCAGCAAGTCGACCAGGAGACCGCTGACACAGATAAAGGCGTCGGCGGCGCGGAGGGTTTCGAGATACGCCTCCCTGGCCTTGTCGTCTCTGAAAACATCAGCGAGAGTGGACTGGTGTTCGGTAATCACGAGAGGGCCATCACACCCTGCCTGACGAACTGCCCAGCCGGTAGGCATCCCGAGATGGGCATGAGTGATGTCCGATGAGGTTGGCAAGTGCCGGCGCTTGAGTGCAAGCCCCTCAGCAAATGCACGGGCGCGGCCCATAGGCCCGGAAAGACTCGGGACGGGTGCCGGGATCCAGGTGGTGTTCCCGACAACCTCAAAAAGTGCTTCCGGGTCAGTTCCCGCCAGTTGTTCCATGGCGTACTTCACGTCGGGCGGAATTGGGCCGCTCGGTGCCGGATAAATCAAGGGAACTTCAACTTCTACCGTGGCGCCGAAGGATTCTACTGCTGCCACTGTCTGCTCTACGAAGATCCCCGAATAAGGTGAATGTCGGTTGGGGTACCAGGGTGTGACGACATTTACTCGCATTTCAAGCCCTCCTGACTTCAGAGGCGGGCCAGATATCCGCGAGATGCCATGCGGTGGTCAGGGAGTGATCGTCGCAGTACACGATCAGGTCTGGTTCGACGATTGACGCTATCGATGCGGCCTCGGCGGCAATGAGTCTCCAACTGAGATAGCCCTTGGTAGCGGTGTCCAACTTCCGAAGGCCCCGGCCGAGCCGGGATGGCGACCCGGGGCTGCGATTCGCCAGCCTGGCTAGGAACCGACGTCGATTCATGTCCCCGTAATACAGGACGATGACATGTTCGTCCTTTTCAAAGACACCTGCGGGGTGTTCGCTCCAACCATCGAGTCGGATGACGCCTCTTGAATCCGTTTTCAATGACTCCACGACATCCGAGGCAACACGGTTCCCGTTCTCGTCCGGGCCCCCGATGACGATCAGGGGTCGGTGGAATGTGACTTTGCCGCTAACCGCTTTGGCGAGGTCGGTCATGCCAGCGTCAGCAATCGCCTAGAACTTGTGCCATCTTCGCAATGGTCGCTTGGCGCTCGTAGGCTGACGCGTAGGATCGCGCCGACGCAATCTGCTCTTCCGTTTGTCCTTTTCGCACCTCGTAGGCCTGACCCATCGCAGCCGAGACTGCGATCGGGTCGGGATCAGCGGAGAAGGCGAGAGGGTGGCCCTGGGCCACTTTGCGAGCATCCCCTTCTGGGATTTGGACAACCACGAACGGAAGCCCGCTCGCCATCGCCTCATACACCTTCCCGCTGGTAACCATCCTCGAGCCCGGAACGGGTACCACCACGACGTCGAGAGAGGCATAGAAGCCAGCGAGGTCTGATTTGAGTATTGGTCCGATGAACTCGAACCCCACCAGGTCTCTTGGCAGGCGGTCCTCGAGGGGCGCCGCGCTCTTGGCGAAATACCCAAGGTGCCCACCCAGGACAAGGGCGCTATCCGGAGGGAGATTCGGATGCAGGTCCTTCCAGGCTTCCAGGATGGGATTGAGCGGCCACCGGTCGTTTATCGTGCCCAGCATTCCGAACCGGACGGGCCCGCCCTGGTAGGTCGTTGGCGCAATTTTTACACTATCCGAGTCGTATCCATTGAGAACCACATGGTGCTTGCGAGCATGTTCGGGGTACTTGACCTGATATGCGCTGGCGATTTCCTGATTCACATGAAAGCACGCGTCGGCACCGGCGACGATCTGCGCCTCTGCCGCTTCGTCGCCCAAGGTGACCGCGGAGCGCTTCCCGCTGAAGACGTCGATCGTCCATGGATCACGAAAATCGATCGAGTATGCGGCACCCGTCACCGAAGATATCAGCCGGGCAGCCTCGAACGCAGAGAACGGGTTACCGGTGGCGAGAATGTGATCGTATTCGGTGGCATCGCCGGAAGCGGCCGCGACCGCTGAGGCTATCCACCCCGAGTAAGTCTCGGAGATTTTGGGACCGACGGACCCTGAGAAGGAGCGCAATCTGTCGAATCTGGTGCGTGCGGCCTGACCCTTCTGCCAGAGAATCGGAAAGTTTCCCCTGATCCGACTGATTTCGCGAAGGTCGGGGTCAAAGCTGAACGGCACCCGTTTTATCCGCAGCCCTTCAGGGAGGATCTCCATGAGGGAAGAATCGATCGACCCGATCTCATTCGCCAGGAACTCCTCGGAGGTGGTGACGACGGTCACATCCCACCCCGAATCGATAAAGGCCCTGGCTGTCGCTACGGCGCGGTAAACACCTGACGCACGTGACGGTGGAAACCAGAATGCAAGATAGAGAAGGTGGCGTCTCTTCATCCCTCTGCGATCGTGCGATCGAACTGCGCGGTCTCCGAGCCCACTTTCTGGAACTCCTCATAGGCCCCGGTCACCTCGTTAACCGGCCCGCTCATCTTGATTTTGCCGCGGTGCAGCCATATGGCCTCCGTAGCCATCTCGGCGACAAGCGAGGAAGAGTGGGAAACAACCACGATTGTCTGGGCCGCTGTGCACATATCCTTCACCTTCTCGACTGCACGATTCCGGAAGGCCGCGTCGCCCGCCGAGAGAGCTTCGTCGATTAGCAAGATCTCGGGATCGACGTGTGTGGCCACGGCGAAAGCAAGTCGTCCGAACATACCGGAGGAGTAGGTGATCGTAGGTAGGTCGATAAAGCCTCCGATGTCCGCGAACTCGATGATCGACTCCTGCTTCTCCCTCACCTCATCCATGGGCATCCCGGCCGCAAGCCCGCCGAGGATCACGTTTTCTCGCCCCGACAGCCGTCGATTGAAGCCCATTCCGGGTGCCAGAAGATGTGGGCGCCCCCACAGGTCGATCTGTCCCTGCGACGGTTTGAGAACGCCTGCGATTGCCTTAAGCAGCGTCGACTTGCCGGCCCCATTTCCACCGACCAATCCCACCGCACTCCCGGAGCGGATGTTGAAGGACACATCTTCCACTGCGCGGATTTCACGCTTTCGCGTGTTCTTTCGAAACCAGCTCCTACCGTCGTGATTTGGGACCTCGACCACAGTTGAATACGAAATGGACAGATCAGACACGCGGATTGCATCAATTCCGGACCGCAAACTCGTCCTCCCTGGCTACGAAAATGAGAAACCCGACTAGCAAGCTTCCCACCGACCACGCGGCGAATACCGCAATCAAACCCACGATGCTCGGACCTGTCGGGTCGAGCGATCCCCCGAACGCGATCGTCCAGGCTGCCATCCCTGAGTAAAGGGGATTGATCCTGGCGAGGGTTTCCAGGGTCGACGGGCCGAGGACCTGGGTGTAGGCCCAGATCACAGGTGACAGATAGAGCCAGAGACGCAGGGCGTGGGGTAACAGTCTCGACACATCTCTGACGTACACATTGAGCACCGCAAAGAGCAGTGAGAGCCCGAGCCCGAAGAACCCAGTTATCACGATCAAGAGAGGGATCCACAACATCTCGAGATGGATGCCGCGACCGGCGAGGAAATGAATCGGGACGTAAGCGATGAGAGACCGGAGAAACAGATTGATCGAGCTGATTGCCGATGCCGTTGGCAGGACCACCCTGGGGATCGCCGATTGGGAAAGAAGCCCTCCTGAGGCGTTTTGAATCGTCCCGACACCGGTCGTGATCGTCCCGGAAAAGAACATCCACACGTACAGGTTCCCAACGATCAGGGCGAGTCGCTCGGCGTCCCCGAGGCCCCCAGAGAGAATGCCGACAAAGATGAAGTAGATGAGACCGAATAGCAGGGGATTGAGAACGTGCCAGACCCGGCCCAGGACCGTTTCGAAGTTGCGCGCTTTTATGTCCGCCTTCGACCAATACCAGGCAAAAGTCCTGTATCGCCAGGCCTCTGACAAATAGTCGCGAAGAGGAGGCAGTCCGAGCGTCGTCGTCCGGCGGGAAATAGGGGGTTCGGTGTTATCGATCAATGGAGCAGTCACGCGTCGAATTCGTGTGTCGGGAACCGCCAAAGGTTAGTCGTCATCGGCTCTGTAACCCTAAGCGAGCCGGTCGTCGCGATCAGTCAATATGCTTCATCAATTGAGCGACGATCTCGGAGGCGGCGTTGCCCGAGCCGAATGGATTTGCCCGGTCGGACTCCGTTTTTCGGACCACCAGTTCGGCTAACTTGGCTAGATCCGAGCCCGCAAGGACGTTCCATCCACCTTCGAGTGTCTCCGGCCACTCAGTTTCATCACGAACCGTCGTACACGGCACGCCGAGGATGAAAGCCTCCTTCTGGAGGCCCCCGGAGTCCGTGATGAGCCCTTGACTTGCCTTGACGACACCAAGCATGGTGGCGTACGGCAGCGGGGCGTCGACTATCACCGAATCCGGGAGTTCAATGTTGAAACCCTCCAGCTGGCCTTTCAACCTCGGGTGGGCCATGAGATGGACCGGAGCATCCAGGGTCCCAAGTGCCTCGATGATCCCGGCAATACGCTCCGGATCGTCCGTGTTTGACGGACGATGAATCGTTGCTGCGTAGAAGGGCGCACCACTCCAGTCAGGCAACTCGAGCGACTCGAGGTCGATGGCATGCAGGGCATCGACCATTACATCCCCTGTGAGAATGGCACGTTCTTCGAGACCCTCCTTGCTCAGGTTGCTCATCGCCAGATCTGTCGGTGCGAATAACAAATCGCTGAGGTGGTCTGTCGCCACCCGGTTCAACTCTTCGGGCATGGCACGGTTGAACGACCGCAATCCGGCCTCGACATGCGCCGTCGGAACGTGCAACTTTGCCGCAGCCAGCGCCGCGGCGATTGTGGAATTGGTGTCTCCATAGGTCAGGACGACATCGGGTCCGGTATCCAGTATCAGTGATTCAATTGCCTGCAGCATCAAACCGGTTTGCACTCCATGACTGCCCGAACCCACACCGAGGTTGTAGTCGGGATCGCGCAATCCAACATCGGCCATGATGGCGTCCGACATCAGGCGGTCGTAATGCTGGCCGGTGTGGACCAGGATCTCGACGAGCCCCGACGCAGCGAGGGCACGACTCACGGGACCGGCCTTTACAAACTGCGGGCGCGCTCCTACGACATTCATGACTCCGGGCATAGGCGGCGATTCTTGTATCCTTTAGCGGTCCTGCCAAGTCCCGCGGTCAGGCGTACCATGGAGACCCAACCACATGAAGGCCGAATCAGCAGACATAGATCCACGCGCCAAGGTTGCTGAATCAGCACATGTATGGCACCTGGCCCAGGTTCGGGAGGATGCCGTGATCGGCGAAAATTGCATTGTCGGTCGTGGTGCATATATCGATGCCGGCGTGCTCGTCGGTGACAATTGCAAGATTCAGAACAACGCCCTCGTCTATGCCCCGGCGGTTCTCGAGGACGGTGTCTTCGTGGGACCTGCGGTTGTGTTCACGAACGACACCTTTCCCCGGGCGATAAAACCGGACGGATCACTCAAATCTGCATCGGATTGGGAATCCAGGGGTGTGACCGTCCGTCGGGGAGCCGCGATCGGAGCTAGATCTGTCGTCCTGGGCGGAGTGACCGTGGGCGAGTGGGCTTTAGTGGCGGCCGGATCGACCGTGACCAGGGATGTTCCGCCTCACGCCCTCGTCATGGGATCCCCGGCGCGCAGGGTTTCCTGGGTGGGGTACAGCGGGAAGGTCCTGGTTCCTGAAGGCGATGATCTGGTCGACCCGGCCGATGGGACCCGCTTCTTCGAAACTGACGGTCGATTGGAAACGCGATGATCATTCTGTCAAAACCTTTGATTGGCCAGGACGAGATCGACGCCGTCGTCGAGGTTATGCGAAGTGGAATGCTGGCCTCGGGGGCCCGCGTCAAGGAGTTCGAAGAGAAGTTTGCGGCAAGGGTCGGCTCATCCGAGGCAGTCGCGGTCGGTAGCGGGACGGCTGCACTTCACATCGGGCTTCTCGCGAGCGAGATTGGCCCCGGAGACGAAGTGATAGTTCCTTCATTCACATTCGCAGCGACGGCGAACTCCGTTCGGATGGTGGGGGCC
>DATDCF010000266.1:0-7490 GCA_036524475.1 Acidimicrobiia bacterium | reverse complement strand
CGAGTTGGAATCAGTCGATCACCGACCGGCTCCTCAGCGGCGCACTTGATCGTCTCAAAACGCTGGGCGCCGTGGATGTGACGGTGCTCCGTGTTCCAGGGGCTCTGGAGATTCCCGTAGCTGCCGCAGCCCTGGCCAGAGCCGGTTGTCAGGCGATCGTTGCGATTGGTGTCGTCATCAAAGGTGAGACCGACCACTATGAGATCGTGGTCAGGGAATCCACATCCGGCTTGAGCAGAGTGGCTCTGGACACCGGAGTCCCCATAGGCAACGCCATCCTCGCAGTCCACGACATCGACGCCGCCCTGGCCCGCTCCGGCCCGGGCGAAGCCAACAAAGGCGCCGAGGCCGCCGAAGCCGCGGTCATGACGGCAACGGCCCTGCAACAACTCCGCGGCTAGCGGACCGACATTCGAGGCTTCTGGTCATATCCCACGATTCCGAGTACCATTTCGTTCACAATTCAATAGCAAAGAGTGGAAGCTGCTGCTTCCCCACCCGGCCCCCGTTCCAAAAGGACACGAGGGAGCTGAGGTCCCACAACCAGACGTTGGTCTGGATGTTTTGAGCAGCAAGTTTTCGCTTGCTGCTTTTTTGATGAACCAGACAGCAACGTTTCCAACAGGAGGAAATAGCCATTACAACTGAGCTGCGCGTAAACGGCGCCATCCGGGCCAAGGAAGTCAGGGTCGTAGCACCCGACGGCTCCCAAATCGGAGTGAAGAAGATCAACGAGGCACTGTGGCTCGCGGACCAATTGGACCTCGACCTTGTAGAAGTGGCTCCAAACTCCAACCCACCCGTGTGTCGGTTGATGGACTACGGCAAATACAAGTACGAACAGTCAGTCAAAGAGCGTGAAGCTCGCAAGAACCAAACCAAGACAAGCGTCAAGGAACTTCGAATGAAGGTCCGTATCGGCGACCACGACTTCGACATCACCCGTCGTAAGACCCAGGACTTCCTGGAATCGGGCGACAAAGTGAAGCTGACCATCAGGTTCCGGGGTCGGGAACAGGAACGTCCCAATTTCGGGAAAGATCTCCTGGATCGGTTGGCCGACGAAGTTTCCGATTACGCAGTCATCGAGCAAACCCCGAAGCTCGAAGGGCGTTCGATGTCAATGGTTCTCGCGCCTTCGAGGAGACCTAAGCAGTCAGGTTCGAAATCATCAGAAAAGGCTGCAGAAAAGGCAGCAGAGAAAGTTCAAGAAGAAGAGCCTGTTGCAGAACAGGTTGCAGAGCCGGTTGAAGAACCAGTTGTTGAACAGCAAGACCAGTAGGAGGAAATGCTGTGCCCAAGATGAAAACACATAGCGGAGCGAAGAAACGGGTCAAAGTGACCGGCTCCGGCAAGTTGATGCGCCGCCAGGCCGGCAAGGCCCATCTCAAACTGGCCAAAGGTAAGAACACATTCCGGCGCCGCAAAGGCGAAGTAGAGCTCGCACCCGGGGATGCCAAAGTCCTCAAAAAGCAGCTCGGCCGCTGAGTTATACGGAGGTATAGATAATGGCTCGTGTAAAACGCGCGGTTCACGCTAAAAAGTCCCATAAGAAGGTTCTCACTAGGGCCAAGGGTTACAAGGGTGCGCGTAGCCGTCGCTTCCGCACTGCGAATGAGCAGGTCATGCATGCCATGTCCGACTCGTATCGCGATCGTCGCGCCCGCAAGCGGGATTTCCGTAAGTTGTGGATCGCTCGAATCAATGCCGCGGCCCGGCAGAACGGGACCACCTACTCGCAGATGATCGCCGGTCTCAAGGCTGCTGAGGTCCAGGTCGACCGCAAGATGCTCGCCGAAATGGCGGTCAACGACCCGGGTGCCTTCACCCAGATGGTCGAAGTCTCCAAGGCCAACTAAATCCCAGAGGACAACTCTGACATGGAGCCGGTCCGCAATTCCAAGAACCCTCTCGTGGTGGAAGCGGCCCGGCTTCATCGCTCCCGGGAACGAAAACAGACCGGGACCACAATGATCGAAGGGCCTCATCTCCTCGAGGAAGCGATCCAGGCGGGCGTTGACATCCGTCAGCTCTTTGCCCTCGCCGTGGACACCGAGAGCCGGGAACTGGCCAGACACCTTGGCATCGACCCGGTGTTGATCGATGAGCCCGCCTTGAAACGCTTGGCCGGGACCGAAACACCCCGTGGCCCGATCGCAGTTGTGGCGATACCAGAAGAGACCGATCCAACCGAGCAAAACCTTCTGGTGTCCTGGGGTGTAAGCGACCCGGGAAATGTCGGAACAATGATCCGCACCGCCCGAGCCTTCGGTTGGGGATTCTGTTTCGCCGAAGGAACCGCCGACCCCTGGTCGCCCAAGGTGCTCCGGTCCGCCGCCGGTAGTCAATTCGGCACCGGTATCCATTCGGTTTCGGAGCTGAGCCAGCTGGTTTCGTCGGGCTATGAACCGGTGTCCACCGTGGTCCGTGGCGGAGAGGATCCCTCGAAGCTCGGAGATGGTCGCTTTGCACTCCTGATCGGCGAGGAAGCCGCCGGACTCCCTGACGATATTGTCGCCGCGTGCGATCGCTCGGTGACGATTCCGATGCCCGGCGGAGCAGAGAGCCTGAACGCCGCCGTTGCTGCCGGCATCATCGTTCATGAAATCTCGAGAGCCGCCAGATAGAAAATCTATGGAGTGTTGCTGACCGCGACTTCAGCCATTCCTATACAGGTATTCGAACCCACTCACATGTTTTTGGATGCGAAGGCCAAACGACGGGACCCACGGTCGAGTGTTCTCATGGACTGTCGAACCTGCCCCGCCGGTCTAACCTGCATTTCCACATGACACCGGTTGAAACCCTCGAATCTGTGCTGGAACAGGCGCCATCGCTGATTGCTGCTGCCTCCAACACGGCTGAACTGGAGCGTGCCGAGAACCAACTCCAGGGGAAAGACTCCGACCTTGGCCAGATCCGCAGGTCCATGGGCAAACTCGATGCTTCAGATCGTCCCCTAGTTGGGGCCAAACTCCAAGAAGTTACCGCTGCCGTCAACAGTCTTATCCTTGAGAAGCGTCGTGGTTTCCAGTTGGAAGAAGAGATGGGGAAGTTGGCGTCGGAGACGATTGATGTCACGCTCGAATCGGTCACATTTCCCCGAGGCTCCTTGCATCTGATCCAGCAGACGATCGACGAAATTTGCGATATCTTCGTTGGGCTGGGCTATCAAATAGCGGACGGTCCCGAAGCCGACCTTGCCTGGTACAACTTCGACGCCCTGAATACACCGGCCACACACCCATCGCGGCTCGAATCCGACACGATGTATCTCGATTTTGGCGATCCTGCCGACGAGGTATTACTCCGCACCCAGACGTCTCCCGTCCAGGTGCGCTGGATGCAAAACCACGAGCCACCGGCGTATATCGTGGTTCCCGGCAAGTGCTATCGGCTCGACGCTATCGATGCCACCCACCTGCCCGTGTTCCATCAGATCGAAGGGTTGGCGGTCGACGAGAACATCCAATTCTCCGACCTCAAGGGTACCTTGCTCCACTTCGCTCGTGAATACTTCGGGCCTAACACCGATGTCCGGCTGAGACCGCACTTCTTCCCCTTTACCGAACCCAGCGCCGAACTCGATGTCTCCTGTTTCAACTGCGACGGGGGAGAGCCGGACTGTCGGGTCTGTCGTGGTGAAGGCTGGATCGAGCTACTCGGATGTGGCATGGTCGACCCCAATGTCCTCACGGCGGCCGGATACGACCCCGGCCAGGTAACCGGATTCGCCTTTGGCATGGGTGTGGAACGACCTGCCATGGTCAAGTACGGCATCTCCGACATGCGCTCCTTCATCGAGAATGACGTCCGATTCTTGAGTCAGTTCCCATGAGGATTCCCCTCCGTTGGATCCAGGAATACATCGATCTTCCGACCGACGACCCCAAGACGCTCGCCGACGTGTTGTCGATGATCGGGAACAAGGTCGAGAGTTACGAACTCCTGGAACCGGAATGGTCCAAAGTCGTCGTGGGCGAAGTGTTGGAGATAACCGCCCACCCCGATGCCGACAAAGTGCGGGTTTGCTCGGTCGATACCGGCTCGGGGCCATCGCAGATCATTTGCGGTGCCTGGAACTTCGACGCCGGTGCCAGAGTTCCGGTGGCTTTGCCGGGGGCTGTCCTACCGGATGGTTTTGAAATTGGACAACGATCCATCCGTGGGGTCGATTCCAACGGGATGATCTGCTCGGAGAGCGAGCTGGGTCTTGGTGACGATCACGATGGCATTCTCGTTCTCGACGGGACGCCGGAACTCGGAACCGATTTCACCGACATCGTCGAGTTGCCCGACGTTGTTTTCGAGTTCGAAATCACACCCAACCGCCCCGACTCGATGTCGGTTATCGGGATCGTCAGAGACCTGGCCGCCTATTACGACATCCCGTTCCGGACCCCCGATCTCACCGTCGACACCATTCCGGGCGCCACATCCATCTCTGTGAGAATCGAAGACCCGGTCGGTTGCCGGCGGTTCACCGGACGTGAGATCCGTGACGTCGCGGTGGGCCGATCGCCATTATGGATGAGGCACCGGTTGGCCAAGGCGGGAGTACGGTCGATATCGAATGTGGTCGATGTCACCAACTATGTCATGGTGGAGATGGGCCACCCACTCCACGCCTTTGATGCTGATTCAATAGCGGACGACCACCTCACTGTCCGTCGAGCCGCCGCTGGTGAGGAGTTGGTGACCCTCGATCATGAGATCCGCAAGCTCGACCCCGAAGACCTCATCATCTACGACGGGGCTGGTCCAACGTCGATGTCAGGAACCATGGGCGGTGCCCGATCTGAGGTGTCAGGGGAAACCACCAGAGTCTTCATGGAGGCGGCTTCCTGGGACCCCCCGACGATCATGTACATGTCGAAACGCCACGGTCTCCGCTCCGAGGCATCGACTCGGTTCGAGCGCGGGGTAGACCCAAACCTCGCCGACGAGGCAAACCTGCGGGCCTCGGCATTGGTAGCAAGTCTGGGTGGGGGAGTGGTTCTAGAGGGTGCAGTCGACGAAGTCGGCGTATCGACCGAGCCGGTCACGATCGCCCTTACGACCTCTGATGTGGAACGGCTTCTCGGTCCCGGTTTTGAATCGGAGTATGTCGGGTCGATCCTCCAGCGTCTCGGTATGGATGTGTCCGGTCACGGTCCGCTGATGGTCACCGTGCCCACTTTTCGACCGGATGTGACCCGGCCGGCCGACCTGGTCGAGGAGGTGGCCCGCATCCATGGATTCGACAAGTTCGGCGCCACAGTGCCCCACGGATCGTCGGGTGGCCTGACGATCGAACAACGACGAATGCGCAAGCTGATGGACGTGCTGGCCGGTGCCGGCCTCCAGCAGGCGGTCACCCTGCCGTTCGTCGGCGAGGGAGACCTGGGCCATATCGGCCTAATGGCGGTGTCGGAGTCATTTCTGCGGGTGAAGAACCCGCTGAGCGAAGAAGAGAGTCTGCTCCGGCCCCAATTGCTACCCGGTTTGCTCAATGTCGCCCGTTACAACGCCTCGCACGGTCTGAAGCGTCTCGCTGTTTTTGAAGTCGGCCGTGTGTTCTCCACCGAGCCCTACGAGTACGACCACCGATTACCCAGCCAGCCGGAACGCCTGGGCTGGTTGATTTTCGGGAGAACTGGGATCTCAGGGATCGGCTCCAGCCCACAGGAATCCGATGGGCCCCTCTCGATAGCTCTCGCCCGCCACTTGCTTCGTTCACTCGGAATCGCCGATCGCGAATTCGTGATCAGCCCCGGAAGCTCCCCCGGGTATCACCCCGGTCGATCAGCGCAGATTGCACTACACGGCACGGTGATTGGTCATGTGGGCGAGCTGGCACCGTCGGTGGCATCAGCTTTCGATATCCCGGGTCGGGTCGCCGTCGCCGAATTGGATACCGCACCACTCCTGGCGCCCGCACGAGTACGCACGGCTACAGCACCATCGGTTTTTCCCCATGTCGAGTTCGACCTCTCCTTCCTCGTCCCGGGCGACGTCGCGGTTGGACCGATGAAAGAGGCGGTCGATGGGGCGGCCGGAGACCTGCTCGAGTCTTCGGTGGTCTTTGATGAATTCAAGGGCACCGACATGGCCGATGGCACCCGGGCCGTTGCGATCCGATATCGGCTCAGGTCTTCCGATCAGACCCTGACGAACGAGTCGGTGGCCCCGATCCGGGATGAGATGATCGCCGCAGGCGAGGCCGCGGGCGCGCGCCTCCGCGGAGCGGAATGACGGCAAAGCTGGAACAACTTCTCATTGCCTCGCCCGAGGAGGCGGCACCGCAGCTTTTGGGATCACATTTGGTCTCCGAAATAGATGGAGATTTGGTTCGAGTCCGTCTAACTGAGGTGGAGGCATACAAGGGATCCGACGATCCCGCATCACACGCCTACCGCGGTGAGACGCCACGAAATTCGGCGATGTTCCAGGCCCCGGGCACCCTCTATGTCTACCGGTCTTATGGGATCCATTGGTGCGCCAATACCGCAGCCGGGCCGATGGGGATCGGTTGGGGAATCCTGATGCGGTCCGGGCAAATCGTCGATGGTGAGTCGACTGTCATCCGCCGCCGCGGGAGATACGACCAGCTGGCCAATGGGCCCGGCAAGCTCACCCATGCTCTCGGGATTACGGGCGAACACAACGGTCTCGACCTCTTCGATGCTTCCAGCCCGATTCGCCTCGAACCAGGGGATTCCGCCGGCCTGGTCATGGCGACACCGCGCATAGGGATATCCAGGGCCAAAGATGTGCCGTGGCGGTTCATCGAAGCGAGGTCCGCCGGAAACGACGGTTGACCGTCATGTCCGGTTTATC
Organism: Acidimicrobiia bacterium; assembly: GCA_036524475.1. Classification (GTDB taxonomy): domain Bacteria; phylum Actinomycetota; class Acidimicrobiia; order Spongiisociales; family ZC4RG35; genus MA-ANB-1. The sequence continues at coordinate 671 of DATDCF010000266.1, read as the reverse complement.
CTCCGGGCCAGGATGACACCCGCTGAACAACTGGCCCTTGCGTTGCGCTACGCCGACAATGTCGTGCCCGAACCGGAGTTAGAGGAGAAACTCAAACTCGATCGCCCGCTGCGGGTCAAACTCGGTCTCGACCCCACCGCTCCATCGGTGACGCTGGGTTGGGCTGTGGTTCTTCGCAAACTCCGCCAGTTTCAGGACATGGGTCACACTGCCGTTCTCATCGTCGGCGACTTCACCGCCCAGGTTGGTGACCCATCGGATAAGAGCGAGACCAGGAATCGCCTGACCCCCGAAGAAGTCGAAGGACACGCCGAAAACGTTCTCCGACAGTTCGGCCACATCCTCGCCGAGGAGCGGCTCGAGATCCGACGCAACTCGGAATGGCTGGCAAGCATGGACATGGCAGAGCTACTCGAGTTGACATCGTCGGCGACGGTTGCCCAGATGATGGAACGCCAGGACTTCGCCAAACGCTTCGCGGACGGTCAACCGATCTCGGTGATGGAGTTCCTCTACCCCCTATTCCAGGGTTACGACTCGGTAGCGGTGGAGGCGGACATCGAACTCGGTGGCAGCGACCAGCTGTGGAACCTGATGATGGGTCGGGTCGTCCAGGAGCGCTACGGGATGGCGCCCCAGGTCGCTTTGACCATGCCTCTGTTGGTGGGGAC
>DATDCF010000265.1:0-13810 GCA_036524475.1 Acidimicrobiia bacterium | reverse complement strand
ATGGAAGAAGGCATCAAGGAAGGCTACGAACGTCTCGACGAGGTTCTAGCTGGTTGAACCCTCGCTGATCTGGAGGGTCTTCAGGTCGGAGTGGAAGTCGAGTGCGTAGTCGCCGCCCTCGCGGCCGATACCGGAGAGTCGGCAACCCCCGAACGGCGCTGTCAGGTCGCGGACGAGAAAGGTGTTTACCCAGACGGTCCCGACCCGCAGCGCCCGGCCCACCCGGTAGGCGCGTTCTGCGGATCCCGTGTAGAGGATGGCCGATAGTCCATATGTGGTTGAGTTTGCCAGACCAACCGCCTCCTCTTCCGAGGCAAATGTCTGATAGGTCAACACCGGGCCGAACACCTCACGTTGGACGATCTCGGAATCGTTTGACCTGGGGGCGATCACCGTCGGCTCGTACCAGAGACCGTCCTCGGTGTGTCGGGATCCGCCACGCAATATGACGTCGCCTGCCTCTCGTGCCCGTTCGACAAAACCCTCTACCCGTCGCAAGTGGTCGGGGTGGATCAAGGGTGAGATCGTGGTCGTCGGTTGCCGACTGTCCCCGAGAACATGCATGTCGGTATAGGTCGTGAATCGGTCCCAGAAATCCTCTGCCACGGTCTCCTCGACCAACAGCCGGGTTCCAGCGAGACAGACCTGGCCGGCGTCGTCGAATTGCAGCGCCGCCTTCTTCGCCGCTGCGTCGAGATCACAATCGGCAAAGACGAGGAACGGGCCCTTTCCTCCAAGTTCGGCGGTGAACGGAGTGATGTTCCGGGCGGCCGCGTCGCCGATATGCCGTGCGGTTTCCACCGACCCCGTGAAGCTGATCCTGCGAACCCGACGGTCCCCGACCAGGGCCGCTCCGACCTCTTCGCCGATCCCCTGGACGATATTGAGGACTCCGGGTGGGATGCCGGCCTCGTCGGCGAGGTCGGCGAGAATCGAGGCGGATAGCGGTGACCACTCGGCCGGTTTGAGGATCACCGTGTTACCTGCGGCAAGGGCGGGGGCGACTTTCCAGGTGGAGAGGAGCCAGGGGGCGTTCCATGGAGTGATGATCACTGCTGGACCCGCGGGCATCCTCTGAACGACATTGTCGGTACCTTTGGAACTCCACGCCCGCTCGACATGTTGCGCGGCCAGGTCGGCGTAGTTCCGGAAGTTCTCTGCCCCCCGATGAATCACCCGCAATTGCAGGCTCTCCAACAACATTGCCATGTCAACACACTCGATAGTGGCCAGCATGTCGATGTTCTCGTCGATCACGTCGGCGAGTCGATGGAGGTATTCGGCCCTCCCTCCCGCTCCTATCCCGGCCCATTCGGGGAACGCGTCGACGGCGGCACTGACTGCCTTGTCGGCGGTGAGGGCGTCGCCCCTGGCGATGTCCGCGAGTTTCCAATCCCAATCGAGGGGGGAACGATCTTCAAAAGTCGTGGCAGAACCGACCCGCCGACCACCGATGTAGTGGTCCGGGGAGAGCGCATATTCAGAAATTTCGAACCGGTTTGATGCCAATTCGCCCTCGTATCGACAAATCATGCCAAGATCGTTAGCAACCTAAGGACTTCGACTGGCTAAGGATAAACTGTGGATCGATCACCAAGGAAATAGATGCCGATCCCATTGACCAATCACAATGCGGAAGAACTGCTTGCCGCCGAGCGGGATATTCGGGCTCGTCTTGGTGATCGAACTCTGGATTTCGAAGCGATGCTCGCCGTATCCAATATATACCGGGCCGCGAACGCGGTCCGTAACCGGATGGAGCGAGAGGTACTCGGTCCCGAAGGGCTCACCTGGGGAGGGTTCACGATTTTGTTCGTCCTCTGGGTCTGGGGCGAACGGGAGACCGGCGATCTCGCCGACGATTGCGGGCTGGCCAAAGGAACTTTGAGCGGGATGCTGACCACCCTCGAGAAGGGAGACCTGGTCTCCCGGGTCCGTCATCCCGACGATGGCCGGCGCGTGGTCGTCGACCTCCTCCCGGAGGGGCGTTCAACCATTGAATCGGTCTTTCCCCGGTTCAATGAGTTCGAGGCGAGGTTCACAGAGCAACTCAACAGTGACGACATGGCGACGATGGCGCGTCTTCTTCGGGTGGTGACTGCTACCGCTTCGGGGTCGGACCTCGTCGCAGGGGACGACGAGCCGGGATAGGATGTCGTTTGGTTGCGAACAAAGTTTTCTGAAACGAGGAGATTGAAATGGGCGAGATAGTTGGCGTCGGGTTGATCAGCCACGCACCGACGATCATGTTCGATGAGGCAACCAGGCATGAACTCAACGAGGGTAAAGAGATCTCGTTGGTCCCCGGTTTACACCGCCTCCGCGCCGAAGTACTCGATCGGCTTGGTGCAGACACGATTGTCATCATCGACTCCCACTGGTTCTCCACCGTCGAACACCTACTGACGGCCCAGGATTACCAAAGAGGAGTCTTCACGTCCTCGGAACTCCCTCGGGGGATGTCAGGAATCGAGTACGACTACCCGGGCGACCCCGAATTCGCCCGCATCGCCGCCGACCTCGGGAACGAATTGGGCACACCCACACATGCATCTGACGACCCCCACCTGCCGCTCTATTACGCCACCATCAATCTGGTCAAGTACCTCAGAAAGGATGAGCGGGTTGTATCGGTCTCGGTTGCCCAGACCGGTGAGACAGATGACTTCCTGACCATGGGCGAGGCGATTGGCGAGGCGGCAAACCGGCTCGACAGGAGGGTCGTGGTGCTGGCTTCGGGCGGAATGAGTCATACGTTCTGGCCGCTGAAGCAAATCGCCAAGCACGAGGCTTCAGATCCCGTTCACATCATCACCCCCGAGGCGAGGGCAGCCGACGAGGAACGCCTCGAGTGGATGAAGGCCGGTGACCACGCTCGAATCGTCGACACCATGGAAGACTATTTCCCCCATTCTCCCGAGGGAGACTTCGGTCATTATCTGATGATGTTGGGATCAGTAGGTGGGAGGAATTGTGTCGCCCGCGGAGAGATGTTCTCCGACTACGAGAACGCCACGGGCACCGGCCAGGTTCATGTCTGGTTCGAGCAGCCGGAAGGTGGTTGGACCGGGTAACCCGAAACCCTCCGGATCCGTGGCACAATCTGACGGTGCGCCACACAGAGCCAATGTTCGACGAGGTCGAGTTTCTGACCCGGGTATCGGGTTATCTCGACGACGACACACTGCGATTGCCCGAGCCCGTTAGGACCTCTCTGTCCCAGTTGGTCAACAACGGATTGCTGCCACGACTGAAAAATCCTGATGCGCCACTCAATATTGTTTTTGCCGGCCCGACCGGTTCCGGGAAGTCGACGCTGATCAACAGCGTTGCCGGCCGTTGGGTGACCGAGCCGGGCATTTTGCGCCCGACCACAACACGTCCTCTCGTCTACTCCCATTCCGAGCATGCCACTCCCTTTGTGAGTGCCATCCGGTACGACCGCGTGACCGGTGTATCACCCATCCTCGAGTCGATCAGCCTGATCGACACGCCCGACCTCGACTCGACCAATCTGGAGAATCGGACAAGGGCGATGGACGCAATTTCTCGAGCCGATGTGGTCGTTTTCGTCATCTCGGCGCTCCGATACGCCGATCTGGTGCCCTGGGAGGTCTTCCGGGAGGTGGTCGCGCGCGGTGTTCCCATCGTCTTTGTTCTCAACCGGATTTCACAGCAGACGTCTGGAGTTGTCACCGACTTCCGACGACGGGCCCGCCATGAAGGGATGTCGATGCGGGTGGTGCGGGTCGAAGAACACCAGATCGGCGGGGGAGTGTTGCCCGCGGCCTCGGTGCGGGAGCTGCGCAGGGCAATCGTTGCGTGTCTGCCCTCGACAAACCAGGCGACAAATCGGGTCGGGAAAGGGGTTGAGTACGTCATCGACGAATTAGTGGCGATGCGGCACGACCTGGAGGCGAGTCAGGAGTTACTGCAAAGGGTCAGAAATCAGGTTGAGCCTTCGCTCTCGCTCCCGGGAAGCTTCAAACCCGAGGTGCACCATGACAGATGGCTGGGCGAGATCGCTCGGGTGCCGATATTGGCACGACGTTCCAGGTGGATGCCGGCGTATGAGCTGGTGCGGGACGATCTGGTGACCGAGATCGCTGTGGCACTGGAAAAGGATCTCCATCTGATATCGATGAATGAGTCCAGGATCGAAGTCGACCTCTCGGAATCGCGTGTGAGAGCCGGGGTGGCGACCCCTACGGACACGATATTGAAGGAATGGATGAGCCAGGTCGATCCCGGCGGCGAAGTCTCATCGCTGAGTCGCCGTCGATCCCGGGAAAAGGTCCTCACTGCGATCGCGGCGACGACCAAACTGTTTTCCGACCCGTCAGGACGGTCTTCTGTGTCGATGGCGGGTCTTATAGCGACATCAAATCGGCACAAAACGACAAAAGAGGCTGTCGACAGGGCGGCCGAAGACCTTCGCCAAAGGATTCAGGGCATTTTCGTGGAGGCACAGTCGCAACTCGAATGGTTGAGCCTGGCCCGCGAGCTCGCCGGGGTCGAACTCCTTGTCGACTCGGCAACGGTCGGAACCGGGGAGCCAATCGTTGCACATGCATGATCAGCTGGTCGACGTGCTCGACCGGCTCGAAGCAACGCTCGCATTGTCCAAGGATCACGTGCCACCGGCAGCACTCGACCCGACGGCGATTGCCGCGAGAAGGATCCGAAACCGGCTCGATTATCCCCTCGACCTCGCGGTCGTCGCCATCGCCGGCGGTACAGGATCGGGTAAGTCGAGCCTGTTCAATGCGGTCCTGGGTGGCGATCGTGCCGAGGTCGGCGGACTCCGTCCGACTACCTCGAAAGCGCTGGCGTCCCTGCCCGCAGGTCGTAGACGGGAGATTTCGGGGCATATCGAGTCTTTCGGCGATCTCGAAATGGCGACCCACGATGAGCTGCCCTGGCTGGTGCTCATCGACCTTCCAGATACCGACAGCGTCGAGGTCGACCATCGATTGATGGTGGAGAATTTGCTCCCCAGAGTCGACGCCGTGATTTGGGTAGTCGACGTCGAGAAGTATCGAGACCGATCGCTTCATCACAGCTTCCTGCGCCCGCTCCGCACCTATGAGTCGCAATTTGTCTTCGTGGTCAACCAAATCGACCGCGTCCCCCAGGACGAGGTCGGCGCTCTCGTTGCCGACTTCAGGGAGGCGCTGGTCGAAGACGGATTTCGTGCTCCGACGATCCATGCGGTCGCAGCCGCGCCGGTGCTGATTTCTCCGCGAGGGGTCGATGAATTGGTCGACGCCCTAGGCGTTCGTGCCGATGGTCTGGCTGTGGATCGGTTGCTCGCCGATCTCGACGTTGCCATCGATGACCTGCACAGTCTTCTCGGTGTTCGCACGGCTGATTTCGAGACGGAGTGGACAGCCGCTCTGGACGATGCAATCTCCTTGGCGACGGCAGGAGAAGTCGTTGCTGGTTCACGTGTTCTCGCCGCTTTCTTCCTGGGCATCGCAGAACCCCAGTCCGGTGACGGCGCTGAAGAATTGATCTCCGTCGCCGCGCACGCCGGCGAAATCCTTGCCCAGGCAAATCGGGACGCTCTGGCTGAGTTTCCACCACAGGTCAGCAAACGGGAGCGGAGGCGACTCGGTCGGTCGAGCGGCGTCGACACCGCCGGTACGGAACGACAGGCATGGTTGAGGAATCGGGTCGACGGGCTCACCGCCGATCGGGTTCGTCCCTTTCTCCATGACCGGGGGATCGCCCGGGCGAATCTCGCGGGTTTCGCAATCGAGGTCACGGCCCTGAGACACCAGAGCCAATGATTAAGGTCCAAACCCGTGTTTGAAGAGTGGATCGGCCAGGAGAGTTCGGCGAAGTTCGTCGCCTCATTGGTGGTCATTGGTGTTGCCTACGTCCTTTATCTCATCGCCAAAGCATCTGGATCGAGGTTGCTGAAACGGATGTACGGGGGCACTCCGGATGCCGAGGGCCGGATAGGAACCCTCGCGAAAGTTGGCCGGAGGTTGCTTCAGGTCGTCATCGCGACTCTGACGGCGTTGGTGCTCGCTGTTTCGGTGTGGGGTCTCGACCTCGGCCCCCTCGTGGCATTCGGCGCCTTGTTTGGTGCCGCCCTCGGCTTTGGCGCCCAACATCTGGTCAGGGACCTCATCGCCGGTTTCTTCATCCTCGCTGAGAACCAGTTCCATATCGGCGATGTGGTGAGGATTGCCGACACCGAGGGGACCGTGGAGGACATCCAGTTCCGGGTGACGGTGCTGCGTGACGTCGAGGGCAGCAAGCACTTCGTGCCCAACGGGGAAATCAAGGTGAGCAGCAACCTCACCGCCGTGTACGCCCAGCCGCTCCTCGACATCGGCGTCGCCTACAAAGAGGATGTAGAGCGGGTTATGGAAGTGTTACGCGACGAACTGACCGCGATGTCCCAAGAACCCGATTGGGTCGATTCGATGGTGGCGCCACCGGTCGTGTTGGGAGTCCAAAGTATGGGCGACAATGTTGTGGTGCTCCGTTCCCGAATGACGGTACCGGCGGGGAGACGTTGGGAATCGCTGCGGGAGGCACGCCGCCGGGTCAAAAACCGTTTTGACGCGGAAGGAATCGAAATTCCCTGATCGACCTGCTCCTTACCATCAGTGGGGAGAATGGCCGCCGCGGACTCTCAGCGAGTCCGGGTGCCAGGTGAAAGTAGCGGCGTCGACCATGCCTAACGACTCCCCGTCTGCCTGGGCCGCTATCGGAGGATCGGCGGTTGCCCTCACCAGATCGATTCCCGTCCAGACTTCAGCCTCTTCGAGTTTGGAAAGGTCGGCCCCGGCAAGGATCTTCCCGGTGATCATTGGTACCCGTCGTCGCTTCAGCCGATCGACCAGAAGGGCGGTCACCGGATCGGGAGCCTCGCTGCCGAGCCGGATCGGGAGCCGCCCGAAGTAGGTGTAAACGTCCCGAAACTGGAATGCGACCGCTGAGACCAGCGCTTCCCGATCTGCGGAGGCCACCGTGATGTGGGGGCGTTTCTTCGGAAAACTGCCCATAGCCACCCCAATGGCCGATCTTGCATAGTGAATCGAGCCGAACCGGTATTTCCTGTAAGGCTCTTTGTCGGCGGCGATGATCACGTCTGCGTCGAGTCCTAGCCCGCATGCGAAGATCGCAAAATGACGGGACTCCACGGCACCCCGGACCAGAGCCATCTCGAGGGTGCCGACCAGGGCCGGTTCGCGGGATTGGGTGAGCAGTTTCGCCGACTTGGCGGGGGATTTGGGGATGTCGAACACCCGTCCGATAACGTTCGTCGTGCCCACCGGGATTATGCCGAGAGATGATTCACTGTCGATCAACCCCTGGGCGACGTGATGGACCATTCCGTCACCCCCCATCGCAACGATCAACGGAACGCCTTTCGCGGCCCACTTCCGACTCTCCTTTGTGGCGTCGGTCCCCGACTTGGGCCAGATCGCCGAGACATCGAAGTGTCTGTTCAAGATGGCCATGACGTCGCGATGGGCACCACCGGTGAACTGAGATGCGGCCGGGTTTGCGATTACTACTGCTCGATCCACGCACCGACGGTAGTGAGAATCCAAACCCTGAGCATCCTGCGGTTTCAAACCAACCGCGTCCTGGCGTCCCGCTTGGTTTACCCTGCCACCCATGACAGAGCCTCTGTTTTCACTGGTCGCTGGGGAAGGCGATGGCGCACTCCTCGGACTGGCGGCTGGAGACACGGCTAGCGGAGCATGGAAACTCGGATACTCGGCGATCACCCAACAGGCCACGATTATCTCGTACGAGTTGATCGGCCACGGCCAGATCGACAGGACCCGATTCACCGATTCGGTTCTCGAGCTCGACGGCTCCCAAGACGAAGAGCCGGTGTTTCGTGCCGAGACACCGGAGTTTCGAAGCTGGCTCGACGGCGCGGCCCTTGGGTCGCCGGTACCCGATGAGACCCCGTCGCTCGATCCGATCGGTCGGTCGGCCCCGATAGGTGTCTTTTACCGACGCGACCCGGAGACCCTCTACCAGGAGGTTTTCGGGTTGAACCGGCTGTTTCACAACGACGCTCCATCGCTTCTGAGTGGAGCGATCGTCGCAGCTGCGGTCGCCGCATCGTGTTTCGGACAGGTCGGCCGTGACTTGCTGCTCGGGGTTTCGGAATCGGTGGAGCCTGCCGTCAACGAGCTCAGCACCGGTTTGGTGGGCCTGGTCGATATCGATCTGATCGCTGATGCCCCTGCTCGTATTGCGGGCCTGGTGGAGTCATATGGCTTGCGATCCGGACTCGAAGCGCTCGACCGGGTGCGAGTCAATGGCAGAGTCAGTTCGCTGGACACAACCCTGGCGATGTTGCTGGTTGCTGCCCCAACGGCAGATCGGTTTCATGAGCCGGTCGTCGAGGGTGTCAAGATCGGTGGGGCCAATGGAGGCGCCGCGGTCGGAGCAATTCTGGGAGCACGAGTGGGTATCAGGGCCTGGCCCTGGGCATTTGCCAACGACACCTGGTTCGCGGAGATCGGACGTCGCCTGGTGAGGGGGCCCGCTGAGGTGCGTGATCTGCCAATCCCATACGCAGTGGAGCAACATCTCATCTCGGGAGTTCGTCGCGATCAGTAGGTCCGGGAATCCGATCGGCACTGGGCCATTCACGGACTGAATCGTCCACCCCGCCGAGAAGTGCCCATCCAGCGAGGATGAAGATGACCAGGGCACCCATCGCGGCCTGCCGGCCCCAACCCAACCCATCAACGATCAATGCCCAGGTGAGGGGTCCCAGGATCGTTGCGAATCGCCCGACAGTGGCATACAGCCCGTAGAACTCACCGAGGTGGCGGGGAGGGGAGATGCGCACCATCACTACCCGATCGGCCGCCCAGGTGGCGCCAAGGGCAAAACCTCCGAGGGGACCGATTGCCCAGGCGATCCAGGTCTGGCCCGTCGCCGCTGCCGCAATGCCCGAGGCGATCGCCACCATCCAGACGAAGAGCACCACCCTGAGGACCCGGTTGGGCCCGTAACTCTCCACGAATCGCCCGCCGAAGATCCCCCCGAACACCGCAGTGGTGATAGCGACACCAAGGAGGGCGGTAACAAATCTGCGGTCGAGGCCCAACTCCTGAATAACAAAGATGGTCAGGAAGCCACCGATGAGCGTGTTGATAGCGTCGGTATAGAGAAACCGACTGACCAGGAATCTGACGACACCCGGGTAGGTGCTCGCTTTCCTCCACGAAGCGATCAGGCGACCGGGTAGTTCGGTGATGCCCGGCGGGGTAGTTGGCTGCCGGTGCCGCTCCGTGATGTAGAAGAAAGCCGGCAAAGAAAAGAGGAGAAATCCGAGTGCCAGTCCTCGAAATGTGGCCGGGTACCCCAGATCGAGGACGTCGAGGGTGACGATCCCGATGAGCAGGCCTATATACGAGCCGATGTAACCGATCCCGACGCCCCACCCCGAGATCCGGCCGCGATTCGCTTCTGTGCTGACTTCTGAAAGCAACGCGTCATACACAACCCCTCCGATGTTGAAAGCGATCAACGCAGCCACGAGGAGCAGGGCCGAAGATGTGACATCGATTCCGAGCAGTGATGTGGCCAGTACCGCAACCACAGTGGTAAATATCAACGTGGGTACTTTCTTCCCCCTGGCATCGCTTCGAGCGCCTGCCCAAGGGGCCACGAAGATGACGATCGCGCCTGCGATAGCCTCGATGAATGCCAGCAGGCTGTCGGAATGGCCTAGCGAGGTGATCCAATCGGGGAAGTAGAGGCCCAATACGCCGAGGGCGAAAATGGTGTTTGCAAGGTCGTACACGACCCATGCCCGGACCGAGCGTCGGCCCCCTACGGCCCCTGAGGTCATCTCAGAAGGTCACTGCAACCGAAATCAACTCTTCCCGCCCGAGTAGCCCTGCGGCCGCCTGGAGTGCCCGCGGTGCCTCTGAGAGCGGAAACTGGTGGGACACCAGGTCGTCGATGCGGGGGTCGGTCTCCAACTGCCTTGCTGCCCACTGATATCCAACCGATGACGCTCCTATCGCGCCCTTGATCGAAAGCTGTTTCGCGACAATCACGTCTGAGAGGAAGTGGAACGCCCGGTTCCCCTTTGTTGAAGCTAGAACAACCCGACCGCCGCTGCGCACCATGTCCATCGCCGTGAAAACTGCCTCCGGATCATTCGACGTCACATCGATCACAATGTCGGGCCGCCGACCGATCGCTTCGGCGATGGCGCCGGCGAGGTCGTTGGACTCGATGTCGATTGCCATGTCGGCACCGAGGCGTGTGGCCAGATCGAGTCGGTCCCGATCGTGTGCCAGACCGGCGATCCCGACCCATCTTGCACCGGCTGCCTTTGCAGCAATCAAACAAGCGAGACCGCGCGGGCCCGGGCCGAGGATCATCACGTCTTCGCCTGGCTGGAGTACAGGCGTCTCCACGGCCCAGCTGTGGCCTGATGCAAGGGGGTGGACGAATGTGGCCACTTCCGCCGGGACATCGTCGGTGATCTCGTGCATTCGAGCGAACGGATCCAGATACAGCAGTTCGGCAAGTCCGCCCCAAAGACCCGGCGGCTCAACCGAAGGTATGAAGCCGTACGAATTGAACGGGCGTCGTCGGACACACGTCGCCAGATTCTGCAGGCATCGCCGGCACTCGCCGCAGTGCATCCGCGGTTCGACAACCACTCTCGTACCCACCGGGTAGGGGATGTTTGGTGCGGACGTGGCGATTCGGCCGACCACCTCGTGTCCGGGGATGAGCGGATATACGACCTCACGCGCTTCGCCGCTCCACACTTGGACGTCAGCCCCTGAAATCGAAGTCGCTTCGACGGCGAGCCAGCCGCCGCCTTCCACGTCCGGCGTTGGGAGGCTCGTCAGCGAAAAATGCTTGGGCTCGACGAGCATCATGGCTCGTGCTGTTGTCCCCGATACCATAGGGGAGCAGTCTAAACCGGTATTCGACTCTCGAAATCAGCCTCGAATCAAGGCAGCGATCCGGCTCATTCCTTGCTCGATGTCGGCATCGCTCGTCGCATATGAGAGCCTGACGAAGCCCGGTGCGCCAAACGACTCGCCGGGAACCAGAGCGACGGCAGCCTCTTCAATAGCGGCGGTCGCAAAGTCGTTGGAGGTTGCCCATCGATCGCCGAGCAGGTCGGTCACATCCGGGAAGACGTAGAAAGCCCCCCTGGGCTCGAGGCATCGAACTCCATCGAGCGCCGAGACCATCTCGAACATCAGTTTTCGCCGGCGGTTGAAGGCATCACGCATTTTCACCACCGATTCCTGCGATCCTGTCAGCGCGGCTAGCGCGGCGTGTTGTGCGACATTCCCCACATTGGATGTTGCGTGAGACTGATGCCGGGCAGCAGCGTCGATGACGTCTTTCGGGCCCACCATCCAGCCAACCCGCCAACCGGTCATCGCATAAGACTTGGCCACTCCGTTGACGAGAATCCAGTTTTCGAACCGCGCCGTCTCGGCGACGATGGACGGCGAAACGCTGGTCTCATAATCGAGGCGCTGATAGATCTCGTCGGCCATCACCCAGATCCCGGCGTCCCGTGCCCACTCCCCAATCGCCCGGGCCTCCTCGGCGGTGTAAACGGCCCCGGTCGGGTTGGATGGTGACACGAAGATCAACATCTTGGTCCGGTCGGTTCGATACCGCTCCAGGGTTTCGACAGACACTTTGAAGCCTTCCTCCATCGTTGTCGGGATGGGGACTGCCACGCCGCCTGACAACTCGACACCGGACGGATAGGTGACCCAGTGCGGGGAAGGGAGCAAGACCTCGTCGCCCGGGTCGATCAGGGCGGCGAAAGTCTGGTAGACAGCCTGCTTAGCCCCGTTTGTCACCACGACTTCGGCAGCATCGACCGGAACCCCCGAGTATGTGTTCGTGTAGTCGGCGATCGCGCGGCGGAGCTCGATAAGACCAGCGTTGGCGGTGTAGTGATGATTGGCGGGATCGTTACACGACCGGGCCGCGGCTGCAGTGATGTGCTCGGGCGTGGGAAAGTCGGGCTCGCCCGCGGCAAAGGCGATCACGTGGCGACCCATATCTTGCAACTCGCGGGCGCGGGCGCTGATGGCCATGGTCGCCGAACCGGGTAATGCAAGCAGGCGCTCGGAAACACGTCCGCTCAAAAGGAGTCTCTCTTCCGTTGGTGATGCGGAGGATGGGGTTGAGCCAGGATCACCGTCAGTTGTCTGAGTCTTCCCCGGCCCCGGCCGTCATGTCAGTCGCGGCGTCTTCGACTTGCCCCGCCGCGTGTGATGCCGTCTCTCCGGCTTTCTCAGCTTCCCTGGAGGCGGCGCTCGCACCCGACTTCGTGATGTCGGATGCCTCTGCGCTGACCGTCCCGGCGGCCGCCACGGTCTTTTCCTTGGCCGTCTCATAGACCGGTGCGGCCTCGTCCTTGGCCTTGTCAACCATCGGTCCGGCCTTATCCATGGCGTCGGAAGCGAAATCTTTCGCCTCCTCGAACGCGGGCTCTGGCTTCCCGGCAAGATCGGCCGCGCCTTCCTTGGCCGTGCCCATCCACTTCTTGACGTTGTCCATGAAACTCATGTCGTTCCTTCGCACGTGGCTGTTTCTCAATCGTAGGGTCTTCATAGCAACGCCGCGTCAATATCGTTGTCTCGTGCTCAAGTACCTTGCCGTAGGCGTCGTGGCCGTTGTCGTGGCGTTTTTGGTCCTCACTTCCGGGCCTACCCTCGTCGACACACCAGCTGGCGCTTTGCCGCCACCGGGCGAAGTGGTCGTTGGCCCGCACGACGGACTGACGCTGGAACCACGCCTGATCGTGGATGGTCTCGAAGCCCCGGTCGACGTTGTAGCTGACCCCCGATCGGATCGAATATTCGTTGTCGAGAAGCAGGGGATAATCCGAATCGTCGATGATGGGAGGGTGTTGGACGAGCCATTCCTCGACGTCAGCGATTTGGTGCTCTCCGAGGGCAATGAACAAGGTTTGCTCAGCCTGCGATTCCACCCGGAATTCGGGTCGAACGGGAAGGTGCTCATCTTCTTCACCGATCTCGACGGCACATCACAGTTGATGGAGGGCACAGTCAACACCGACGACCCGGATAAATTCGATCGGGAGACTCTGCGAACGATCCTTACCATCCCGCAGCGAGGCCAATACCACCAGTCGGGTTCGATGTTCTTCGGGCCTGACGGATTTCTCTGGTTGTCGCTGGGCGACGGGGGAGGCATCGGTGACCCGGACAAGCAGGGCCAGAACCCGGAAACTCTCCTCGCGACGATTGTCAGGATCGATGTCGACCACGGCCGTCCCTACGCCATCCCCTCGAACAACCCCTTTGTCTCCGGCGGGGGGCGTCCCGAAGTTTGGGCCTTCGGCTTGCGAAACCCGTGGCGCATCTCCTATGACGCTGAGACAGGTTTCCTATACATCCCTGACGTCGGCCAGGAGGGAAGTGAAGAACTCAACGTCATCCCGATTCGCGAGGGCGGCCACAACTTCGGCTGGTCGGTGTCGGAGGGCACCGGGTGTTACAACACCGCCACCTGTGACATGAGCGGTCACACGCTGCCCGTCTATGAGTATCTACACAACGGCAACGGCTGTGCGATAGTTGGCGGCGAGGTCTACAGAGGTGAGCTGATGGATCCGCTCGACGGGCACTATTTCTTCGCCGACTATTGCTTGGGATGGATCCGGAGCGTTGTCCTCGATGACAGCGAAGTCCTCGAGGTGGTTGATTGGACCAAGAGCCGGGAGGACCGTCTCGGAAATGTCACGACCATCGGCTCCGATCGGAACGGCGAGTTGTACGTCGCCAATCTC
>DATDCF010000264.1:0-4795 GCA_036524475.1 Acidimicrobiia bacterium | reverse complement strand
ATGTAGCACGGGGTGAATCGACATGTGCCCATCGCTCCAACGATGCCGCAGGAAATGCCGGGTGGCTCGGTGGGGATCGGTGTGAGTTCGGGCCTTGTTCGTGTTGGTATGGGTGCTTACGCCTCGGAAAACATGGTTGCGATAGCGGTAACGAGCAGCGCCAGCCCGAGGGGGGATCTTTGCGGGCCGGCGCTGCGGTTAGTGAACGGGCCCTGGCCTACTGGGCCGTGTAGCCGCCGTCGACCAGGTAGTAGGCACCGGTGCAGAAAGCTGCTTCGTCGGAGCAGAGGAATGCCACCAGGTTGGCTACTTCTTGGGCGCTGCCCATCCTCTGGATCGGATGCATCGATGCAATCGCTCCCATCATCTCGTCGTCGAGGTTGGCATCGAGCAACGGGGTCCGGATAAATCCCGGTCCAACCGAATTGACCCTCACGCCCTGTGCCGAATATTCGAGAGCTGCGGTCTTGGTGAGACCTACTACGGCGTGCTTGGCCGCCACGTAGGCCGGGGAGTTCGCAAATCCCACGCTTCCCAGGATCGATGCCATGTTGACGATGGAACCGCTGCCCGACTCGAGCATCGCCGGGATCTCGTAGCGGAGTCCGTAGAAGACTCCGTTGAGGTTGACATCGATAACCTTCTTCCAGTCGTCGATCGGATGCTCTCCTGTTGGTGACTGCGCTCCACCGATACCGGCGTTGTTGACAGCAATGTCGAGACGCCCGTAGGTGTCGACGGCAAACCTCACCATCGCCTCGGCCTGCTCTGGCACGCTCACGTCGACGTTGAAGAACGATGCGATCCCGCCTTCGGTGGCGATCTTCTCTGCTACCGACATACCCGACTCAGTGTCGAAGTCGGCAACGATCACCTTTGCTCCCGAAGCAGCAAGGGTATGTGCACAGGCCTCGCCTATTCCCGAACCGGCACCTGTAACGAGGGCAACTTTGCCCGAAAAATCATAATTGGTCATGGGTGACCTCCTTCTTTCTCTTTCTGACGATCTTGCATCCCGGTCGGGCACCCCGCTAGGGGAGAAGGTCCCGTTTCTATCGCCTTTGGGCCTATGACCGCTTAGCGGCCGTCATCGCCCATCCATTCGGAGCAGAATGGAAAAGCAATGCCTTTCTCATGGCGTGACGAAGAAGAGTGTCTGCCGATCACCTTCGGACAGGTCTCCAATGGCGAGTATGAGCCGGAGCCAATCACCGACGTCCGCCTCGAGATGGAGCGGATTGCCAACGACGAAGCGGAGCGCGCCACCGTCAAGACAGGGATGACCCGGCGAGCCTTCCTGCGGTCGGCCTCCTCTCTGGCGATTTGCCTCGCGGCGATCGACTCCGCTGTCTCCAGATCGATGGGACGTCAGGCCGGCCTCTGGTATCCGTTCGACCCGACCTCGCGATACGACACCGACGCTGCCCGCGCCGTCATCGGGCCCTCGCAGTTCGTATTCGATGTCCAGGGCCACCTGCTCGAATACGACCTCGACCCGTCGACGGCCGGCGACTGGTTCTGGGGGAAACATTTCCCACAGGCGAATTGCGAAGACGAGGACGACCCGCGAGCGTGTTTCTCGACCAATCATTTCCTTGAGGAGATTTTCATCAGGTCTGAGACGACCATGGTTGCCCTCTCTGGTTTGCCGATCAATCCGGAGGGGAGTCCTCTATCCAACGAAGTGATGGAGGAAACGAGACGTCTCGTTCAGGCTCTGTCGGGAGATCAGCGGGTCGTGGTCAACGCGTTGGCGTTGCCACAAACCGCTTCCACAGCGGCGTTGCTGGAAGAGATGCAAAGGACGGTTAGCGAAAACAAGGTCTCCGGATGGAAGACTTTCACCCACTTCCCGTCCAACCTCCATTGGTGGCTCGACGATCACGACCCCAATCTCCCTGCAGTCGCCGGTCCATTCCTCGACGAATTGGTCAAGCTGGATACGCCGGTGTTGTTCGTCCACAAAGGGCTCAGTGACGGCGCTCGTTCCGGTTCTCCTGAAGATATCGGCCCTGCCGCTCGCAACCACCCGGATGTCAAGTTCGTCGTCTACCACTCTGGATTCGAAGTCAACCAGCGGGAAGGCCCCTACACCGATGCCACGGCCAACCTCGGGGTGAACCGGTTGGTCACCTCCATTCGAGGAGCTGGCATCGGCCCCGGCGA
Organism: Acidimicrobiia bacterium; assembly: GCA_036524475.1. Classification (GTDB taxonomy): domain Bacteria; phylum Actinomycetota; class Acidimicrobiia; order Spongiisociales; family ZC4RG35; genus MA-ANB-1. Next base: position 2,629 of record DATDCF010000264.1, on the reverse strand, counting down.
GAATGTTTACGCCGAACTCGGCTCGACCTGGTGGCATCTCCTCAGGCACCCTGACGAAGCGTCACACGTACTCGGCAAGCTCCTGGTGGCGTTTGGCGAGGACAACATCGTATGGGGGACCGATTCGATCTTTTATGGGTCACCGCAGGGCCAGATCGATGCGTTCAAGTCGTTTCAGATTCCGGCCGACTTCCAGGAACGGTTCGGGTACCCGGAGTTGACCCGCTCCGCAAAGGCAAAGATCCTCGGATGGAATGCGTCCCGTATCTACGGCATCGACCCGATCACGGAACCGATCGGGCTCTCCATGGACGAGCTCGTCACTGCCCGGCTCGAACACCCGGTGCCAACCCGGGCCTGGGGCCCCACCACATCCGAGGAAGTACGTGAGTTTCGACTCCACCACCAGGGCTGGCCGTAGCGCTCGGTCATGCGGACGTACATCCCTTGTGGACCATCGAATAAGCGATGTGACGCTCTAGGGCTGCAGATGCGATCGTCGTTTGATCCCGAGGCGCGTCCGGGGAATGTAATGTGCGGGATGAGGGAAGCGAGCTTGTTGTCGGCCCTCGCGACCCGGCCGACATGGGAGCAAGCGATGATCATAACGAGGCCTGAGGAGTTCGAGTTTCGAGATCTGTCAGCCGCGGATCAAGGCGGAGACTGACGGGCTCGATGTCTACCGAATCGCGTCGCCCTAGATCGGCGAACATCCTCACCATTGCCGACTGGCTGCCGCGCTACAAGTCCAGGTGGCTTCGGTTCGACATTGTCGCCGCCTTGTCGGTTTGGGCCCTCCTCGTGCCGCAAGGCATCGCCTATTCGTCGATTGCCGGTGTGCCCCCGCAATACGGCCTCTATGCGGCCCTCGGGTCGTTACTCGGGTACGCGCTCTTTGGCACGTCGGGGCAGGTCGTCACCGGCCCGAGCGCCGCGATCGCCGCGGTATCCGCCTCCGTCGTCGCCCTATGGGCGACATCCGGGTCGAGCGAATGGATCGCGTACACTGCAACCCTGGCAGTGTCGGCAGGGCTGATCTATGTCCTGCTCGGCCTGCTGAAGATGGGGTGGATCTCGCATTTTCTGTCAGGCGCTGTGCTGGCAGGTTTCGTTTTCGGATTCGGGTTCGGTCTCATCGTCGACCAAACACCCAAGATACTGGGCGTGCCAAAGGCGAGCGGGAGCTACTTCAACGTCCTCGTGGGTGTCATCCAGGACCTCCCGGAGACCAGTGGAACCACACTCACCGTCGGGCTGCTGAGCATCCTTCTGCTCCTCGCATTCCGGAAGTACTTGCCGAGGTTGCCCCGGACGATCCTCGTCGTGGTGATCGGCATCGTGATTTCAGATGTGATGAACCTCGGAGATCTCGGGGTCAAGGTCGTCGGCGAGATACCTACCGGCCTCCCGTCATTCGTCCTACCAGGGTTGCCGCCGGTGCCGTTCATCTCGGTAATCCTGGGTTCGTTGGCGATCATCTTCATCGGCTACAGCGAGTCCCTGGCGACGGCCAAGGAAGCCGGCAGGAAACACGATTACGAGATCGACGCCAGCCAGGAGATGGTGGGACAGGGTATGGCGAACATCGCGTCCGGTCTGGTCGGCGGATACGCGGTCGAGGGAAGCTTGTCGAAGACAGCAGTCGCCGACATGGCTGGGCAGAAGACTCAGCTCGCCTCACTTCTCACCGCGGGCCTAATCCTCCTCACCATCCTCTTCCTCACCGGATTCTTCACCACGCTGCCGGACGCCGTCCTCGGTGCGGTGGTGATCGACGCGGGTATCAGCCTGATCAAATTCGAGGAGTTTCGCTATTACCGATTGAGTACCAGGGACTTCGCCGCGTTTTTGGCGACTGCTCTCGCGGTGTTCTTCGTCGGCGTGCTTGCGGGGGTAGTAGCCGGAGTCACGATCGCGCTCTTGCTTCTCATCGTCTCCGCCTCCAAGTCACCGACGCTACAAATTGGATTCGACCGGGATCACAATGTCTACGTCCACTTTGAGGACCATCCGGAGGCCGAGCCCATCCCGGGTGTCTTGGTGGTGGGGATTCAGGGTCCGTTGTTCTTTGCCAACGCCGACAACTTCCGCAGCTCTACGTCGCAATTCGTCAAAGAGAGCCATCCCCAGACGGTAATAATCGACCTCAGCGTGGTCGCGATGATGGACCTCGACGGCGTGCGAGCGCTTTCCCAGCTCGCCCGGGATCTTCGCTCCAAGCACATCAGGGTCCTCCTGGTGAAGGTCGGGTCAGACCACCTCGACCTTTTGCGCAGAGTCGGCACCCTCGATGAGTTGGGTGCCGACAACATTCATCGGACATTACGTTCAGCCGTCGCTGAGGCAGAGAAGCACCGGCCGGGCCAGCCTTAGGTCTCTCTTCATGTAATAAGCCGACTGTGATGGTCTGGTTTCCAGATACCTCCAGGGCGAGGACTTCGAGTTCGTCGATCGTCGCCGATTCGAGGAATCCCTCTGGCACCAGGAGCTGATCGACTCCCGGGCCAATATGCACGTCGTAGACCGGGCGTGACAATCCGTTCGGGTCGTCGTGGTCTACTTTCGTCACGATGATTTGATATCCGGTCAGATCAATCGGCAACCCGTCAAGGTCGGTCGTAACCGGCTC
>DATDCF010000263.1:0-24103 GCA_036524475.1 Acidimicrobiia bacterium | reverse complement strand
GAGATGCTCTCTATGTTCGTACGCTTCATCGCTGTGTCCACAGCCTTACGATCGTCAGGTCCGAGACGCCGGAACCTGCCCGCATCCGCGTAGCGGCCCATCGTGACCACCTCACGGACTGTCACCGGAAGTGTGTCGTTGACCTTTGTGCTCTGAAGTACATACGAGATCCGTGGCCTGGCGCCGCCAGCCGCGGGGAAGAGGATTGTCCCCGACTGCGGTTCGATGAGTCCGGCTATAGCGCTCAGGAGCGTCGACTTTCCCGAGCCGTTGGGGCCGATGATCGCTGTGATGCCACCCAGGGGAATCGTGAAATCCGAGTGTCCGATCGCGGTGTGGTCCTGGTATCCAACTACAAGACCGTTGCCCACGATCGCTGGCTGTTCTATTGACAATTCTGACACTTCCCCTCGATCTCGAGGGCGTGATTGCTTTCGATGAACGACGATCTTCCCGTGATATCGGAGACGATCGCCTGTAGGCGCTGCTCTACTTCGTCGTCGGTCTCAACATCCTCGACCTGTCCGCATGCCACACACACCAGGTGGTGATGATGGCCGTTCAACCACTCGGCGAGCTCGTATCGGGTGACCCCAGGGGACGAGAAGTGAGGGGTGAGGATGTCTGAGGCCTCGAGAACAGCGAGGGTCCGGTACAGACTCGAGAGCGGAACCGATGGTCCCAGGTCTTCGCTCAGTTCGGCGGCTGAGCGAGGGCCGTCCGCTTCGCTCAATGCGAACACCACTTCACGACGCCCGGCGGTGTAGCGGACGTCGTCCTGGCCGAGTCGGCTCGACACCTGTTTGTCCAGTGTTGACTTGACCATTTCCTGCCTAAATGATTATGGTTCTCATTATTATAATAACTATTCTCATTATCAACAACTTGGTGAGAGCCCGATGAAACGCCTCTACCCGTTGGTCCTGATCGCAGCGTGCTTGATCGCGGTCCCGGCCTGCGACGGCGAACCTGCCGACCCAGACCAATTGTCGATAGTGGTCAGCACCAGCATCCTGGGTGACGTTGTCGAGAATGTCATCGACGGGGCGGCAACGGTAGAGGTTTTGATCCCGGTCGGCTCCGACTCCCATGACTACTCGGCTTCGTCAGCTCAGGTCGCTGCAATGCACCGGGCAGACCTGGTGATTCTCAATGGTCTGGGCCTCGAGGAGGGGATGACCGACCTCGTGGAGGGACTCGTCGCCGATGGAATCGAAGTTTTCGAGATCGGACCGCTACTGAACCCGATTCAGCTCGAGGGTTCGCAAAATCCAGACCCTCACGTATGGATGGATCCATTGCGTATGGCGGAAGGAGCAAGGCTGATCGGGCTCGAACTGACGCGGATCGCTCCGGATCGGGACTGGATGGCGTCCGCCGAAGCGTATGCCGTCGAACTTCAGGAGGTCGACGACGAGATTGTGAATACCCTGGCGGTAGTGCCTGAAGCGCAGCGAGTGATGGTCACCAATCACGAGTCTTTCGGCTATTTTGCGGATCGGTATGTCTTTGACGTGATCGGTACCGTCATCCCCGGTGGGTCGACCCTCGAAGCACCGAGCTCTGCCGAATTGGCCGAGCTGGTCGCAGTAATGCGTGAGACCAACACGACGGTCATTTTCGGTGAGACCACCCGACCGGACATACTTGCTGAAGCGGTGGCGAGGGAGTTGAGTGACGATGTGGAGGTCGTGGACCTCTACACGGAATCGCTAGGAGCGGCGGGTTCCGACGCTGACACCTATATCGGAATGCTTCGGGTCAACGCGCAGCTCGTCGCCGGATCTCTTTCCTAACCTGACGAGATGGACTGGCTCATTGATCCCTTTGAACTTGCTTTCCAGCAGAAGGCCCTCATCGGTGGTTCGTTGGCGGCCGTTTCCCTGGCTCTGGTCGGGACATGGGTTGTCATCAGAGGAATGACGTTTCTCGGTGACGCACTCGTCCATGGTGTGATTCCGGGCATTGCCCTGGCGATCCTGTTCGACTTCAATGTGTTACTGGGCGCCGGCCTCGCTGCCGGCTTGATGATCCTTGGCATAAACTTGGTCCACCGACAGACCGCATTCTCGGAAGACACGGGGATCGGTCTTCTCTTTGTCGGAATGCTCGCCCTGGGAGTCATCATCATCTCTACCACGGCGTCGTATCAAGGGAGCCTTACCGGCATTTTGTTCGGGGACGCCCTGGGTATCACCACGGGTGACATTGTCGCGTTGCTGGTGGTGCTCGGGCTGACTCTGGTAGTCACGCTGGTTTTCTACCGTTCGTTTCTCGTCCTTTCCTTCAACGAATTGAAGGCTCAGCTATTGGGATTTCGACCGCGCGCCGCCCATATCACGATGCTTGCAATGATCACGTTGGCGATCGTGTCGTCATTTCAGACGGTGGGCACCCTGCTGGTATTCGGCCTTCTGGTCGGTCCACCCGCCACGGCTGTACTCCTCGCCCGTCGTCTACCGGTGATAATGATCACCGCCGGCATGATCGGCGTGTTCTCGGTGGCTGTCGGCCTCGTGGTCAGTTATCACGCCGACACGTCGGGTTCGGCGACAATGGCCCTCGTGCCGATCGTGATGTTCTTCGTGGTGCTCACGGTGAAGAATTTATGGCCGGGACGAGCCGCGACTCATACACCGGATAGTCTCAGCTGACGGCCTCGCTGCGGCCGTTGACCGGTTTTCTCACAACCGTGTCTCGTTCTCTGAGTTCAACCACTTCGAACCCGCGCTCGAGGAACATCGACATAGGCCCTCGGAAGTTCGCGCTGTCGGCATCAGCCGCTTCATTGAACGGGTAGGCCTCTACCCACGCCGCGCCGCGCCCACCTGCATCGTCGAGAACACGATCGAGAAGGATCGATGCAACACTGTGCCGCCGATAGGGCGGGGCGATGATGAAGCAGGAGACCCCGATCACGGAGGTTGCATCCGGGCCGTCGGGGTCGACGCCGCCATACAACCTGTAGTTGCTTCGCAATGATGCGTTTACCCAACCGATTGGGCGATCGTTCTGGTAGGCGAGGTATCCAAATGAAACTCCTTCGCCCAGTAACGAAACCATGTCGTTTCGATTCTCAGTCCAAGCAGGATCCTCTTCCTCAGGCGCGTCGGGAGAGCGGACGTGTGGTTCGAGGCAATAGCACGCGGCCCACTCCGGCGTGCCAACGAACGCATCGTGATCGAAGAAGCTGAGCCAATCATCGATGAGATCGCTCGTGACCTGCTTGACATCTGTCGGACCAACTTCATCGAGACGCTCGGTAGGCCCGGTCAGTCTCTGAGTGGCATCGGAATAGTTGCGGATCGCTCGATCGGAGTATGGCCAGTCATGGGAAGCCCTGGCATGGGCGACGAACGCGTCTCCGAGCGAGCCGAGATCGTCTGCCGCGATCTCCGATCCGCATTCGAAACAGGAGAGTTCCATAGGAAAAGTTTAGATACCTCGCGTTGGGTCGAGCCAAACATCGTCGATCGGCGAGTTCCGGACTGATCGTGGTGTCCCTCCACCGGGTTGTCCTTGCGACGTCGAGTTCTCGCCGCTCTGCCTATTGCGTAAACTGGTCGTGCCAGGGGACGTAGCTCAGCTGGCAGAGCACCGGCTTTGCAAGCCGGGGGTCGTGGGTTCAAATCCCATCGTCTCCACCGTGGGAAGAATCATCATCGGCACAGCGTTGGTGCGGTAGAGCGAAGGAGTGGCCATGCCGAATGCAGTGATCGTTGACGCAGTTAGAACCCCGACCGGGCGGCGTAACGGTGTCTACAAGAACATCCACGCGGTAGACCTGGCCGCGATACCGCTTCGTGCACTGGTCGAGCGGAACGATCTAGACCCAATGTTGATCGACGATGTGATCATGGGCAATGTCTCCCAGACCGGCGAGCAGGCCTACAACATAGGTCGAAATTCCGCGCTGGCAGCCGGGTTTCCCGAGGAAGTGCCCGGAGTCACCATCGACCGGCAATGCGGTTCATCGCAACAATCGGCCCATTTTGCGGCACAGGCGATCATGTCCGGGGCACAGGACATAGTCATCGCCGCCGGTGTGGAGCACATGACCCGGGTACCCATGGGGATCACCGCCGAGCAGGGTCCTGGATTCCCCTTCGGACCTCTCATGTTGGAGCGTTACGCACAGGGTCTGGTCCCTCAGGGGATTTCTGCCGAGATGATCGCTGACAAGTGGGGAATCAGCCGTGAGGAACTAGACGAGCTGAGCCTGGAGTCGCATCACCGCGCCGATCAGGCTTCGGTCGAAGGTCGATTCGAAGGCCAGATCGTTCCCGTCGAGATCATCAGGGACAATGGCGACGTCGAGATCGTCACCCGCGACGAAGGGATTCGGGCAGACACTTCATTGGAGAAGCTCGCCAGTCTCCAGCCGGCGTTCAAAGCCGATGGCGTAGTCACTGCTGGCAACTCATCGCAGATCTCTGACGGTGCTGCGGCTGTCCTCGTGATGTCCGAAGCGAAGGCTGCAGAGTTGGGACTCACTCCGAAAGCGCGGTTCGTCAACTTCTCGATGGTGGGAGTCGATCCGGTGTCGATGCTCACAGGACCAATCCCCGCGACCGAGAAAGTCCTCCAACGCGCCGGCCTCGGAATCGACGACATCGATCTATTCGAGGTCAATGAGGCTTTTGCCTCAGTAACTGTTGCCTGGCGGATGGAGCATGGTGGCTCCGATCCGATGGCGCTCTGGGAACGAAGCAACGTCAACGGCGGTGCGATCGCTCTTGGCCATCCTCTTGGAGGTTCGGGTGCCCGACTGCTAACAACGCTGGTTTGGGAATTGGAACGCATCGGGGGTCGTTACGGTCTCCAGACCATGTGCGAGGGTGGTGGAATGGCCAACGGGACCATCATCGAACGTGTTTGAATCCGGATTGCCATGGAGTTTCGAATGTTCACCACCGAAGATCTCCCACTACTCGCTGAGTGGCTGAGCCGTCCCCACGTCCGAGAAACCGAGTGGGGCACCCACCGCCCGAGAGACGTGGATGCAGACTTCGGGATATCGATTCATGGCAACGACAAGACCAATCTCTGGCTCTTCAACGATGATGACGAGCCGACCGGCATGATCCAGGACTACGTCCTGGGTGACAATCCGGAGTGGCTGGCCGACCTCCGGGACATTCAACCCGATCCAGGAGCTATCGGGATCGATTACCTGATCGGTGAACCGGATCGAATCGGCAGAGGTTTGGGCCCGAGGATGATTGGCGACTTCGTTGGAACCGTCTGGGATCGATTTCCCGAGGCCCCGCTAGTCCTGGCTGCGGTCGACGCCGGCAACCGTCGCTCGTGGCGCTCCCTCGAGAAGGCCGGGTTCCGTCGCTCGTGGACGGGAGTCCTTCCCTCAGATCTCGATTCCGGGGCAGAAACACACGTATACATCCTCGATCGCCCTTGATTCTCGACCATCGTGACGAGGCCTATCGAGCGGTCTGTCAGACCGTAGGGTCGATAGGCGTCGCCACCCTCACCCTGTTCCCGTCGGGGTCGACGAGCGTGATTTCAGCGCCCCATGGTTCCTCATGGATTTCTGCGCCGAATTCGGCCGCCACCAGGTCGACTTCATCGACCCAGAGGTAGGCCAGGGAACGTTTCGGGGCATCGCCTTTGTGTTCGGACAGATACAGGTCGATATCGCCGCGCTTTAAGAACAGGAACAGTGGGAGGTTGGGGGCGAACCGGTGTTCTCCGACAACTTCGAACCCGAGTCGTTTATACCAGTCGGCAGACTCGGTTGCGTTGGACACTCGAAAAGTGGGAGCGATCGCCTCGGTCATGGTCAGGCCCTGTTCCCGGCCAATAAGAGGCGCCACGTAAGTTGGTGAATTGTTCTCGTCAAGTCGGGGTCCCGGGTCTCTCGGCTGCAGAGAGATCCTAAGCGCGGGCGGCCATTCCGGCGATGGGGTTGACAGAAGTTCTCATCCGACGTATATTCGTTCGGTCGAACGACCGAGACCATAGACGACATAAGGTGAAGACCAAATTGTGACAGCCTCCGAAACGCAGCACGAGACCGCAAAGGCAATCTTGAACGCAGGCAAGGCGGCCCTGGTTGCTCAGGGTTACGCCGGTCTCTCGACGCGGGGAATTGCCGAGGAAGCGGGAGTCCCGCTCAGCCAGATCCACTACCACTTCGGGTCGAAGCAAAATCTCGTTCTCGCCGTCCTCGAGCGGGAAAATCAGAGGCTTCTCGACCGTCAGGCCGAGATGTTCGAGTCGGAACTTCCGGTGTGGCAGCAATGGGAAATGGCATGCGATTTTCTCGAGGCGGATCTCGAGTCGGGGTATGTCAGGGTGTTGCATGAGATGATCGCGGCTGGCTGGTCCGACCCTGTCATTGCGGATGTGGTGTGGCGCCAGCTGCGCGGGTGGCACGACCTGTTGGAGTCTGTTGCCCATCGTGCCAAGACCCGTTTTGGTGGCCTCGGTCCATTCACACCTAAGGAGATCGCCGCTCTGGCCGCGATCCCGTTTATCGGTGCGGAGGCCTACCTGCTGCTCGGTGTTTCCGAGAAGGACATGCCGGCGAGAACGGCGTTGCGGAAATTGGGGCATGTGATCAGGCTGATCGAGGAGGCAGCGGGAGATGCGAGCACGTAGCCCGGACAACGCCGGATTCGTGACCCGGGACGGGCTACGAATTGGCTACGAGGTTTTCGGAACCGGCGACCCGACGATCCTACTCATGCCGACTTGGACGATCATCAACTCTCGTTTCTGGAAGTTCCAGATTCCTTTTCTGTCCCGCTATTACCGGGTGATCACATACGACGGGCCCGGGAACGGTCGCTCCGATCGCTCCACCGATCCCGACCGATATACAGCCGACGCTTACGCCGCTGATGCCGCCGCTGTACTCGAAGGCTGCGGCGCGGATCGGGCGATCGTGGTCGGTCTCTCTCTGGGCGCACCCTATGGACTGAGGCTTGCCGCTCTCCACCCAGAAATGGTTGCCGGATTGGTTTTCGTCGGGCCAGCCCTTCCCTTGACCTCTCCGTCGCCGGAACGGAGTGCGATTGCTGAAACATATCTGGAGCCCTATCGCGAGGATGTCGAGGGTTGGGGAAAATACAACGTGGCCTACTGGTATGACCACTATCAGGATTTCGCCGAGTTCTTTTTCGCGGAGTGCTTCAACGAACCTCATTCCACCAAGGCCATCGACGACTCGGTGGGTTGGGCAATGGAGACCGGCCCCGAGGTCCTCGATGCAGAAGGGCGAAGGCGCCCGTGGGGCCAGGGAATGGCCGAGGAAATGCTTGCCGGGCTCCGGTGTCCGCTTCTGGTCGTCCACGGGACCGACGACCAAATTCATCCCCACAAAACGGGATCTGAGGCTGCCCGCCTCGGGGGTGGGTCGCTGTTGTCTCTCGACGGGTCGGGGCATCTCCCCAATGTGCGGGATCCGATCGTTTTCAATTTTGCCTTGAGGGACTTCATCGAAGGTGTACCGGTGTGAGACCTGTCCTACCCGATTCAATGGGAGTAATCGATCGCGATGGAGTCGACATCTATTTCGAGGTCTATGGCGAAGGTGAAGACACGATCGTGTTCATCCCGCCGGCACCGATTGCCCATTCCAGAATATATAAGGCGCAAATTCCGCATCTGGCCCGTACCAACCGGGTGGTGACCTTCGACGCTCGGGGAAATGGTCGGTCGGGTCGCCCGAACACCGCCGAAGAGCATTCTGCTGCCGAGAATTGCGCCGACCTGCTGGCAGTCCTCGATGCCACCGGGACCGAAAGCGCCACCCTGATCGCTCACTGCCACGCCAACTGGTGGGCGGTGTCATTTGCCGCCAAGTATCCGGATCGTGTTGACGCTCTGGTGGCGATCGATCCCTGGATCCCTCATATCGGAATCGGTCACCAGCACTGGCGCGAAGTCTCGGCGACCTTCGACGACGAGTTCGACAACCCAAAAGGGTGGCAATTGTTCAACCGCCATGTGATAGCCAACGAGCATCGTCGCTGGGTCGAATTCTTCTTTGGGTCCCAGCTTGTCGAACCGCATTCGACGAAGCAGTTCGAGGATGCGGTCGGGTGGGCCCTCGAGTCAACCGGCGATGTGCTCGTTGCCGGCGAAGAGGGCCAGGACATCGGAATGCCATCGAAACGAGTGGTCGAAGCGATGTGTCGAGACCTCGACATACCGGTGTTGGTGATTCACGGTACCGAGGATGTCTGTCCGGCCGTCGACAAGGGCAGGGCTTTTGCGGAAGTCACCGGGGCCGAACTGGTTCTCATCGATGGTGCGGGACATCTCACCATGGCTCGTGAGCCGATCCAGGTGAACCGGGCGATCTCAAAATTCGTCAGCAAGAACAAGGGAGAAACTATGCGTACCCAAACCTGGACTAGGGCCCTCAATCGCCCCAAGAAGGCCCTGTACATTTCGTCGCCCATTGGTTTGGGCCACGCCCGACGCGACGTGGCGGTCGCCAAAGAATTGAAGAAGCTCCATCCGGACCTTCAGATCGACTGGCTTGCCCAGGACCCAGTGACGCGGGTGCTCGAAACTGAAGGTGAAGCGGTTCATCCAGCCAGCCAGTGGCTCGCCAACGAGTCGGCCCATTTCGTCGAGAAAACGAGTGAGCACAACCTCCACGCCTTCCAAGCCCTGCGGGAAATGGACGAGATCCTCGTGAACAATTTCATGGTGTTTCAGGAAGTCGTTGAGGAAGGTCTCTACGACCTCATCATCGGCGATGAGGCGTGGGAGATCGATCACTTCTGGCATGAGAACCCGGAGTTGAAGAGGGGATCGCATGTCTGGTTCACCGATTTCGTTGGCTACCTGCCGATGCCATCAGGAGGAGACCGGGAGGCTTTCGTCTCCGCCGACTACAACGCGGAAATGATCGAGCACATCGCCCGCTTCCCCCGGGTGCGAGATCAAGCCCTCTTCGTAGGTACGCCCGATGACATCGTCCCCGAGACATTCGGTATGGACCTCCCCAAGATCAGAGACTGGACCGAGGAGCACTTCGAGTTTCCAGGGTATATCACAGGTTTCACACCGCCCGACGGAGCCGACCTGCCGGGATTGCGGGAAGAGCTCGGATTTGGTGATGGCGAGAAGGTCGTAGTCGTCACGGTTGGAGGATCCGGAGTCGGCCGTGCCCTCCTGGAGAAGATCATTGCCGCATACCCGATGGCCAGGAAGCGTATGCCCGAGCTTCGGATGATGGTCGTGGCCGGCCCGAGGATCGATCCCGATTCACTCCCGAAGCATCCGGGCTTGGACGTCGTTGGATATGTACCGCAGCTCTATCGCCAGCTATCAGTTTGTGACCTAGCCGTGGTGCAAGGCGGTCTCACGACGACGATGGAATTGACCGCGGCGCGCCGACCCTTTCTCTACTTCCCTCTTCAGGACCACTTCGAACAGAATTTCCATGTTCGTCATCGTCTCGACCGTTACGGAGCAGGAAAGTACATGGAGTACGGGACGACTGACCCTGACCAAATCTCCGAGGCGATCGTCGCCGAGGTGGGGAAGCCGGCCGACTATGCACCGGTCGAGACCGACGGGGCGCAACGGGCTGCCGCAAAGATCGCTGAACTGATCTAAGGAACCGAAAGGAGGGATAGACGCAAAGTTTTCAGGTCCGCATTATCGGTCGAACGACCGAACAAACAGAGACCATCCAAGAAAGGAAAAAAGGATGACTACCACAATCGAAACCACTCTCAACGGTGTTGATAGGGCCACTATGTTCGGCACCCTCGATGCCATCAAGGAGAATCCCGGCCTCGGCCGATTCCAGTTCCGGGTCGAGAACAAGTGGATCGACGGAGCCCACAACCGGAGCACCATCAAGAGCTTCTATGGAGCTGGGGGCGAAGACGCAACCCGTACTACCGAGTTTGTGCTCGATGCCGGAGAACCCCAGATCCTCCTCGGGAGCGACACCGGGCCTAATCCGGGTGAAGCCATGCTCCACGCCCTAGCCGGGTGTCTGACCACATCGTTGGTGTATGTCGCGGCCGCTCGCGGAGTGAAACTCACCGAAGTGACCTCGCGGCTCGAAGGCAACATGGATGTCCGGGGCGCACTCGGGCTCGATGACAGCTACCGCAATGGATTCGAGGACATTTCCATCACCTTCAACGTGAAGGGTGAGAGCGACGAGGAGGAGCTACAGGCTCTTCTCGACAGGGCATCGGCGCGGTCGGCCGTCTTCGACATGGTCCGCAACGGAGTACCGATCAAACTCGAACTGGCCAACGGATGACATCAATCAACGTCGGGGTCGCTGCGCGGCGACCCCGACACACCTCCTATGACGTCGTGGTAGTTGGTGCGCGTGCGGCCGGTGCGTCCACTTCGATGCTTTTGGCGAGATGCGGGTACCGCGTTCTCATGGTCGACCGGTCGTCACGGGGGTCAGACACCACGTCTACTCACACGCTGCTCAGGACCGGGGTGCTTCAGCTGGGGCGGTGGGGTTTGTTGGACGCGCTGGTTGCCGGGGGTACGCCTCCGGTGGCCCGGGTGACCCTAGGGTTCGGGGCCGACCTGGTTCCGATCGATTTGAGATCCGAATTCGGAGTAGAAGCTCTCTACGCACCCCGTCGCACCGTGCTCGATCCGTTGCTGCAAAGCGCCGCCGTAGGTGCCGGAGTCGAATACATGGATCGCACCAGGTTGCTCGACCTCACTGCGGATGAGACAGGACGGACGACCGGAGTGATCGTCGACTCCGGGAGCGGCCCGGTCCCGATCAGATCCCGATACGTCGTCGGCGCCGATGGCGTCTGGTCGAAAGTCGCCCGAATCGTGGGAGCGAAGAGCGAGCACAACTTTGCCGCTAACAACGGAATCCGCTACGCCTACTACACCGGGATCGAAACCGACGGAGTTCATTTTCAGTTCACACCCGGGGTGACGTCGGGATTGATTCCGACAAATGAAAACTTGGTATGTGTCTATCTCGGCTTGCCTGCCAATGTGATGAAAGACATAAAGGGCGACAGAGACTTTCGATTTCACCTGGATCGTTCGCATCCACATATTGCGGCCTCGATGGATAATGCATCGAGGAGGAGCCCTTTTCGGGGCACCCCCGGTCTACCCGGTTTTCTACGCCAGTCGTGGGGTCCGGGTTGGGCCCTTGTTGGCGACTCCGGCTATTGCAAGGACCCTGTGTCTGCGCACGGGCTCAGTGCGGCACTTCGTGACTCGGAGTTGTGCGCACGGGCAGTCGATCGGGCGCTGACCGACCCCGATGAAGCCGGTGATGCCCTACGCGGTTACCAGGAGACGCGGGTTCGATTGTCGGTCTCCATGCTGCGGCTGACCTCCGAGTTGGCCGATTACCAATGGGACCCGGTTCGGGCGTCCGATCTCATGAGGGGAATCAGTAGCTGCGTGAAGCAAGAATGTCAGGCGATTGTCGATCTGGAGCCATGGGCTGGTGTGTCTATGAGGAGCTTCGTCGGAATCGCTCGCTGAATGAGATGACCGGGCCAAGAGATCGGCCCGGTCAATCTTCGAGGTTGGATGGCACAATGCGGGGCGATGGAAACTCAAAATCTGCGACCGGCGCCCGGTGCGATCTGGACGGCTCTTGGTTCGTTATCGCTCCTCCTGATTACTGCGCCACGGTACGGTTTTCATCGCGACGAACTCTATTTCGTCATCGGTGGGAGGAACCTCGACTGGGGCTACGTGGACCAGCCTCCATTCACACCCTTCATCGCCAGGATCTCGGAACTGGTCGGAGGCACATCACCGTTTGCCCTCCGGGTCCTCCCCGCTTTCGCCGTTGGTGCGATCGCTCTGATGTCCTCGCTGATCGCCAAACGGTTTGGCGGAAGTGCGCGGGCACAGACCTACGCCGCAGTATGCGCCGGCCTGGCCGGTGTCGTCCTCGGTGAGGGACATCTACTCAGCACCGCCATCTTCGATTTCATGTTCTGGACTGCGGTGCTGCTGGTACTGGTTCACCTCCTCGATGGCGCATCGCCACGCCTGTGGTTGCTGGTCGGCTTGTTGGTAGGAGTCGGCCTTCAGAACAAACACACCGTCGGTTTTCTTGCGTTGGCGGTGCTCATAGGCCTGCTGGCAACCCGCCAGAGAGGACTTCTTGCGTCACCCTGGCCATGGGCCGGCGTGGCTGTGGCGTTGCTGATCGCCCTGCCCAATGTCATATGGCAATGGAACAATGGGTTTCCCCAGTTGGAGATGGCGGAGGCGCTGCGGGACCGAAGTGACGGTGCCCTTGCCTTTGTGTTGTTCCAACCTTTGCTTCTCTCGATTGTCCTTGCCCTCCCGGCGGCGATCGGGTGGTGGCGTCTGGCCAGATCGGAAGCATTGGAACCCTGGCGGCCCCTGGCAATCGCATACGCCGTCCTATTCGTGGGGTTCATGTTTACCGGTGGCAAGGCCTATTACGTAGCGCCGATGTACTCGGTGCTTCTCGCTGCCGGATCGCTGTGGTTCGCCAACCTGGGCAAGCAGGCAGCTCGTGGGATGGCGGCTGCAACGGCGGTCGGACTTGCAATCGGCATGGTGATCGCCCTCCCTCTGGTGCCGGAATCTGCCGTGTCCACAGTCGATGCCACCGGTGAACTGGGTGAGACCGTAGGGTGGAACGAGCTAGTAGCTGATGTCGAGGCCGTGTTCCAGTCGATTCCTCCCGACCTCCGCTCAACGGCCGTGATCTTGACCAGTTCGTACGGAGAGGCTGGAGCGATCGACGTTCTGGGTCCCGAGGCCGGCCTTACGAGCGCTTTCAGCGGGCACAACAACTATTACCTCTGGGGCCCGCCCGAGGAGCACGGGCCGATCATTGGTGTCGGAAGAGTCGATGAGGCACTCGACCTGGTCTGCCCCGGATATCTCCAGGTGGGAACAATCGGCAACGAGAACAATGTCGAAAACGAAGAACTCGGCCTTCCCCTGTATCTTTGTATGGAGCCCGGTGGACAACTTGCCGACCATTGGGAAGATATCCGGCACTACAACTGATCCGGGTCGGAAGGCTAAATTCATCGTATGAAAATCGCTGCCGCACAGACCGCCAATGTCTGGGGGAACCCGTCCGCTACCACGAAGGTGGTGGTCGATTGGATCGGGCGCGCAGCAGACGAAGGAGTGGACCTCCTGGCTTTCGGAGAGACTTTCTTATCGGGATATCCCTTCTGGCTCGGAATGACCCCGGCGACCAGGTGGAATGATGCCGACCAGAAAGCGGCGTTCGCTCACTATCTGGGCGCCGCTGTCCGGATCGATGGCCCCGAAATCGCCACGATTGTCGAGGCGGTGGCCCGGGCCGGCGTTTTCGTCTATCTCGGAATTACCGAGCGCGGCGACAGCGAGGGCACCGTGTACGCGACGTTTGTCGGGATCGATCCCGTCAGCGGAATTGTCAGCTCCCACCGGAAACTGACACCCACCTATGACGAACGGATGGTTTGGGGTTCAGGCGACGGGCACGGTCTCCGGGTCCATCAGGTGGGCGATTTCAAGGTGTCGGGCCTCAACTGCTGGGAAAACTGGGTACCCGGGATTCGCCACGCTTTATACGCCCAGGGAACCCAGCTCCATGTTGCGGGATGGCCCGGGTCGCGGGGGCTCACCGATGACATCACCCGCTTCATCGCATTGGAGGGGCGTTGTTATGTTCTCTCTGCGGGGCATCTGCTTTCACCAGAATCGGTGCCCGACGACACACCATTGAGGGAGGCCGCGCTGGGCACCAGGTCCGGCTTCATCTATCCGGGTGGTTCAGCCATTGCCGGGCCGGACGGGGCGTGGTTGGTCGAACCCGTTTACGACCAGGAGGCACTGGTGACAGCCGAGATCGATGTGAGCGTGGTCCGTGGCGAACGTGAGAGCTTCGATCCGGCCGGGCACTATTTCCGACCCGATGTCATCGGAGTGACCGTCGATCGAACACGGCGCAGTGCGGCGACCTTCACGGATTGAAGAATGACCGGCAACACCTTCGTTGACATCCTGCTGGCAGTTGCGATCGGCCTGGTGATCTGGAAGGTATCGATCGCGATGATAAGAATGATGGCGACCCCTCCGCCAGAAATCGATCCCGAAGACATCGCGACCGTCGACCAGGATTACAAGTGCACAGTCTGCGGGGCCGAACTGACCATGAAAGCCATCAATATCCAGGACGATGCCGCTCCGCGACATTGTCGGGAAGACATGGTTGCGGTATGGCGTCCGACGTGATGTCGCATAGCTGATTAGCCGTCCCACAATTGGGAGTCATGAATCGCCGACTCCTGACGCTGGCTGTTCTCTCTGTCATGCTGGTCTTGACTGCTTGTGGAACCGATGTTGCCTCCGATCAGCTTCAAGGCGTCGTGATCGAGAATCCTTCTCCAAAAGGACAGTTTGTGTTGACGGACACCAATGGGCAACCGTTTGATTTTGCCCGGGAGACCGAGGGAAAGCTGACACTCCTGTACTTCGGATATGTCAACTGCCCGGATATTTGCCCCGTCCATCTCGCCCAGATCGCCGAGGTGTTCAGCCAGCATCCGGAGGTGGCAAGAGAGTCTGAGGTGGTATTTGTCTCGGTCGACCCCACCAGGGATACTCCCGAAGTGATCAGGGATTTTCTGGACAATTTCGATTCTGACTTCGTCGGTCTCACCGGTAGTCCGGATGAGCTGGTGGCTGCGCAGGAAGCCGTAGGAGTACCTCCGGCGCGGATCACGGGCGACGGCGAGGACTACGTGATAGACCATGCCGGCTGGGTTATTGCATACGCCCCCGATGGCCTCAACCACAGTATCTATCCCTTCGGCACCCGGCAGACGGAATGGACCAATGACCTGCAAGCGCTGTTGAACCTCACTGAGAGCCAATCATGAAATCCCGTGTCAAAGTCGGACTCGCCCTTTTTTCGCTGCTTTTAGCAGCATGCGGATCTGACGGGACTATGCCAGCGATATCGGACGCCCGCATCGGCCAACCGACCGGGCCAAATGCCGCTCTCTACTTCACGGCGACAGGCTACGGGGTGGACGACGAACTCGTCTCAGTGGAAACCCATATTGCGCCGAGCACGGAGTTGCACGAAACCGTGATGGAGGATGGGGGAACGATGTCGATGCAAGCCCTTCCCGCCATGGCGTTGCCAGCTTCCGGTGATCTGATTCTCGAACCAGGCGGATTTCACGTGATGTTGATCGATGTCGACCCGCTGGAGGTGGGCTCAACGGCGAAGCTGATGCTCACCTGGGAGAAGGCAGGCGCACAGACAATCGAGGCAGAAGTGGTCGAACCGTCCGAAACCATGGGCGAGATGGGCAGCGACGGTTGATCGTTTGGTGGTGCACCGCCCTATTTGAACCCTGGGAGTGGCAGTGGATTCCCTACCCGGGGATTTGGCTGGCGGCCATTTTGCCCACCGTCTTTTACGTCCGAGCGATCCGCCGACACCCGGGTGAGATCGATCGCAAACGGGCCGTCCAGTTCATCGCGGGGATGGTCGTTTTCTGGTTGGCCTCGGACTGGCCACTCGGAACCCTCGGGGCCGGATACCTCGCCTCTGCGCACATGCTCCAATTCCTGTTGTACACCCTGGTCTCCGCACCCTTGCTTCTCCTCGGGACACCCGAGTGGATGGCTCGCAGGATTGCCGGCAAGCTCAGGATATATCGAGCGACGGTATGGCTGGGTATGTCGGCGGTGACGTGTGGAATTCTCTACAACGTGATACTTCTCTCCACACACGCTCCCGCAACGGTCGACACACTGCGGGTCAATCAGTTCGGATCGTTCGCCATGGACATCCTGTGGGTGCTTGCCGGATTGCTGTTGTGGCTTCCCCTCCTATCACCGCTACCGGAGGGCCGGGTCGAGTCGGTGTGGGCGAAGATGATCTACCTGTTCCTCGTGACCGCTGTCGTCGCGGTGATCCCGGCGAGTTTCCTCACCTTTGGCACCGGACCCCTCTATGCAACCTATGAGCTTGCTCCCCGGATCGGTTCGATGACGGCAGTCGAAGATCAGCAGATTGCCGGGATCTTGATGAAACTGGCCACCATCCCCATCATATGGGGAACGATCTCGGTGATGTGGTTCAGGTTCTCGAGCAAAGAGGCTCAATTGACCAACTGACCGGGTCGCGCCTCATTTTCAACGACTACGATCCCACCACGAATGCCTGAGTCGAAACGACGCAAACCAAAGAACCCGCCCAAATCGCAACAAGCAGTTGAAGCAGCCAAGGCGAAAGAACCCAGTCCCACCTGGTATGTCGCCACCATGACCGGTCTGATGGTTGTCGGGGTGGCTCTGGTTCTGATCAGGTTTGTGTTCGAGCAAGACCAGGTGTTGTTGTTGATCGGCCTCGGCGCGATAGCCGCGGGCTTCCTGATGACCACCAACTACCGCTAAAACCGCGTTCCGACGGAACGATCGGCCAATAGTGGCACGAAACGGGTAAAGAACCGCGCCTAGGGTGGCGGCAGTGTCGTGGGCGTCGTCGTGGGAGGTGGTTGGGTAGTCGGCGGTGGTTCGAAATTGCCCAGGGTCACCGTGACCACATCTCCGGGGAACAAGGTGGTTCCCGAGGTCGGGAACTGGGAGACGACCTTGCCGTCCTGAGCCGGGTCGACGACGGGTTGTGTGGCACTCGACGTAGCCATGACCAATCCGAGGTCCTCCAACGCCGCTTGTGCCTGGGCGGAGGTCAGTCCGGTGAGATTGGGCACCGTGACGGGTCGGGGGCCCTGGGAGACCACCAGGAGAACTGTCTCCCCGGTCTCGGCGTCAGTGCCGGCCACCGGGTCGGTACTGATCACGAAACCGCTCGGAACCGTGCTGGAGAACTCGTCATTTACCGTCACAAGGAGACCCAGGTCGCGCAATAGGGCCGTGGCGTCGCGTTCGGACAGGTCGACGACGTTGGGGATGGCAACGATCTCCGGACCCGTGGAGACCACGAGATTGATTGGTGTGCCCGAGCCCACCGCGACCCCCTGGCCCGGGTTTTGCTCGATGACGACGCCCGCTGCGCGTTCAGCATCGGGTTGTTCGGTAATTACACCCACTTCCAAACCTGCGGCCGCGATCAGAATCTCGGCGTTCTCCAGGGTCTGACCCACCAGAGGAGGCACCTGAACTTCTTCGACGCCGGTCGAGACGATCACATCGACTATCGAACCCTCTTCGGCCTCGAAACCGGGAAGCGGGTTAGTGCGTATCACGAGACCTACATCGACTTCAGAGGATGGCTCAGGGATAACATTCACCCTGAATCCATCGAGCAGGAGACGATCGACGGCCTCTTGTTGGGTCTGGCCGATGAGATTGGGGATTTCGATGAATTCGCCCTCGCCGTTGTTGCCATTGGCACTCTGGAAGAGAATGAAGAAGAGCACAATAAGCGTGATCAGAAGGAAGAATGCCGTGAGGATGAACGGGAGCTGTGATCGTGGCTCCTCCTCGATCTGGCGATAAACCTCATCCGGCGGAACTGTTGCCGGTGGGGTGGCGGTCATCACCCTCGTTGAGTCGCTCCCTCCAACGACGGCGGCTCCGGCGGCGACTGGGATCAGGATGGCGCCGACATCCTCCCCGCGTAGTACGGCGAGCAGGTCTGCTCGCATTTCGTCGGCGGTCTGATAACGGGCCGCCGGGTCTTTGCGCATTGCGGTGGTGACCACGTTGCTCAGGGATTCGCCAATATCCGCGTTGAGCGACACCGGGAGTGGCGCTTCAGTGGATACGTGTTGGAATGCCACCGACATCGGGGAATCCCCGGTAAAAGGGGGGCGTCCGGTAAGCATTTCGTAGAGCACCACGCCCAGTGAGTAGATGTCGGAACGGGCGTCCGCGGGGTGGCCCTGGGCCTGCTCAGGGCTGAAATAGGTTGCCGTTCCGATAACGGCGCCCGTCCGGGTGAGTTCCTGGCTGTCATCCCATGCCCGGGCAATTCCAAAGTCGGTGACCTTGACCGTCCCGTCCTTGGCGAGGAGGATGTTTCCAGGCTTGACATCGCGGTGGACCAGTCCTGCCTGGTGGGCGACGGATAGCGCTGCGGCGGTTTCCGCGGCTATCTCGTTGGCCCGACGTGGAAGCAGCGCACCTTCCGATTTCAGGACATCACGCAGTGACCGTCCGTCGACCAGTTCCATCACAATGAAGTAGGTGCCTTCGGCCTGGCCCCAGTCGTAGATGCCGACGATGTTGGGATGGCTCAAGTTGGCGGCGGCCTGCGCTTCACGTCGGAAGCGCTTGACAAAAGCTTCATCCGCGGAGAATTGTGAGTGGAGCACTTTGATCGCGACGCGGCGGTTGAGGAGGGTGTCCTGGCCCTCATAGACGTCGGCCATCCCGCCCCTGGCGAGGTGGGAAATGACGTGGTATCTCTCGGTTAGTGCTTTGGGGGTGTCCATAGGCGAAGTGCGAAGTCTAGGAAGGATCGGTTCCAACTCATTGTTCACCCTGAAGCCAAAGCTGGAAGAGATCGGCGGCGATCGGCGCTGCCAGAGCCCCTCCGGTGGCTGATTCACCCAACTCCGGACCGCCTTCCAGGAACACGGCGAGGGCGATCGTGGGGTTATCGATTGGTGCAAAACCGATGAACCACGGATTGGGGAATTCGCCGGAACCTTGAGAGGTACCGGTTTTTCCGGCGACGCGAATCCCGGGAACAGCAGCGCTGCGACCCGTGCCCTCCGTGACCACCCTCTCCATCATCTGCCCGACAATCGAAGCAGTAGTTGTCGTCATGGCACCACCCAGCGACAGAGGCTGGAACGACTCGATCGTGAGCCCATCGGCATCGAAGATACGGGTCACCAAATAGGGTGAGAACACTTCGCCGCCATTGGCGACTGCTGCTGCGACCATCGCCATATGTAACGGCGTAGCCCGTACGTCTCGTTCCCCGATGCCGCTCTGACCCAGGGCCGCCGGATCGTTTTCCAGTGCGTTTGTTGGGAAAATCGCCTGTGGAATTGTCCAATCGAAATCGAGATCCGTGTTGAATCCCAATGCGTCGGCGGTAATCCCAAGGTCGGCGGCCCCAACTCGTATCGCAAGATCGGCGAAGGTGGTGTTGCAGGAAACCACGAAGGCGCGCAGCAAAGTGATCGGGACCCCGTCGTTGCAATCCCCACCACCGAAGTTGGAAATCGTTGCCGTCGATCCTGGAAGCTGGAACTCGACGGGGTCGGGAAATTCAGTTTCGGGGCCCGCGGTCCCGGTGTCTATCGCCGTGGCGGAGACCACCGTTTTGAAGGTCGAGCCCGGGGCATAGAGTTCCCGCGTCGCCCGGTCGCTCAATGGCGACAGCGGGTCGACGAGTAATGCGTTCCACACGGCATCAGCGTCGTCCCCGGTCAATGGCTCAGGGTCGTAGGAAGGTGACGAGATCGAGGTGAGAATCGCTCCTGTCCGCGGGTCGAGAGCCACGACCGCCCCGCGTCGACCACCGAGGGCCGCATACGCGGCGGCCTGGAGGTCGGCGTCGAGAGTGACTTCAATGCTCCGCGGCCTGAGGTCGCGTCCCAGGATGACGGCAACCAGATCGCTGATGGTGAGGTCGCGTCGGGAGCGTAGTTCGTTGCTATAGGCCGCTTCCAGGTTGGTATTTCCCAATATGAATGAGGAGTAACCGACCGTGTGGGCGAATAGCGGCCCTCCCGGATAGGTGCGGATGAAGTTGCGGGGATCGTCGGGGTCGGAAACCGACTCGGCGAGGATGTCGCCCTCCGCGGTGACTATCAGACCCCGTTCCTTACCGCGTTCGCTGAGGGCGGGCCTGGCGTTCCTCGGGTCGTTCTTGAGGTCGTCGGCCCTGACCATCTGATACCAGGTAACGGCACCGAGCAGAGCGAAAATAGCGGTGAACATCCCGAGCGCCAGCCGACGAATGGGGCCGTTCATTTGGCTTCCTCATGGCTGATGCGAAGCAGGAGGGCGATCAATACGAGGTTTCCCACCAGGGCCGACCCGCCGTAGGACATAAAGGGCAAAGTGATACCGGTCAGTGGGACCAGGCGGAGAACTCCTCCGATAATCAGGAATGTCTGCACTCCGAGGACAAAGCTGAGGCCCGCAGCGAGCAGCTTGCGGAACGTGTCCCGGCTCCTGAATGCGATTCCAAGGCCGACTGCGATGACAAGGGCGTAGAGAGCGAGCACGGCAATGGTCCCGGCGAACCCCAATTCTTCACCAACTGCAGCGAAGATGAAGTCAGTTTCGGCGTTGGGGATCAGGTCGGGACGCCCCAGGCCAGGCCCAGCGCCGGTCAACGATCCACTTCCGAGAGCAAACAGACCCTGAGAAATCTGATAGCCGGCGTCTTCGAAGTGCTCAAACGGCTGCAACCAACCTGTAACTCTCCGCTGGACATGGTCGAAGGCGTAGTAGCCGGCAACTCCTGCCAGCACCGTCAGGAACCCCCCGGTGACCAGGTATCCGGTGGCACCCGTCGTGGCATATAGCAACAGAACGAAGCTGGCAAAGAGAAGAAGGGAGGCGCCGAGATCGCGTTGCGAGATCAGTATCACGACGCTGAGTCCCCAGGCGAACAAAAGGGGTACCAGCTGTCGCGGTTCGGGGAACTGGAATGGGCCGACTTTTCGATGGGCCTGGCGTAGGGCATGCTGGTGGTCGGCCAGGTATGCAGCCACGAAGATCACCAACCCGAGCTTGGCCAACTCAGCTGGCTGGAACTGAAGCGAGGTGATCTCGACGTCGAGGACGATCCAGAGCCGCGACCCGTTTACTTCCAGTCCACGGAGGGGAAACGCCCAGTCCTGGGGAAGGTTGGGGAGTAGCAGGAAGATCATCGAAACCAGCAGAATTATGTAGCGATAGCGCCGGAGAACCTCGGTGGTCCCCTTGCTCAGCAACCAGAGCACGATGGCTGCAGCCGCGGCACCGATCAGTAGCCACCAACGCTGCAGCGCCGCCCGGGCCGGGTCGAGCCGGTAAATCTCGAGAAATCCGATGGCGGCGAGAGCGGCAACCGGTGCGATGAGTAATGAACTCGAACGAGGAGCCCAGGTACGTGCCGCCAGGTATATCCCACCGAATGCCATGACGAAGATGAGGAACGTCAACCCGCTCTGCGCATCCAGAGTCCCTCCGGTGGCCAGATTGACCAGGGTGACACCAAATGCAGCAAGTACCGAGGCAGCGATAATCGTCGCTCCCTCAGTCTGTCGGGTCATGGCCTACCCGTCGAGGGCATCGGCGACAATCACTGTGATGTTGTCCTGGCCGCCGGCCTCATTTGCAATCTCGACCAACCTCCAGGCGGCATCGCCGGCGGTCCCGACCCCGAGGCCTTCCGCGATTTTGCCGTCGTCCACCATGGAGTTGAGCCCGTCAGAACAGAGCAGTATTCGATCTCCCGGCTCGAGATCGATAATCATCTCGTCGACATTGACGAAGCGGGTAAGACCGAGACAACGTGTGATCATATGTCGCTGGGGATGATTCATCGCCTCTTCAGCTGACAATTTTCCTGAAGCCACGTACTCCGCCATCACGGTGTGATCCTGAGTCACCTGGCTCAATTCGCCGCCACGGAGCAGGTAGCCCCGGCTGTCACCGACATGGGCGAAATGGGCTATCCCGTGGCCACCTTCCAGTTGAACCATGGTCATCGTGGTGCCCATGCCTTCCAGATCCGGTTGTCGTCCGACTTCTTCCCGGATAGCCCTATTGCCGGCAGCTACCCGGTCCGCCGGGTCAAGGGCCGAGCTGGCGGCAGCATTGACGGCCAGCCGTGAGGCAACCTCGCCGGCGACATGGCCGCCCATTCCGTCAGCCACCATCAGCGTGACGGTGTCAGAGGTTTGGCCGTCGTCGGTTGGAAAGAGCGAATCTTCGTTGATGTCGCGCACCATGCCTTTGTGGGTGGCGGTTGCCCAGATGAATTTCATCGAACTTCCATCACGGACTTGCCCACCTGAACCGAGTCGCCGCGGCGAAGTGTGGTGGGAGCCGTAACTCTCCGTCCGTTTACGTATGTGCCGTTGGTGCTCCCCAGGTCATGGAGCACAAGGCCGGTGTCTTGGGCAACTAAGCGCATATGGAATTCTGAAGCGTAGGGGTCGTCGAGCAATACGTCCGCCTCCTTTGACCGACCCATCACGAGCGAGTCGTTGACGTCGACCTCCATGCCCTGCTGGGTCTCGGACCTCACCATCAAGAGGCTCGAACCTTGTTTTCTTTCCCGTTTCAAGGAAATCCCTAGGTGGCTGCCAATTGCACGAGCAACCTGCCACACGAACAGGTAGACCAGTCCGAGAAAGATGATCCGGAGGAGAGCGAGGATGATGTCAGGCATCGATTATCTCCACAAAGCGAAATTGGTGGTCGCTCACTTTGATTGTGCTACCGGAGTCAATCGCAATCTGTTCCTTTCCTAGTGGTGTGCCGTCGACAGCGGTGCCGTTGGAGGAGCCCAGGTCCCGGACCCAGGTCGAGCCAGAGGATCGCCATATCAGTGCGTGACCCCGGCTGACGTCGTCGAACGGGAGGGCGACGTCCGCATCGGTCGTCCGTCCGATAATCGCCCGATTTGGCCGGATCTGGTAGGTGCCGTCAGAACCGGTGAGTCTGGCCCAGGGCCGCTGCTCGCCGGGAACGATCTCCAGGTGACAGAGGAACTGGCCGGGAACCACCGACTCGTCGATCTTGATGGTGACATGTGGGGGCCCAACGAGGCGCAGTCCAGCCTCGACGATGTAATCGGCGAAACTGTCGGTCAAAGACGTCGCCAACTCGAGTGTTTCGCCGCTGATGTCTTTTGGGTGGAAGGTGAGTGTGATGTAGTTGGCCGTCCCTGGCCCGGAGGCATGCTCAAAACGGGCGAGGTCGGCTTCGCGGGCCACCCTGGTGGCGATTTCGGACGGATGAAGTCTCCCCGAGAAGACACGACCGAAGACACCTTCGAGGAGGCGCTCCAGTTTTCGCTCCAGCCCGCGGGCCACGTTCATCGATGTCAGGTTACGGCTCTTCGCGCTAACAACGTCAACTACCGCAACGTGTTTGCCGGCAGTAATCTTCAGTTCTCACCACGGGCGAGTGGCGGAATTGGCAGACGCGCAGGATTCAGGTTCCTGTGATCGCAAGATCGTGGGGGTTCAAGTCCCCCTTCGCCCACTACGTTTCTTGTTGGCCGGTCTTTGGGTGGCGGTCAGATTGCAACCATTTACTTCAACGCGGCCACCGTTTCGGCAGCTCTTAGGTGCTAGCCTCGTCAGCGTACAGAATAATCAGCTACGGGGAAATTCATGAGGCCGTCGATACGGTTGCTCGGATCGTCAACGACTACGAGACGATGCTCCTCGGGACGAGCACGGCGTTCCCACACCTTCCTGATCGGCCCGTGGGAGTTCACAGAGCCGTGGATTAAATTCTGGTAGTGAACCCCCGGTGCCGTTTCCGCGACACTGCTCGGAGGAGCGGGCGGGGAGGGATTCGGAGAGGCAATGGTCGATGATGCTGCGGTTCACCATTGCTCCGAGATGTGGTGAGTGATGGTCACGATCCGGTCAATGACTACTGATGAGGCGAGGTCCTGGTTAGCCGAGTCTGTCGTCGAGTTCGCACACGATCTGGCCAATGCCAAAGACCTCGACGAGGCCGAGGCTCTCACCAAGGCAAAGGAGATGCTCCAGAAGATGCTCCCAGCACACGAAGCCACCGAGGGACATAGCTTCAATTGGATAAGGGACGGAGCGAACCGGGTTGGTCGGATCTGGTTTGGTCCCAGTTCCAACGACCATTCGACGCTCTACATTTGGGACATCTCGATCGCTGACGATAAACAGGGTCGAGGCTTCGGTGCTAAGACACTCGACCTAGTCACTGAAATCGCTCTGCAACGAGGCTTATCGTTTGTGGAACTCAGTGTCTTCGACGCCAATAGCGACGCTCGGCGGCTCTACGAACGAAAGGGATACGTTGAGATCACCAGCCATGAGGGACAAGCCCTCATGAGATTGGACCTCGGCTCGCCGGAGAAGCCATAAAGACTGCGGAAGTCTACCAGCCACCGTGGCGATCTGCTGCGTAAGCTAAAAATCCATTCGAAGTAACCATCTGCTGTCCGTCTGGTTCGCAGGTGAGTACTGCC
>DATDCF010000262.1:0-3788 GCA_036524475.1 Acidimicrobiia bacterium | reverse complement strand
CCCGGTCAACTCGCTGCACTACTCCCGCCTGAGGGATCGCTGCGGATCATCTTCCGGGGCGATGGAGTGGGGGAGATAGACGAAGACACCGCAAACCGCATCGTTGAGCGGACGCGGGGTGTCGACTCCATCGTCTGGGTTGGAGAGGACACTTTTGAAGTGGTTCCAGCTCTCCAACCCTGACACAATCCACGCCCTGTGATCGACCAATGAAGTGGGTCGCCGCAAGCTACCTCAAGCTGCGTGGCTGGAAGTTCATCGGTGAACTCCCATCGGACGCCAAGTTCATAGTGATCGGCGCGCCACACACCAGCAACTGGGACTTTGTGATCTATCTGGCGGCGGTAGCTCATTGGGATTTCAAGCCTCGCTACCTCGCCAAACACACCCTGTTCGAGGGACCGTTCGGTTGGCTGTTCCGTCGCTGGGGTGGCATCTCCGTCGACCGACGACAACCCGGCGGATTGATCGGCCAGGTGTCCGCCGAATTCGATGCAGCCGACCAGCTAGTCCTGGCGATTGCCCCGGAAGGCACCCGAGAGGCGGTCCCCTACTGGAAGTCAGGGTTCCTGACGATTGCAAACGAGGTAGGGGCGCCAATCCTCCCGGTCAAAGTCGACTACGTCAGGAAGCAGATCACACTCGGGCTGCCGATCGCCCACAGAGGAGATATCGACGACACGATGGCGCAGCTGAGAGTCTTCTATCAGGGAGCGTCGGGCAAGAACGCCGTCGGGATGGGACCGGTGCGGGTCAAGGAGGAGTCCGCCGCCTCATCATGAGCGCTCGGCCAGTCGGCGGAAATCGTCCTCGACACTCATGTCCCCGACACGCCCCAATTGGAGCGCATTGCTGCCGAATCGGTCACGAACCTGGTCGACCCTTTCGTCGAGGGCCGCATTTCGAGCTGCCAACCGCGATCCGGGGCTGGTCAATTCGCCCCAATCAAACCCCAACTCCAGCTGGACGAACCGATCCGTTTGCAGGTTGGAGACGGAAATACCAATAAGGGTCACCGGGCCGATCCCGGCCTCGATGCCCTTTTCGAGCAACCCGGCTGCCACTGTCGAAATGGTGCGGGTTGAGGCGGTTGGCCATCTCAGAGTCCGGCTCCTGGTGATCCGTTTCGGGCCCGGAAATCGAAGTCGGACTGTGATTGTCGACCCGGCGCGTTCCTTCCGCCTCAATCTGCGGCCGACCCTGTCGGCCAACGATCCGACGACGCTCTGCATCGCGGACACCTCGGTAAGCCCCCTGCCCAATGCCTGTTGGCTGCCGACACTCCCCGCCCGACGCCCCCTCAGCACGGGGCGCGGGTCACGATTGTTTGCCAGGGCATACAGACTGGAGCCTGCAACCGATCCGAGGTTTGTTCCCAGTAAGCCCTCGGGCACGGCCGCCAACTGGCCGATGTCGAAAATCCCCATCGAACGGAGACGACGGGCGGTAACCGGCCCCACCCCCCACATCGCCTCGACCGGCAAGGCGTGGAGGAAGTCGAGTTCGCTCGACGGGTCGACAACTACCAGCCCATCGGGTTTGGCACGGGCCGATGCGATCTTGGCGAGGAACTTGGTACTGGCGACACCGATCGAAATCGGCAGGCCAACCTCATCCCTGACACGTCTCCGAAGTTGGGAAGCGATTTGCGACGGGGGCCCGAAAATGTGAATGGTGCCGAGAACGTCGAGAAACGCCTCATCGACGCTGATCTGTTCGACGACCGGGGTGAAGTCATCGACTATCTCCATGACCTGTTCGGAGAAATCCATGTATCGACTGAAATGGCCGTCGACGACCCGAAGCATCGGGCAGAGCTTTCGTGCCTCCCCGACCGGCATCGGCACTCTCACTCCGTAAGAGCGAGCCTCATACGAGGCAGCCAGGATTACACCACCGCCGACGGCGACGGGAATCCCCCGGAGCGATGGGTCGAGCAATTGTTCAACCGAGGCGTAGAAGGCGTCCAGGTCGGCATGGAGGATGGTCGGTTCCACCAGCTCATCCTCGCGCGACCCAGGGACAGAAACCATATGGCGCACGGGATCGAAGTGATGGGAGTGGTCGGGTGGGTAGGTCGACCCTGAACCTCGATGACTAGACGGCGAGTCGTTTCAACGCAGAGCGATCGATCTTTCCCAGATGAGTCTGGGGAAGCTGGTCAACGAAATACACCCGCCTCGGATGTTTGTACGGCTCGAGCTGGCTGAGCACCCAATCGATCAGGGTCTGTTCGGCAACTTCGCGCTGAGCCACCACGAACGCAACGGGCTTGGCCAGGCCGTCAGAATCGGCAACGGCTACCACAGCCACTTCCCTGACATCCTCATGACCGAGGAGCACCGATTCGACTTCCTGGGGCCGGAACCACTTCCCTTTGACCTTGATTGCGTCGTCCGCACGCCCCCGATGAGTCACAAAGCCGTCCCGGTCGATTGAGACCAGATCGCCGCCGAGAAACCAGTCATCGCGGAATGCCTCCGCAGTCCTCGTCTGATCGTCGAAATAGCCCAGGCCCAATGAGTCTCCCCTGACCCAGAGTCGTCCCACTTCCCCGGCGGGGACCTCATGCCCATCGTCGTCGCATGCCTTGATCTCGAAACCGGGCACCACTCTTCCGAGGGTGCCCGGTTTGGTGTCGGCAACCGTGTTGGAGATAAAGATGTGCCACATCTCGGCAGTCCCCAAGCCGTCCAACAATTCCACACCGAACCTGTCCTTCCAGCCGTGATAAAGGGCTTCGGGCAGCGCCTCCCCGGCCGAAGTGGCCAGGCGCAAAGAAGACAAGTCGGCGTCGGCTGCTCTTGGATCGTTGAGCATCTGGTTGATCGCTGAAGGGACATTGACCATGACCGTCGGCCGGTATCGTTCGATCTTCTCGAAGAGCACCTCAGGAGTCGGGTGTTCGTCAAAGAGAACGGTCGAGGCGCCGACCGACAACGGGAACAAGAGGTTTGTGCCGGTGGCATAGCCGAAGTAGAGCTTGGGGACCGAGATCGTGATGTCGTCGGAGGTCATGCCGAGTGTCCCCTGGCCGTAGAGCCGGGTGGTGTTGGCCAGGCTCCGGTGTGATTGCGGCACCGCCTTGGGTGCTCCCGTGGTGCCACCCGAGAACAACCAGATTGCGGGGTCTCCTGGCGCCGACTCCACCGTCGCGAAGGATCCCGAAATGGCGACAGTGGAGGGGTCGATGACCGCGAGCTCCAACCCTGCCGCGGCCACCGCCCGGTCAATGTCGTATCGGTAGGCAAGATCGACCAGCGCAACCCGCGCCCGAGCCGTCTTCAGAATTCCTAGCATTGCGTCTGAGGCGAGGTGGGGGTTGACCATCACGGCAACACCCCCGGCGCGGAAGATCGCAAACAGGCCGGCGGCGAACGATGGGCCATCGGGGAGGAGAATCAGCACCCGGTCAAACCTGGACAACCCGTTCAATGACAGCTCCAGGGCGTAGGCGGACGCCATTGCATCCAGTTCGGAGTAGGTCGTATTACCCGAGTCGGTGCGAATGGCAACCCGGTCGCCGAGCGTGTCGAGATGGTCGCGCAGAATCCAGTTGTCGATATTCAAGTTTGCGGGCCAGTCGGGCACACCCGGACGCTAGTGGATTCCCCGGAAATCGCTACGGTGACAATCCATGAGAACTGTCGTCGTTACCGGGCCTTCATCCGGAATAGGCCTGGTAACCGCGCAGTCTCTCGGCAGGAGCGGGTTTCATATCGTGGCCGCCGGCCGCTCTGGCAAGCGGACAAGACCGGTGATCGAATCGATCACGGCCGAGGGGGGCT
>DATDCF010000261.1:0-3350 GCA_036524475.1 Acidimicrobiia bacterium | reverse complement strand
AGACCCGGACGACGCTGTGGTCGCTACCTTCACCCTGCGGAGCGAAGAGGGCAACGAGCGCATCGCCATAGCCAGAGTGTCCGAAGCCATCGCCGGACTGGGACTCGAGCCGTCGAGGCTCGAGCGTCTCAAGACGGCGGTCGGAGAGACGGTGATGAATGCAATCGAGCATGGCAACCACGGCGATCCCGATCTCGATGTTGATGTCGTGGTATCTACCAGCGATCTTGCGGTAAAAGTCCGGGTCACAGATAAGGGAGGCGATGGAGAAATCCCTGAAGCCGCCACACCCGACCTGGAAGCCAAGCTCGCCGGGGAGCAGACGCCGCGTGGTTGGGGGCTGTTCTTGATCGGCCAGATGGTCGACGAGGTCAACCGTCACCGATTCAATGGAACTCACACGGTTGAACTCGTCATGAACAAGAAAGGAGCAGAGGGATGAGCGAAAGCGAATTCGAAGCCGTAGTCACCCGGTCCGACGACGGCTCCGTCATCGAACTCAAAGGTGTGGTGAATCGAGGCGCCAAAGAGGGCATGGAGGCAGCGTTCGAAGAAGCATCGGCGGCACCGGGGGAGATCAGGCTCGACTTCGGCGATGTCGAGTACATCAATTCAACCGGGATCGCAGTCATTGTGGGGGTGCTTGCGATGGCGAGAGCAGAGGATCGGCAAGTCGGTGCTTTCGGGCTCTCCGACCACTATCGCGAAGTGTTTCAAATAACCCGCCTCTCAGATTTCATGAACATCTACGAGGACGCCAACGGGCCTAGTTAGGGAGAGAACCTATGCCAACAACCAACTTGACAATGGAAATTCGGGAGGTGGCCGACGGTGTGCGCGTCATCGACATCGATGGAGAGATCACCTCATTTGCAGAGGCCGAAATCGCCGCAGCACATGAGGAAGCGGGTAAGGACGCCAGTGCGGTGATCCTCAACTTCGAAGGTCTCGACTATATGAATAGCGGTGGCATCGGATTGCTGGTGACGACATTGATCCGTGCCCAGCGCTCGGGCCACGCCCTGCGTGCCTATGGACTCAGTGACCACTACCGCCAGATCTTTTCGCTGACGCGACTCGATGAGGCGATTGGCCTGTATGACGATGAGGCGTCAGCTATCGCTGGATAGCCCGATCGACGATAGGGTTGCTCGGGCGGCGTAGTATCCACACATCCCGTGGACGCCGGCCCCCGGTGGCGTGGCCGACGAGCAGAGAAAAATCCCGTTGCCAAACGAGAACGGGCGGATGCGGCCCAGCTGAAGGACCTTCTTCAAGCCGAATTTCCCTCCGCCGATGTCGCCACCCACATAGTTGGGGTTGTAGTCCTCATATGCGCCGGGGCTCATCGTGTGACGCCCGATTATCCGGTCGCGGAATCCAGGGGCGAAACGTTCGATCTGGTCTTCAATGGTCGACGTCATGTCCATTCTTGAACCCGCGGGAACATGGCAGTAGCCCCAGGCAGTCTGACTCCCGCCGGGCGCTCGGGTCGGATCGAACAACGACTGTTGTGCTACGAGGACAAACGGGCGCTCCGGGTGGCGTCCGGCCGCAACCTCACTTTCGCTGAGTCTTACCTCTTCGAACTCGCCGCCGACGTGGACCGTGCCGGCACCGCTGCTCAATGGGTCAGCCCAGGGTATCGGGCCGTCCAAGGCCCAGTCGACCTTGAATACCCCGGCGCCCGCCTTCCATTTGAGCAGTCGCCGCCGTCCCGACGGGTTGAGCCGTCTCCCCGCGATCCTGGAGAGGGCATCGGGCATGACATCGAAAACAACGATGGGGGAGTCGACCTGCTCGATGTCTGTGACTCTCCGGCCGACCTCGATAGTCCCACCCAGCTCCTCGAGGCGCATGGCGAGGGCGCCAGCGATGGCTTGTGAACCGCCCGCGGCCATGGGCCAGCCGTACCCATGGCCGATGGCACCGAGCATCAGCCCAACACCGGCCGACCCGGGAGCCTTGAAGGACGCTATGGAGTGCGCGGAGAGACCCGAGAGCAACGCACGGGCACCATCTGTCTCGAACCTCTGGATCAGGGTGTTCGCCGGCAGGATGCCAAGCGCTGACATTCGGGCAAACGAAAAGAAGTGCTCCGGCCACATGGTCATCGGGGTGAGAAAGTCGTCGATGACATCGTCGATGTGGTCGACCAGGGGCCTCATCATCGAGATATATCGCTTCCTGTCGGCGCCTAGCCCCTCCGCGGTGTCGTCCACTGACCTATGCATCGCAACTGCCCGGCCGTCGTCGAGGGGGTGGGTGAAGGGAATCGGCGGGTGGATCCACTCGACATCGAGATCTATCGAGTTGAAGAAGGGCGAGGCAACCCCGGTGGGATGGATTGCCGAACAGACATCGTGGAGGAATCCCGGGATGGTCAATTCTTCGGTTCGGGTCCCGCCGCCGATTTCGTCAGCGGCTTCGATCAGTTGGACCTTTAGGCCGTTACGCGCCAGTTCTACTGCGGCTGCCAGCCCGTTGGGTCCGGCCCCGACCACGACCGCATCGAATTGCTTCATTGCGCCCATTGTGGTCGATGAACCGTTACGAAACCGTCACCAGTTCTCGTAACGGTATCGGAACGGTCTTCGGGCATTCTTTGGCCTACGACAAGGAGAGCAAGTGGCAGAACCACGGGACAAGGACAACTGGGCCAAGCCGATCGATACGTTCCACGTCGAGGAAGTTGCCGATGGTGCCCAAAAGGGAAACGTCGAGGGGAGGAAACCCACCGGTCCTCTCCAGGGTTTCGGGCGGCTCTGGCAGAAGTCCTATCAGGTACGAATTCCGGGACCCACGCCGGAAGTCGTGATAAGCACCTGGAAAGAGAACTTCGGGGAGTTCTGGTACCCCACCAATAAATTCTATGCGCCTGCAGCTGGCATTTCTCCTGGTGAGATCGCCCTCATCGGTGGTGGACGCGGTCCGACGAAAGTGACGACCGGGGTACGGGTCATATACGCCGACGATCGTTCATGGTCCTACATGACTCCCGAAGGCCACCCCTGGGCGGCGATCATCACCTTCAGCGCCCACGAGGACGTCGACGATGCTGCCATCGCCAAGATCCACCTCCTTGTCCGGGCCAACGATCCTCTGTATGAAGCGAGTTTCAAGCTCTACACGAGCCGTCTCGAGGACAAGATCTGGACGCACACTCTGACCCAGTTGGCCGGCCATTTCGACAGCCACGAACCAGTGGTAGCCGAAATCAACTTGATCGATAAGAAGCGGCAGTGGGACCAGATGGGGAACATCTGGAAGAATTCAGCAATGCGAACTCTTCTACGCCAGGACCGCCGCGGTTAGCTGAGAAGTGACACCGCGACGGCGAATATCGCGGT
>DATDCF010000260.1:0-10664 GCA_036524475.1 Acidimicrobiia bacterium | reverse complement strand
TGTCGAGGATTCCGGCAATGGCGCTTCCCGACCCACCATTCTCCTCCGCCGCGACCCTCTTGGTATTGGCGTTCAGGGCCATCTTGAGGATCGCCCCCTTGATTCCGCTCGCTTCGGCGAAACGAGCGACCAGACGCGCGTGGAATTTCTCATAGACACGCGGGACCGCAACGAACAGGGTCGGCCTTGCCTCGAGGATGTATTCCAGGACGCCGGCGAGATTGGGACAAAACCACACCTCGCCTGCAAGGTAAATGCCCACATAGTGGCTCACCATCCGCTCCGCGATATGGGCGAGGGGCAGGTAAGAGACGAGGCGAGCGCCGAGTTTGAGTTCAGCACCCCGGCGAACACATTCGACCGTCCACAACGCGTTGTAGTGGCTGATCATCACACCCTTCGGGGTCCCCGTCGTTCCCGACGTGTAGATCAGAGTGGCGAGCGTATCGGGCGTGAGCTGTGCCACCGAGCGAGCCACCGTCTCGGGATCATCCTGGAGCTGCTGCGTTCCGCGCGCGAGGAGTTCGTCCCAGGAAAGCACCCAGTCTGCGGTGTCGTAGTTCTCGGCGCCCGACATCAGAACGACGTAACGGAGGTTGGGGAGCTCAGACCTAATTTGTTCCCAGCGCTTCATGAAGTCGAGGCCTTCGAGAATGGCCACAGTCGCACCGCAGTTTTCTGCGATGTACTGGATCTCCTCGGCTGCCAGCGTCGAATAGACTGTTACAGGAGTTGCGCCGGCATGAACAGCTCCCATGTCGGCAATCACGTGTTCGGGCCGGTTTCCAGCCTGAATGGCCACGAATTCGTCTTTGGTCACACCAAGTGTGGAGAGTCCGGCGGCAACTTGGTGCGCTACGTCGCGGTACTGGCTCCAGGTGAGATCCTCGAACCCATTCTCGCCCTTCCAATGCATGGCTGGACGGTCGCCATGACGCTCAGCGTTTCGGTTGAAGTAGTCGACAATCGTTTTGCCTTCGACCACCGCGTCGATTTCGGCGCGCTCGGTGAGCACGGCTTGTTCGGTCATGACTCCTCCGTCATATCGGAAACTGCTCCTGCCTCGAGGAGCATACCGATTTGCCGCTGGCTATAGCCGAAGCGGGCCAGGACCTCTCTGGTGTTTGCACCGGGTGCGGGAGGTTTCTCCGGTCGCCCCGGCGGTGTTTGGTCGAATCGAGGTGCCGGGGCGGGTTGGGAGATCTCACCAACCCTGACGAACGTCGAACGAGACCGCAGATGTTCGTTGTTCGCCGCCTGCCCGAGAGAGACGACCGGTGCCACACACGCGTCGCTGCCACGAAATTTGTCAACCCAGAAATCCTGGGACTCACTGCGAAATCGACCGGCGAAGAGTCCGCGCATTTCGGGCCACGATTCCCTGTCATTCTGCGGCGGGCAATCATCCAGTCCCAAGCCCCCGACCAATGCGGCGAAGAACTGCGGCTCGAGGGCACCGACCGCCATGTGTTTCCCGTCTGAGGTCGGATATACCGAATAGAACGGTGCTCCCCCATCGAGCAGGTTGGATGCCCTGGTGTCGGTCCATTGCCCGGCCGCGAGCAATCCATGGACGGAGGTGGAGAGCAAGGCGGAACCGTCGACCATGGCGGCGTCCACCGCCTGGCCCATCCCCGTGGCCGCCGCGTTGAGTAGGGCAGAGAGCACACCGATGACCAGCAGCATCCCACCGCCTCCGAAATCCCCGATCATGTTGAGCGGCACGGTCGGGGTGTCGCGGTCACCCATGGCATGTAACAGACCGGAAACAGCGATGTAGTTGATGTCGTGTCCGGCCATATCCCGGTACGGTCCCTCCTGGCCCCAACCGGTCATTCTCCCGTAAACCAAGGCAGAGTTTGCCGCCAATGCATCAGCCGGCCCGACGCCAAGACGCTCAGCGACACCGGGGCGGAAGCCCTCGATCAGCACGTCAGCCCCCGCGATCAGTTCCAACACCACCTCAACCCCCTGAGGATGCTTCAGATCGACCGCAACCGACTTCTTGCCTCTGTTGTGCAAATCGAACTCCGGGGCGACGAAAATGGCCCCTGAGCCGTCTGGGGGACGATCCACCCGAATCACTGTGGCCCCGAGGTCGGCGAGCACCATACCCGCGAATGGGGCCGGCCCGAGCCCGGCCAGCTCGACAACGGTTATCCCATGAAGCGGCCCTGGCATTGGCTGAACGATAACGAGATCTTCCTGTTCCCCCGGGAGGAACGACGGGGGAAAGAGTCCCTGCGGGTCCGGGAAAGACCCGGAGGTAAGGGGGAGTCAAAACAGCGCGGATTGATCTGACGCGAGCCAGACCCCCCCACCTGTCAGCAAGCTGACAGAAGCCTTCCCCCCATGCGGGCTGCGCCCTCCGGGGGAAAAGTTGACTAAACAGCTACTTTGGTTTTGATCTCGAGGGGTGCGGCGAAGTGGCATGCGGCCAGGTGGCCGAACTGTTCCACCAGAGGTGGGACTTCTTCGGCGCAAATGTCCTGGGCCTTCCAACAACGGGTGCGGAACACGCAACCCGACGGTGGGTTGGCCGGATTGGGAACATCACCCTGGAGCACGATACGGTCGCGGACTTTGCTGATACGGGGGTCGGGTATCGGAACTGCTGACAGAAGAGCTTGGGTATAGGGGTGGACCGGATTCTCGAAGATCTCCTGACGGGTCCCCATCTCCATGATCTTGCCGAGATACATAACGCCGACACGATGGGAAATGTGGCGAACGACGGAAAGGTCGTGGGCGATAAAGAGGTATGAGAGGTCGAGTTCCTCTTGAATCTCTTGCAACAGATTGATGACCTGGGCCTGGATCGAAACGTCCAGGGCCGACACCGGTTCGTCGAGCAGCAGCATGTGTGGGTTGAGGGCGAGGGCCCTGGCGATCCCGATGCGCTGGCGTTGCCCACCTGAGAACTCATGAGGGAATCGGTTTCCGTGCTCGGGCGATAGCTGGACGAGGCGGAGCAGTTCGGCGACCCGGTCCACCCCCCCATCGCTATACAAGCCATGGATGCGGAGCGGCTCGGCGATGATCTCACGGACAGTCATCCTGGGGTTGAGGGATGCGTATGGGTCTTGAAATACGATCTGGAGGTTTCGACGAATCGGTCGGAGAGCCTTTCGGTCGAGCTTGGTCAGATCCTGACCCTGGAAATTGACCACTCCATCAGTGGGTTCCACCAGACGGATAACGGCTCGGGCTGTGGTCGAC
Organism: Acidimicrobiia bacterium; assembly: GCA_036524475.1. Classification (GTDB taxonomy): domain Bacteria; phylum Actinomycetota; class Acidimicrobiia; order Spongiisociales; family ZC4RG35; genus MA-ANB-1. The sequence goes on along the minus strand of DATDCF010000260.1, from coordinate 7,445 downwards.
TTCCCGCATCCGGACTCGCCGACAAGGCCCAAAGTCTCTTTGTGTCCAACTTCGAATGAGACACCGTCAACTGCGTAAACATGGCCAACGGTTTTACGGCGCAGCCCTTCTTTGATCGGGAAGTGCATCTTGAGGTTCTTGACCTCGAGTACCGCGTCACTCTTAGGCTCTTCGTATGAAATGTTGTCGTCTGTCAACGCTCTCCCTCCCCTAGACCTCGATACCGGTTATCGATGTTTCGCGCTCGATTTCGAGCACCACCTCTTCGGGAAAGTGGCATGCACTCGGGTGCCCCCCGATTTCAGTGACAACGATTTCGGGGACCTGGGTCCGGCACAATTCCCGTCCTTCGGACATCCGGCAACGGGGGTGGAAGGCACAACCCGGCGGAAGCCGGATCACAGAAGGCGGGTTGCCGGGAATGGGGAGCAATTTCTCGATGTCACCGGTCACCCGAGGAAGACTCATCATCAGCCCCAGGGTGTACGGGTGCCGCGGGTTGTGGAAGATGTCGTCGACGGTACCGCTCTCCACCACCCGCCCGGCATACATGACGGTTACACGGTCAGCCATCTCGGCGACAACGCCGAGGTCGTGAGTAATCATCACCGTGCCTGCACCGGTCTCCTGGGCGGCGATCTTCATCACCTCGAGAACCTGGGCCTGGATGGTCACGTCGAGCGCGGTGGTTGGCTCATCAGCAATCATGACTGAAGGTTTATTGGCCATAGCCATGGCGATCATGGCCCTCTGGCGCATTCCGCCCGAATATTCGTGGGGATACTGGTCGTAGCGCCGATCCGGGTTGGGAACACCCACGAGTTCGAGCAGGCCAACCGTTTGCTTTCGGGCCTCGTCGTCGGTCATCTTGGCGTTGTGGACCAGCAGGGCCTCGGCTATCTGATCGCCGACCTTGAACACCGGATTGAGCGAAGTCATCGGATCCTGGAAGATCATGGCGATCTCCTTGTTGCGGATCTTCCTTAGCTCGTCGACCGGGAGGCCGATGATGTCCCGCCCCCTGTAGAAAACCTCGCCACGCACGATTCGCCCTGGCGGCATCTGGATCAGGCCCAGAGCGGCCATAACAGTGACACTCTTCCCTGACCCCGACTCCCCGACGACTCCTAGGGTCTCCCCCGGGTAGACGTCGTAGCTCACCCCGTCGACGGCATGGACCACACCGTCGGGCGTGTCGAATTCCACGACCAGGTCGCGAATTGAAAGGACCGGTTCTGTCACTTGATTCGCTGTTTCGGGTCGAATGCGTCGCGCATACCGTCACCAACGAAGTTGATACAGAGCGCGATGAGGACGATTGTCAGACCGGGAAAAGTCGCCAACCACCACAGAGTGGTGAGTGAGTCCTGCCCGTCGCTGATCAGGACGCCGAGTGCCGGGAAGGGAGGTTGCACACCAAAGCCGAGAAAGCTGAGCGCCGCTTCCACCAGGATCGCCGACGCAATGGTGAGTGTTGCGTTGACGATGATCGGGCCCATGGTGTTGGGCAGGATATGTCGGAAAATTATTCGATTGTCCGACGCTCCCAGAACCTTGGCCGCTTCCACAAACTCCTTCTCCCGAAGGCTGAGGAACTCACCACGAACGACTCGTGCCAGGCCCGTCCAGAATAGGAACCCGAGGATAAACGCAACCCGCACCGGGCTACCCGCTCCGAGGAAAGCCGACAGGACCAGGAGGACCGCCAGGAACGGGATGGTCAGGAAGAGGTCGGTCATCCGCATCAGCAGGTTGTCGACCTTGCCACCGTAGTAACCGGCGATACCACCAATGATCACGCCAATGACAGTCGCCAACGTAGCCACGATAAAGGCCACATAGACCGACGTCCGGGTTCCGAAGAGGGTGCGACTGAAGTAGTCGCGGCCGATCTTGTCGGTTCCGAAGAAGTGGTTGCCCTCTAGGGTGGGAGGGCTCGAGCGGTTGGGGACATCGGGCTGGGCGAAGTCGTAGGGTGCGATGAAATCGGCCAGCATCGCCGCGGCGAACACGATGATGAGGATCACCAACGAGGTCATCGCCAACTTGTGCTGAAAGAACTTTCTCCTCGCCAACTGCCACTGGGTGAGCGACTCGACTTCCAGACCCTCGAGATGGACCGACTCGAGATCGGCGCCGGCCTGGCGGTGAATGTTGTCCAGGGCAGCCTCCGTTTGCGCGGCTTCCAACCCTTCCTCACTGCGGTTCTTCTGATCAGTCATATCGGATCCGAGGATCCAGCCACCCGTAGATGATGTCAGCAACCAGGTTGGCCATGATCACGGCCACGGCCGTCACCATGAGCCATGCCATCAGGGTGTAGACCTCACCACGGCCCAAGGCGTCGATGAAGAACTTGCCCATTCCCGGCCACGCGAAGATGGTCTCGGTGATTACGGCGCCACCGAGGACGGCGCCGAAGCTCAGGGCTGCGACTGTAACCACGGGGATCAAAGCGTTGCGGAGCCCGTGTTTGAGTGTGATCACATTCTCCTTGACACCCTTAGCCCGAGCAGTCCGGATGTAATCGGAGTGGAGCACATCGAGCATCGAGGCGCGTTGAAACCGGGAGTAGGTTGCGATCGAGACGTAGGAGAGGGTTACGATCGGGAGGACCATGTGCTGGACACGATCGATGAATGGGTTGGCCGGATCGAACGAGCTCTGCCCGAATGTATAGAAGAGTCTGATTCCTGTCTTGAGGAAAAATGCAGTAACCAGAGCCTGGAGTATCAAGGCGAACCAGAAGATGGGCACCGAGAATCCGAAGAAGCTGACTGTGGTGGTCGCATAATCAAAAAAGCTGTACTGCTTCTTTGCCGAGAAGACGCCGAGGATGACCGCGAGGACCACTGCGATCGCCTCGGAGACGAAGACCAACTGGAGGGTGTTGACGATCGAACGGCTGAGGTCGGGCCAGATCGGCTGATCCCCTACGGCTGTCGTTCCGAACTGGTTGAAGAAGACATCCTTGAGCCAGAAACCGTATTGGACGATCAGCGGATCATCGAGATGTTTGCGATCTATGATGTTCTGGATTGTCTGCTGATTGATGTTGGGTATCAAGCGGAGCTGGGAAATCGGGTCGGTGACCGCACTCATCCCGAAGAAGACCAAAATCGTTGCGGCCAACAACACCGGAATGCTGTACAACAATCGTCTCGCAATAAATGTACCCATCGTCTGCCTCTCGTCCTACTGGGAAGCTTCCGTCACTCTAACCCCAAAGTGTCCAACGTGGTCGGGTTGGACCGGAGATTTGAAGAGGGGGTCCGCCTTTGGGCGAGCCCCCTCTTCATCAATCAATCAACGCTGGGTTGATCAACCCCCTGCGGGGACGATCGGCTCTGCGCTTGTGATCAGCTGCTCGACGTACTGGAAGTCAGGAGTGATGGTGAAAGCACCCTCGAGAACCGCCGTTGATATGAGACCAGCGGCAAACAGGTTGCCATCCGGCTCAAAGACGTTCATCGAGTCTGGTTCCTGGTCGGCACCGTAGGTGACGACTTCCTTACCAGTCCATGCGGCGATGTTCCAGAACGGACCGATCTGGGTGGCGTTGTCCTTAGGACCGACAATTTCTGCATTCCATGCAAAGAATGTCGGCTTCTGGTACAACGGAAGAAGTGGTACTTCTTCGAGCCACTCGGCATCGGCCGCATTGTACAAGGCGGCACGTGCGGCCGGATCGACCTCAGTGTCAGTCGCCTTGATCTGGGCGTCAACGGACTCGTTGCAGTACTGAAGGTTGTTGCTACCACCAAATCCGGTGGGGGCATCGCCCTCGCAGTAGTACAGCGTGTTACCGCCGGCGGGGTCTGGTGACCCAACCCATGCGAAGTTGAAGATCTGCCATACGGTCGAGTCGCCATAGAAGTGCTCGTCAGCGAACACCTCGGAGGCAGGCCCGAAGGCGGCATTTACTTCAATACCGATCTCGGCCAGGTTGGCCTGTGCCAGAGCGAACTGAAGCTCACGACCTTCGTTACCGGCCGTTGTGGCCCAGTTGAAGGAGAGACGCTGACCGTCACACTCGTAGATTCCATCGGAACCCTTGGTGCAACCGTTGTCCGTGAGGAATGCCTCAGCGGCCACGGGGTCGTACGGGTACTGCGTCATGTGGTCTTCATAGTTGGCGCTGGTGTTGAGCCAGACCGAGTTGTTTAGAGCTACGGCATCGGCGGCGATGGGACGGATAACGGCTTCAACAATCGCATCGCGGTCGATACCTTGAACGATTGCTTGACGGACGAACTTCTGAGAGAGAAGTGGGTCCGTGTGGTTGAAGTCGATGTGTTCCCATACCGGGCCTAGGCCGGCTTCCCACTCGACACCCTCAATACCATCGACCTCTTCGACCAGCGAGACCTGGGGCTGCGGGTAGAACATGTCGATTTCCTTGCCCTTGAGGGCTTGGACTTGAGTCTGCGAGTCTTCCAGGAAGACAATGTTGACCGTCTGAACATCTCCGAGGGGTGCGCCGGAGGCGCGGTCTTCGGATGCCCAGTAGTTCTCGTTCCGTTGCAGAACGATACGTTCGGTCGGCACTCTCTCCGACATCACGAATGGGCCGGAGCCCAGGGTGATCATTTCGTCCCAGTACGAGTTGAAGGGCTTGCCTTCCATCTCGTGCTTGGGAAGGATCGCACTGAACATGGTCTGCCATGGGGCGTACAGCACAGAGAACTGGGCGACGAAGGTCTTGTCATCAACGACCTCGAACCCACTCATCTGGATGTAACCCTCACGGCTGGTGATGTCCAGCTGGTCATTCATGATGGTTTCGTACGTAAAAGCGAAGTCATCAGCAATTACGGGCTCACCATCTGCCCAGGCTGCATCAGGGTGAATGTTGTATTTCACACAGAATGCATCGGGGCAGTCACCTTCCACCGGCGCAGCCGATGTAGTGGTGGCTTCTTCTGCTGCCGTCGTTGTGGTATCTCCTCCTGCTGTCGTAGTCGTGGCCTCGGGGTCACTGGTGCCACAGGCAGCAGCGACGAGGGCGAATACGGCGAGGAGCGACATCCATCGGACGGCGCGCTTTGTGCGCAGGGATCGCACTATTTTCTTCCTCCCTTTTGGCTTACTTCAAGGATCGGGGCCGGGCCTTTCACCTCAGACCTCTCCCAACATAGTTAAAAGAGGGCCGCCGGGAATATATACCCGGTACACACAAAGGTAAAGCGATCGCGGCGTAAAGCCAAACGCTGTGGTCGGGTTTCTGTCAGTCTGACGCGACTTCCGACTCGGTGGCAACCACCACTTCGTGCCGATGGATGCTGGTGGAAATGACTGCCTGGATGATGGCCGCCATCGGTAAAGCAAGAATTATCCCGATTCCACCCATCACGGCCCCACCAATGATTATCGCCGCAATCGAGATTGCCGGATGAATCGACATGGTCCGCTTGGTTATACGTGGCGAAATAAGAAAATTCTCAACCTGCTGGTAGAGGACGAAGAAAGCGACTACCCAGATGGCGGTTGTCCCGCTCACCGACAGGGCCACGATCGTGGGAACGATGGCAGCGATATACGTCCCGACAACCGGGACGAACTGGCTGAGGAATCCGACAAAGATCCCGAGGGGAACACTGAACGGTACCTTGAGGAATGTCAGGAACAGGACTGCAACCGTTCCCCCGATCACGGCGAGGATGAGACGCGAATAGATATACCCGCCCATCTTCTCGACGGCGGTGTCCCAGATCCCCAGCGCCTCATGTTGGCGTGCCTGGGGCATCGTGGAAAGTACCGTCTGTTTCAGCTGGGGGAGCTCCGCCACGATGTAGAAGGAGAACAAACCCACGGTCACGGCGAAGAAGATAAAACCGAAGATCGTGGACCCGATACCGACGACTCCCCCCAGGACTTCTCCGGCATGGCTGGTCAACCACTCCTGCACTGTGGTGGCCTGCTCGGCCAGTTGGTCTTCGGTGAAAGCGAAACCGAACCACCCCTCTACGAGTCGCGCCACCGATTCGACATAACTCGGAACGTCTTCGATGAGTTGGCCGACCTGGTCGATCAGGAGTGGGACCATCGAAACAATGAAGATCGTGGTCAGGGTCAATGCGGCGACAAACACCACCCCTGTGGCTGCCCCTCGCTTCCACCCGCGCTTCGCCAGAAAGTGAACCGGTGGTTCCATGGCTACGGCGACAAATATGGACACAAAGACCATAAAGAGGAGATTGCTGATCTTGAAGGCAAGCCAGACCGCCGCCGCCACAATCAGGAGGACGGCAACAATCGTCAGGATCGTGCGTTTAAGCCTTCGATCCTCTGAGGCGTCGAGTTCCTTCAACGCATCGTCGTCATAGATCCGGTTTCTGACACCCATTGCCAGGCCACGTTACAACCGGGCAGCTGCGGAACGCTACGTTCTAGATTGGAATCAACAGCGGAGGCATCGGGAATTGAATTTCGACATCGTGTGGACGGCGACAGAGGCACAGAAGAAACAGTCCAACACTTTCCGATTCATGGAAGCTCATTCCATCGGGAGTTATGGCGAACTGGTCCAGAGATCGGTTGGCGACCCCGAATGGTTCTGGGATGAGGTCGTCCGGTTTCTGGGTCTCCCATTCGATCCTCCCTACCGGGTGGTTCGCGACACGTCGCGCGGGCACCAATGGGCGACATGGTTCTCCGACGGTGGCTTCAACCTCAGCGTGGCTTGTGTCGATCGATGGCAGGACGATCCCGAAAGGGTGGCGATACGGAGTGAAAAAGAGTCAGGTGAAATCCGCCAGTTGACGTTCGGCAAACTCCTCGAATCGACCGAGAGGGTCGCCGGTGCACTGCAGGAACTGGGCGTGGGCCGTGGAGACGCGGTGGCGGTCTACCTTCCCATGGGCGAAGAGGCGGTCGTTTCACTGCTCGCCGTGGCGCGACTCGGCGCGATGTTCATCCCGGTCTTCTCCGGATACGGTGAGGAAGCCGTTGCCAACAGACTCGAAGACCCCAAGCCCAGGGTTCTGATTTGTGCCGACGGCTTCGAACGCCGCGGCTCGATGGTGGAAATGAAGGAGATTGCCGACGCGGCGATAAACCGTTCCGGTGGGGTCGACACCGTGATGGTGGTTGCCTATTCGGACCGCCCGAACACCCCGATGAGGCCCGATCGAGATCACTGGTGGCACGACGTGGTCAATCGAGCACAACGCGTTCAAGCTGCCAGAACGTACGCCGAAGACCCGGTCCTCCTCGCCTACACCTCGGGAACCACCGGCACCCCCAAGGGAGCGGTACACGTCCAGGCGGGACTCACAGTGAAAATCGCCCAGGAAGGTGCCTTCCAACTCGACATCAAGCGGAGCGATACGGTGATGTGGGCAACCGACATGGGCTGGATCATGGGACCGTGGATGGTTATCGCCGGCTTGGCAAACGGCGCGGCGATTGCCACCTTCGACGGGGCTCCGAACTACCCCGGCCCC
>DATDCF010000259.1:0-9952 GCA_036524475.1 Acidimicrobiia bacterium | reverse complement strand
CACTGGGACGTCTCTCTCGAACCTCTGCCTATGTGACCGCGACGACTTACGGTGCCCTGCCCGAGGTCGATGCCGCGGTCGACATCGTGAAACGAATCCACAAGCGGGTCAACGGCGTTTCGGAACGAGGTGTTCGTTATGACGCATCCGACCCGGCGTTCTCGGCATGGGTTCACAACGCCCTCACCGACTCCTTCCTCGTGGCCAATCAAATCTATGGCGCTGCCCCGCTCTCGCCCGGGGATGCTGACACATTTGTGCGAGAACAGCGGAAGGTGGGGGCGCTCCTCTACGCCGATCCCATGCCGGAAACGGCCGCCGACCTACATATCTGGGTGGCCGAGCACCCCGCGGTCGCCGCCAGCCAGGCGATGCGCGATGCGGTCGCCTTCATCAACGACCCTCCACTCAGTCGGGGGATCGCCATGTCGTACAAGGTACTCCGCAACGCAGCCGTGGCGACGATTCCGGTTCGGATCCGTCATATCCTCGGGCTGACTGCACCCCAAGGCTCCCGGGCGTCAGCGAAGGCCGCAGTTGCCGGATTGCGCTGGGCGATGGGTTTCTCCCCCACCTGGAAAGTTGCGCTCATTCGTACGGGTTCCGTGGTCCCCGAGGGCCTCTTTCGCCAGCCGATCCCGATCGCGTTACCCGTCCCGGAATAACCACCGGTCGCCAATCTCCTTTCTAGCCTGTGCGGATGGCACTCGCTCTCGACCTCCTCTTCATATTCGTACTGCGGCTCCTCGACGTCGGGATGGCAACTGTCCGCATCGTCTTGCTCAGCAAGGGCCGCAAGCTCGCGGCCACTGCCCTCGGGTTCGTCGAAGCCCTGATTTGGGTCCTGGCGATGGCACGCGTGCTCGATGGCCTGAACGATCCGCTTCGCATGATCGCCTTCGCTGCCGGATTCGCTGCCGGTACCTATCTCGGGGCTCTGGTCGAGGAATGGATGGCGTTGGGCCAGGTCCTGGTCAGAGTGATCTCGCCGGTCGGGTCTCCGCCGGTGGCGGACATGCTTCGGGCCAGCAATTTTGGCGCAACCGTGGTGAACGGCGACGGTCTCGCCGGTGAAGTGAGAGTCACGTTCTCCGTGGTGCCACGACGCGACATAAAGCGGGTATCCGACCTGATCCGCCTAACCAACCCCGAGGCGTACGTGACCTTGGAAACGACGACGTCGATCGACAACCCCCACCGCCATGAACGGGACGTGAGGAAATAGCCCTTCAGTCGGATTCCCAAACGATGAGGACCGCCCACCCGTCATCAGCCTCGTCCTCGAGATAATTTTCCAGGAGCCCACGCACCTCGAACCCGTTCGCCATCTGGAATGTGAGCGTCGGGTCATGCAGGTCCCCGGCGACCACCTTGTCAACGTAATCGCGAGCGCTCATTGTCGACTTGTGGTGAAAGTACCCGGGTATTGACCCACCGGCGATTATCCCCTTCTTCCCGTGGGTGCGGACGAGGTCCTTGCGGGCCTCATAGAGCATGTGCCCGATACCCCGGCCCCGGTATTCCGGTAGCACCGTGATGTCAGTCCCGTAGTACCACTCACCGCCAGGATCGTGATTGCCACACTGGTGTTCACCGGTGATACCGGCAATGGTGTGTTGGGGGTTGGCGAAGTCGAAATCAATGAATATCCCGGCGCCCATGCCAACGGGCTTATCCCCGTCCATTGCAACGAAATAGCCCTCGGGGAATATCCCTGCGTATGCCCTGATGTCATCAGCGTCGAGAAGATCGTCGGGATTGGCCATCGGAAAACAAGCCAACTCGATCCGCTCCAACTGGTCGGCAATCGACGCGTCCAGGTTGACCAGGCGAATCTCAGGCAAAAGCGAAGGTCTCCCAATCGTGCGAACCCGGCTGGCCCCAAACGGCCTCGATCGTCCTCGGGCCGGTGCGCATCACGACAGCCCCACAGGTGGCGACATCATGTGGGCTCGATGCGCCCCGATTGATTGCCGCATCGGCAAACATCGCTTCCAGATCCGGTCCGTAGGCATTCGCTCGCTCCAACCGCACCAACGAGCTCTCGGCCCCGATCGGATTCCGCGCCCCTTCCTCATTCTTCGTTTCAGGGTCGAGACAATGATTCGTGTGGCAGAAGCGTCCGGTTTCGACCCGGGTCACCTTGCGTGACTCCGGCATTGCCTCGATATTGCAGCCGGTGCCGTCGGGACCCATGATGAAGAAGTTGTGCCCCCCGGCGAGGTCGGCGGAGAGAACCATTTCGATCGCCCCATCGAGCGTTGTCTGTTGTAGAACCTTGCGGACAACGAATGGCCAGGTAACGCCGACTTTGCCCCGGGAGGTGAGGTTGTTGATACCTACCGCAATGCCGGCCTCGTTGATTCCCATTTGCCCAACACAGCCGGCCGTGGTCTGCACTTTCGCCCGCGGCCCGGTGTCCGGCTCGATGTCGAACAGATAGACGAACTCACCTGCGGAAGCGTGCATGTCCCAGGTCTGTGCAAGCACACCGTTATCGGCGTCGATGATCCCGGTGCAATCGTCCTCTTCGACCGACGGACCTCCTGCGACGCGTACCACATCGATCAGGTCGGTGAACCCACCGACCACAACCGCTTCAGCCGGGTCGATTCCGGCTGAAGTGGCCATCGCCGCCATCTCTTCGTAAAGGGGCTCGCTGTACCTGCGGTGCGCACCGAGTGTCTCCTGGGCAAGCCCGACGATTGACTCCAATTCGGCTGTCCGTCCCGACCAATAGGGATCGCCAGCGAGGTCGAGCCGATCGTCTAGATATTGGCGAATCGACGAGCCCAGAGCCGAACCATGGGCGTGACCGATCTCGCCGGGTGAGCCGCCCAGGGCGAGAACGCGGATCTTTCCTCCATACATCGACATGACGTTACCGGGAACCGCGGTGTGTTAGTGACCCGTCCAAACGACAACCAGCCGACCATTTACGGTCGGGGAGAAGGAGAAGATCATGAAGCGACTGATAATTGTCCTCGGGACGCTCACTCTTGTGCTTGCCGCTTGTTCGGGCGACAGCGTCGTAGAAACCTTTTCGGAGGTCTCGTCGGGCCTGTCGGGCGGTGGGGACGATCTCTTCGTAGACGACGGGGCGACTGAAGCACGTAGCGCACCTATCGGGGAATTGGACGAAGATGGCGTCAAAACGGCGTCCAATGACTTCAACCTCGACGTCGCCGTTTCCGACGACCGCAAAGTGATCCGGAACGCTTCCCTCCAGCTGGAAGCCGACGACACTCGCGGCACTTACGACGAGATAGTCCGAATCACCGAATCGGTGGGAGGGTTCGTCGCCAGCGCCGAAGTCTCCCCAACCAACGACGGCCAGCCGCCGGTGGTCTATGTGACGGTGCGTATTCCCGCCGCCGAGCTGACCAACGCCTTGAGTCGGTTCAAGGATGCCGCGACTGAGGTGATCGCCGAGTCTCAGGGTGCCCAGGATGTCACAGAGACCTACATCGACCTCGAAGCTCAGCTCACCAACCTCACCGCTCTCGAAGTCGAACTCCGCGCCTTGCTGGAGGAAGTGAGAAAGCAGCCCGATGCCGACCCCGACAAACTGCTTAGAGTCTTCACTGAGATCTCCAACACCCGGGGCCAGATCGAGCAGATCCAGGGCCAGCTCAACTATCTCAGCGACGCCGTCGACCTGGCCACAGCCACAATAACTGTCCAACCGACACCACAGGCAGTCCCCATAGTCGAGGAGAGCTGGACGCCAGCCGACACCGCCCGGGATGCCTCACGAACCCTGGTGACGGGTTTGCAGAACCTCGGCGACGCGGCGATCACCTTCGCGATAGCCGTTCTCCCGATGCTGCTGCTCGTAGTGGTGATACCGGCGCTGGTCCTCTACGCCGCTTATCGGTGGTGGAGATCGCGGAAACAGGATCGGCCGGCCGCGCCTCCGGCCCAGCCCCTGCCGTCGGAATAACAACAAGGCGACGGCGCGGAAGTGGGGGCCCTTTGAAGGCCCCCACTTCGTCGAACGACCTACGGTCTAGCTACGTGCCAGTTGATAGAAGTCGTTGTACTGGATTTCGAATTCACCGGTGTCAGCGATGATCTCCAGCTTCTCCATGAGCTCATCCGACGGGTAGATGGTTTCATCGGTGAGGACCTCCTCGAGGATGAACGGCTCGGCGGCAGCATTGGGGCTGGCGTAGTAGTTGTAGTTTGTCAACGCCGCCCCGTTTTCAGCATCCAAAAGGAAGTTGATGAACGCATGCGCCGTGCACGGGTGCTCAGAGACCACCGGGATCACCATATTGTCGATCCAGATCGTCCCACCCTCTTCAGGAATGACGTAAGCCCAGTTGTCGGGATCATCGGTGTCGGCGAAAGCCGTGAAAAAGTTACCGGAGTAACCGTGGCCGACAGCCGTTTCTCCGTTCACAAGGTTCTCGTCGTATTGGTCGGAGTCGAATGCTGTCACATTGACCTTGGCAGCAGCAATGACATCGGCAGCTTCCTGCAACTCGGCCTCACTCGTCGAGTTCAACGAGTACCCGAGATATTTCAATGCGGCACCCATCGTCTCGCGCGGGTCATTGAGCAATGACACGCCGCCCTCGAATCCGGAGGTCAGTTCCGGGTCGAAAACGAGCGACCAGCTGGGCTCAAAGTCCTCCCCGACAACGGAGAGGTTCACTCCGAGGCCGGTGGTCCCCCATTGGTACGCGACTGAATACTCACCTGTTGGGTCATAAGCCGGGTCGACGAACTGTTCATCGAGATTGCCCCAGTTGGGCAAGGCATCTGCCTGGAGCGGGGTGAGCAGGCCCTCTTCGATCATGATCCCCACCATGTAGTCGGAAGGCACGATGAGGTCGTACACGGCGCCGGCCTGAAGTTGGGCCAGCATTGCTTCATTGGAGTCATAGAAGTCTTCGACGACATCTACGCCGTACTCGGTCTCGAACGCTGAGATCAATTCAGGGTCTATGTACTCGGACCAGTTGTAGAAGTTGAGGTCTCCATCAACGGTATCCGGGGCACAGGCTTCCCCGCCGTCAGCCGGTGGCGGCGCCCCGCCGGCAACGGTCGTCGGATTCTCCGAACCCGAGTCCCCACAGGCGGAGAGCACCATTGCCATGGCGGCAAAAACGGCGCCAAATTTGAGCAGTTGTTTCATTCCTTTTCCTCCTAAGTTGCCATCGGGCAACACAGCGACCCACAAACAGTAACTACGTTACTGGCGAACAGTGGCTCCGGAGCTGGCCAGAACGTCTTCCTCGAGATCATCTCCCCCGCCGCTACGCGTCCTCTGTAAACCGAGAGAAATACCTACCAACACCATCGAGGCCACCAGCATCACCGTGCTGACCGCGTTGATCAGAGGCGTCACTCCCCGTCTGACCAAACCGAAAACGTAAACAGGCAGCGTGGTAGATCCCGGCCCGGACACGAATTGGGTGACGACGACATCGTCCAGGGAAAGCGTCAGAGCCAGTAGCGCACCACCGGCCACACCTGGAGCGATGAGCGGCAGTGTGATCTGGCGGAATGTCTGCCATCTGCTCGCATAGAGATCGGCGGCGGCCTCCTCGAGCGAGCTATCGAATTGCGCCAACCGGGCCCTCACCACTATCGCGACAAATGAGATGTTGAAAGCAATGTGGGCAAGTGTGATGGTGCCCAGACCGGTATTGAATCCGATCCCGAACCAGCTGTCCATGAGCCCGATCGCCTGGAAGAAAAAGATCAGGAGCATGACGCCCATGGTGACGTCGGGAATTATGACCGGCATGTACGCGATCCCGTCGAGTGTGCCCCGACCCCGGAATCGGTACCGTTCCAGCGCCAATGCCAGCATTGTCCCCAACACCGTGGCAACGATGGTCGAGACAAAAGCCACAATCAGTGAATTGCGTAGCGCGCCGAGGATCCGATCGTCCTGGAGCATCGCCTCATACCACTTAAAGGAAAATCCAGTCCAGATGGACACGTTTTCGTTCTCGTTGAAACTGAAAACGATCAACAGACCGATCGGCAGATAGAAGAACAGATACACCAGCCACGCGTTTGCCGCGAGCAATCGATCGATCGGTCCTCGTGGAGCCCGGTTTTCACTCATACGTTTCTCGCACCGGAACGGAAGTAGATCAGGGTCGCGCCCAACATCAACACCATGATCGAAATCGAAAGCGCCGATCCGAATGGCCAGTTCCGAGCCGTGAGAAACTGGCTGACGATGTAATCGCCGATCAGTGTGGTGGTTGCCCCTCCGAGAATCGCAGGGGTGACGTAGGCGCCGATGGACGGGATGAACACCAGGATCGAGCCGGCGACAACGCCCGGCATCGATAGCGGGAACGTCACTTTACGAAAGGCAGTCCATCCGTTGGCATAAAGGTCGCGAGCCGCATCGACGAGGCTCCAGTCCATGCGCTCCAATGCGGCGTACAGAGGAAGAACCATGAACGGCATGAACCCGTAGACCATTCCGATCAGAACTGCTGTGTTGGTGAACAGGAGCCTGACCTCCCCGCCCCCAAAAAACTGGCTGACCTGGCTGACCAGGCCGTCGGATCCGAGGATGAACTTCCACGAATAGGTGCGGACCAGGAAGTTCGACCAGAAGGGGATCATCACCATGACGAGGAGGACGTTGCGGAACGAGACGCCCCTCGTCGCGATGTAGTAGGCAAACGGATAGCACACGACGAGGCAGATCATCGTCGTGGTCAGTGCCAGGAAAAGCGACCGCAACAATATCTGACCGACGATGGGGGTAAAGAGCCGCTTGTAGGACTCGAGATTCCAACCTTCGAGCACGGTCAAACCAGTGGACGACCGGCTGGCGAAGGAATAGACGAACACGAGAAGCAGCGGTATTACGAAAAATATGATGAGATAGACGTAAGCCGGCAGGGAGATCCGAAAACCGCGACGGCTGTTCGCCCGTTCGGCAGCGGCCTCTAGTTCCGCTGTCGCTACGTTGGCGGCCTGTGCCTCCTTTTTGGCCATCACTCGACTACCAGGCTGGCTGCGTCGGGATGCCACGCCAGATAGGCCTCCTCATCCAGTTCGTACAACTCAACTGACGGGCGGTTCTCCTCTTTGACCTCTACCAACTCACCTGTGCCACCTTCGACGCCGTAGTAGTAGACATCGCCATAGTAGACCCGCCGGCTGATTCGGACCTTGAGGCGGTTGTATCCGTCCGGGATTGGCTCGTCGAGATCGTAGAGCGAAAGACGCTCGGGCCTGAGGGTCAGGGTTGCTTCCCCGCTCGACAGCGCGCCCGTCGCCACCGGGAATTCCTGGCCCCCGGCCAATTTCACCCGGTCTTGTGCAACGACGGAAACCGGTATCAGGTTGATGTCGCCGATGAAATCGGCGACAAAGCGTGAGTTGGGGTGCTCATAGATGTCCTCTGACTTCCCAACCTGGAGCAGCTTCCCGTCGCTCATGACACCGATCCGATCCGACATCGTGAGGGCTTCTTCCTGGTCGTGGGTGACGTAGACGAAGGTGATGCCTACACGATTCTGTAGCTCCTTCAACTCGACCTGCATCGTCTGACGAAGTTTGAGATCGAGTGCGCCGAGGGGTTCGTCGAGTAAGAGGACTTGAGGTTCGTTGACCAATGCACGGGCAAGCGCGACTCGTTGCTGCATTCCGCCGGAGAGCTGTTTTGGTTTGGCATCTGCGCGCTTGCTCAATTGCACCTGGTCGAGGACCCGTTTGACCCTTTCGCCGATCTCGTTCTTGTCCACCTTTTGCATCTGCAGCCCGAAGGCAATGTTCTCCGACACGGTCATATGGGGAAAAAGAGCATATGACTGGAAGACTGTGTTGACAGGTCGTTCATTTGGCGGTTTGAGACCCATCTCCTTGCCATGGATCTTCAGCGATCCCGAGGTTGGATATTCAAACCCGGCGATCATTCGCAAAGTCGTCGTCTTCCCGCAACCCGACGGACCGAGCAGAGAGAAGAACTCCCCATCCTCGATTACGAGGTCAAGTCCGTCGACTGCGGTGAAATCGTCACCAAACTTCTTGGTTACGCCAGCAAGCTCCACGGCGTGTTCAGCCAATGCTCTCCTCCAAAATCTCAGACGACGTCAGCCACAGGCGACGAGCCCCTGGCCGGCGAAATAGAGCGCGGATCTTAACGGTGCAGCTTCGACGCCTGTCGCCCACAACCAGACTTATCGGGACGCTACGATCCAACCATGTCTGCTTACTGGCACCCTTTCGCGGAAATGTCCAAGGTCAAAGATGCCCCCTTTATCATCGATCGCGGAGAGGGCATATATGCCTTTGACGAAGATGGCAACAAGTATCTCGATGCTGCCGCCTCCCTCTGGTACATGAACGTCGGCTACGGGAGGGACGAAATCGTCGATGCGATGGACGCCCAGGCCCGAAAGCTGCCAGCGTTCCATTCCTTTATCGATTACGCCACCCGGCCACCAATCGACCTGGCGGATAGGATCGCCGCCGTATCGCCAGACCCGGATTCCAAGGTGTTCTTTGGGTCGGGCGGTTCGGACGCAGTCGATACCGCCGCCAAAATGGCCCGTCGCTACTTCTCCGCGATCGGTGAGCCCGACCGGACAGTATTTATCGCCAGGGAGTGGGCCTATCACGGGATGCACACGTATGGGACGGCCCTCGGCGGGATGGAACCCAACCGCCTTGGATACGGGGGCGACCTCGTCACCGAGGTTGTGTTCGTGCCCCATGACGATTCGGAGGCGGTCGAAAAGGCAATCGACCACGTTGGGGCGGACCGGGTGGCCGGGATATTCGTCGAAGCTGTGATCGGCGCTGGCGGAATCCGACCGGTTTCAGCTGAATATCTCCAGAAAGTCCAGGAGCTGATTCACACCGCCGGGGGCCTCTACATTTCTGACGAGGTGATAACCGGGTTCGGTCGTGTCGGCGACTGGTTCGCGGCCAATCGCTTCGGGCTCCAGCCCGACTTGATGACATTCGCCAAGGGCGTCACCTGTGGCTACGCACCCCTCGGAGGTGTGGTGGCCAGCCCGAAGATCGCGGAACCTTTCTTTACAGAGCCGGGTCTGATATTCCGCCACGGATACACCTACTCCGGTCACTCAACAGCATGTGTGGCCGGGATCAAAGTGATGGAGATCATCGAACGGGAGGGTTTGCTGGCTCGGGCCACCGCCCTCGAGGATGAGATTTATGACGCCCTCATCCACCTCGAGGAATTGGACGTCGTCGACCATATCCGACGTGGTGTCGGTGCCCTGGCCGCTGTCCAGTTGAAGGTCGGTGACGACGAGACTCTTCCTGCTCGCGCCGCGGCAGCCTGTCGCGAAGCGGGTGTGCTGACCAGGGCCGTTGGTGGTGGCGGGCTGCAGGTATCACCACCGCTCACTATGACCCCCGAGCAGGTTGATGAAATGGCCGGGCTCTTCAAGAAGGGCCTCACCTCGCTGTGATCGAGGCACCGTTTTGGGTTGAGGACTTTCCCCGACCCCCCGGCCTCGGTACCGACAAACCACCCGCTGAATCCGACTTTGTCATCATCGGATCCGGACTGACAGGGCTCAGCGCCGCGTTGAGGCTGGTCGAATCAAGCAAGTCGGTTGTAGTCCTCGACGGTGGCGAGATCTCCGGCGGGGCCTCCTCGATCAATGGAGGCATGGTTTCTCCTGACGTCAAAGCGGGGATCCGGGCCGTCGAGGCCACATATGGCCCTGAAATCGCCAACGAAATCTGGCATGCCTCGGTCCGATCCGTGGAGATCGTCCTCGATCTCTGCGACCGTCTCGGCATCGATGCGCTGGCCAACCGCAACGGTTTGGCTGCGCTCGGTCTGGGCGGTGGCGACATCGACAAATTCAAGAAGACAGCCGCCTTCTACCGCCAGCGTTATGGCGTGGAGTGGGAAGTCCTGGGACCCGACCGGGTCGGTGAGGTCGCAGGATCGGAGTCTTTCTCCAGCGCCTTATACGAACCCGAG
>DATDCF010000258.1:0-7819 GCA_036524475.1 Acidimicrobiia bacterium | reverse complement strand
GAACGGAACCAACACGATGTACCGTCCCGTTGGTATGTCTGTGTGGCTGTTACGAATCTCGATACTCCTCTTGATAGTCGCCGCCCTTGGAATCGCCGTCGTGCCTCTGCTCGTCATGCTCGATCTGCTCCAGGGTGGCTCGGGTTTCGGTCTCTGCCCCGCTGGTATCGAGGCATGCCAGGTTCCCTACACAACCCCGTTCGAACTCCTCCTGATTCTCACGCTCGCGATGTTTGTCGTGGTGTTGATGATTCGGCTGGTCGTCAGACTCTCCCGGCGTCTCCATTCCGACACCTACGCCATACGAGAAACGAAACCGCGCTCTGGCTGAGTGAATCCCGGCGCCGCGCGGTGTCTTACAATGCCACCCTCATGAAGCGCCTTCTCGCCAATGGGGATGCTCCAACTCCGGCGGAGCGAGGAAAAGCCAGGGCCGTCATCAACCGTTTGCTCAAGCGATACCCGATGATCAAAACCGCCCTCGAATACGAGAGCGCCTGGCAACTGCTCGTGGTTACTGCGATCTCGGCCCAGACCACCGACGAGAACGTCAACAAGGTTGCCCCGGTATTGTTCAGGGCATACCCGGACGCAGAATCACTCGCCGATGCCAACCCTGAAGACGTCGAGAAGATCATCTACTCCACCGGGTTTTACCGGCAGAAGACGAAATCAATCATCACTCTGTCCCGGAGTCTCGTGGATTTGTATGGCGGGGTTGTCCCGGCCGATCTCGATGAACTGACCAGGCTGCACGGAGTGGGCCGAAAGACAGCAAGCGTTGTCCTCGCCGAAGTGTGGGACTTTCCGGCGATTGCTGTTGACACCCATGTGAATCGGGTGTCACGTCGTTTGGGCCTCACGACCCAGTCAAAACCGGAGAAGATCGAGAGAGACCTGATGGCCCTGTACCCGGTCGGTCTCTGGTCGGGCCTCTCGATGCGATTCATCCAATTCGGACGGGACACTTGCGACGCTCGACAGCCCTTGTGCGGCGAGTGCGAATTGTTCAGTCTCTGCGAATGGCCCGATCGGTTTGAAATAGCTGCACGCAAGTGAACCGGACGATCTTTCGCCTGGCAATACCGGCCCTGGGCTCTCTGGCGATCGACCCGCTCCTGACATTGGCCGACACCGCGTTCGTGGCCAGACTCGGGGTAATCGAGTTGGCGGCTCTTGGCGTCGACACCGCGATACTCGGTTTTGCCTTCTTCGGGTTCAACTTCCTGGCCATCGTCACCACGCCTCTGGTGGCCCAAGCGCTGGGTCGTGGCGATCGGGAGGCCGCTCGACGTTGGGGCGGCGATGCCCTGACCCTGGCTGTGATCCTGGGGATTCCGGTGGCTTTGCTCATGGTGGTCGCCGCGCCGCTGCTGGTCGACCTGATGGGGGCGTCGTCTGAGATCTCAGGCCCCGCGGTCGACTATGTCCGGATTCGCGCCCTCGCCACCCCGGCGGTCCTCCTGGTACTCGCCAGCAACGGTTCGTTCCGGGGACACCATGACACCAGGACACCTCTCTATGTGATCCTGGTGATGAACCTGATCAATCTGGTTCTCGATCCGTTGCTCATCTTCGGGATGGGTTGGGGTTTGGAAGGCGCCGCGGTAGCCACGGTCTTTGCACAATGGGTCGGAGCTGGAATCTTCCTCCGGTTGCTGGTGAAACGCTCGATGGTTACCCGTCCGGAGAATCTCGTCGAGGCGATCCCCAGCATGCTGGCCATGGGTCGGGACGGAGTGCTGGTATCTGTTCGCACGGCTTCACTCCTCGTCGCCTTCACCTATTCGGCGAGTCGCGCCACCCGGTTGGGCCCGGAGTCGATCGCCGCTCACCAACTGGTCATGCAGTTGTGGTTGCTCGCCTCGATGCTGGCGGACGCCTACGCCATCGCCGGCCAGGTGATGGTGGGTGATGCTGTAGGGCACGACGATGAGGTAAGCATCCACGCAATTACGCGACGTCTGATGGCCTGGGGTGTGGCCGTTGGTGGTTTTCTGTTGGTTGTGTTCTGGTCTTCCCGAGGATTATTGGAAACGCTGGCGGGCAATCCCGATGTTGGTGCGCTCGCTGTCGAGGCGGGGGCGGTTGCAGCAGGTATGCAGCCTCTCACCGCACCGTTGTTCGTAGCCGATGGGATCTTCCTCGGGCTACTGGCACTGGGTGCCCTGGTCGCATCGACAAGTCTCGGAGCATTGGTGGCAGTCGCTCTGATGGGCTTCACGGCGATGGGAGATTCCCTCCCGGGCATATGGCTGGCCCTTGCGGCAATGATGGTCGTTCGCTCGTTGGTGTTTGTGTTTTCCTACGGGCGGTCGGTGACGGCGGCGGTGAGATCTTGACCCCTGGTTTCGGGGAGTAGCAACGTCATTAGCGCTGCAACGCCCATGCCGACGCCGAGCACAGTCACCGTTTCTGACACTCCAAAACGGTCGATCGTGAACACGCCGAGTATCAACCCCATTGCGGATCCGACTACCGCGAAATTGGATGCCGCTGTTGTTGCGCTGGAGCGAAGGTGGGTGGGAAATAGTTCGGCGCGATGGCTGCCTCCGGCGGGGACGAATGCGAATGTTCCAAAAGAACTGACCATCACCGCTAGAACGATCAACGGCACCGAATAGGTCCAATAGAGAGCGAGGCCCCCGGCCAGAGCCATCAGCAATGAAACAACCGTGGTCGGTTTTCGGCCCCAGGCATCGGCCAGATGACCCCCAACGAAGAATCCGATGCCACCAAACGTGCCACCGAGAAGACTGATCACAACGGCTTCCGCGGTGCTCATGCCAACGCCTTCGATGAGACGCCCTGTGGAGAAAGCGATTGCGACGGCCGAAAAAGCTGAGGCTACGAATCCGATCGCCCCGACGATCCAGAACGAACGAGCCCATTTCCCCCGGAGCAGCTCTGACCAATGGCCCTCGTGCTCCGCACGCTCGAAGATCTCGCTTTCGGGGACGTTCCGGATCAGGAAGGGGAGGGCGAGGAATCCCGTCGCCGATAGCAGGTGGGGGATCCGCCACGAGTTTCCGCCCCCGTCGGCGAGGGGGAGGGTCATCAGCGCAAATCCGCTTCCCAATGAGATCGCCGCCCCATAGAAGGAGATCGAGTAGGCCCGGATATCCGGAGCCACGTGCTCGGCCAGGATCACTACCGCCAGGCCGCTGACGGCGGCGCTACCGGTCCGAAGGATTGCCTGCGACACACCGTACTGCCATGACTCGAGTGCCAGCCCCGCGACCGTGGCACCTCCCAGGACGAGGGTCATCGCCCAGAGAAACGGGCGCCTCCGCCCGATGTGGTCTCCTAGCCATCCGAGCGGCAAGGCTCCGAATGCGGCGAGCCTGGCAAATCCGAGAATGAGGCTCATCTCTGCTTCCGAGAGTCCGAGCCCGGCCCTGGTGAACGGGAGAGTGGCTGACGCCTGCGCCTGTGCGAACCCCTGGAACAAACCCGCCAACCAGATGATCGCCACGATCCGCTTGGCCCGGTAGTCGAATCGACCGACCGGCAACATCGGCTCGATCACACGGCGGAGGGCAGATGGCATCAATCGGTCACAGTAACGATGGCCTGAACTTCGTCGGAGGGTCTTCTGCCTTTACCTCCTATCAACAATCCCTGTGGGAAGATCAAGCCAATGGTCCCTGTTGTGATCGGTACGTATGTTTGAAAATGTCGACCAGGCAACATTCATCGTGCAGATGGTGGTCGCCTTTGGCGCCGGGATCATCTCATTCGTCTCACCATGTGTGCTCCCACTGCTTCCGGGATATCTGTCGATGATGTCGGGATATTCGGCGGCAGAGATCCAATCGGGCGATGTGTCAACGCGCCGGATGACCAGGGTGATCCTCCTCTTTATCGGCGGTTTCACCGTGATTTTTGCCATGCTCGGCGCTGCTGCCGCCAGTCTGGGCAACGTTCTCACAAGGAATCTGGACTCATTTACCAGGATCGCCGGCGTCGTCATCATCGCCTTTGGCCTGCTCATGGTGGCGATGGCCCTTTCGAACCGCGGATTTCTTTCCACTTTCAATCAAGACAAACGGGTCGACGTCCGCCCATCGAAGCTGGGGAAGTGGGCGCCGCCGGTGATGGGTGCCGCCTTCGCATTCGGCTGGACCCCCTGTATCGGGCCCGTGCTTACCGTGATCCTCGCCACGGCCGGCACTCAGGGTTCGGTGCCAGCGGGGATCCTGCTCCTTGTCACCTATTCAATAGGGCTTGGAGTTCCATTCCTACTTGCCGGTCTTGGTCTTCTCAAGGTCGTCGGACGGCTCAAGCCATACCTGCGCACCATCAACATCGTTTCGGGACTGTTGCTGGCCACCTTTGGCGTCATGATGATCACCGGGACCGTCGGAACCATCTCAAATGCCATCGTCAACTGGTTTGACTCGGTGCCTTTCCTCCGCGGACTACAGGACGTTTGATGAAACCATCCATTGCCCCTGCTCCAGAGCTCGTTTGGTTTCGCGGCCCCGATGCCGTCAAGTTCTTGAACGATCTGATCAGCCAGGAAATCGGAGCGGTGGAACCAGGCTCGGTCACGCGTTCGCTCTTGCTCGACCCGCAGGGGAAGCTCGACTTCATGCTCTGGGTGCTGCGTGGAGAAGACTTCGTGGGGTTGGTCACCGAGGATGGCAGGGGAGATGAATTGGTAGCCCGACTCAGCCGCTATCGGATCAGAGTCGATGTCGACATCGAGCTCGAATCGAGCCCCACCTACCTCATCGTGGGTGCCGGGCCTGAGAAGCCGGGACGATTTGCACAGACAGGAAATGCCCTGATCGCTGATATTTCCTGGCCGTCGCTGCCCCGTCTCCTTCAGATCGGGGGCATCATGCCCGATCTCCCCGAGGTTGACCCGTCCGAGCTCACCGCGATACGAATCGGTGATGGCATTCCGGTCTTTGGGGTCGACGTCAACGAGAAAACCATTCCTCAGGAGGCCGGTGTTGTCTCCGATGCCGTTTCCTTCGATAAGGGTTGCTTCCTCGGCCAGGAGTTGGTGGCGCGTCTCGACTCCAGAGGTGGCCGGGTCAACCATCATCTACGGGTGCTCGAGTTCGAATCTCCGGTGCCGGTGGGCACTAAATTGAGTGCCGGGGACAGGGAGGTAGGCACCGTGACTTCGGCTGCCGGAACCTCAGGTCTCTCCTTACTCTGGCGTGAAGTTGAACCAGGTGATCTCGTCTCCGCCGATGGTGTACCGACGACCGTCAAGGAACTTCCCCGAAAAACTGCCGGAAGCTTCACCACTTCTTAACAACTGGTAGACCAGACTGTGTCGGTGTCCGGACCCACCAAATCCATCCTGCTCGTCGAGGACGATGATTCGATCGCCGACATGCTCCGTGGGTTCTTTGAGCGTGACGGGTTCAGGTTTTTCCATGCGCTAACCGGCGAAGAAGCAATCGAGCGACTCCGGATCAGGCCGGTGTCGGTGGTCCTGCTCGATCTCAACCTCTCGGGAATGGACGGTGTCGAGACCTGTCGTCGCATCAGGGAGTTCACCCAGGTCCCGGTACTGATGCTCACCGCCCGCGATAGCGAGATCGACAAAGTGCTCGGCCTGGAGTTGGGTGCTGACGACTACGTCACCAAGCCCTTTTCGCCACGGGAGTTGATGGCACGGGTCAAAGCGGTGCTGCGGCGCTCCGAAGAGCCAGTCCGGAAGCCGCGAATCCTGGAGATCGCAGGCTTCGAGATCGACGGTGGCAAACGCACCGTGACCACACCCGCCGGGGGGAAGCAAACACCCACCGCCCGCGAGTTCGACCTCCTCTGGTTTCTCGCCGAGAATCAGGGGATTGCGCTCTCCCGCAACCAGATTCTCGAAGCGGTGTGGGGGTATGAGTACTTTGGCGAGACCAGGACCGTCGACGTCCATATTCGGCAACTGCGCAAGAAGATCGATGGCATCCCGATCGAAACTGTGTGGGGCGTCGGATATCGACTCGGCGACTGACATGGCTCGTCCTGGTCTCAGCTGATGCGTCGCCGCCTTTTCTGGACGATTGCCGGCGTGTCGATGGTCATGGGTTCCCTAGTGTTGGTTGCCTCGTTGGTCTCTTCTCAGCGAGCCGCCCGTGACGCCACACAGCGCGAACTGGAACGCGCTGCCACGGAAGTCGTCGCGATCATCGAAGAGGCAATCGAGCGTGGCGAGGAGCGGCCGCTTGCAATGGCCGAAGTGTTCGCTTTGTTGGAGAACGACCAATTTGCCTTCCTCCTGGGGCGTCTGGTGTCGGCAGCCGGCGGATCAGATCTGTCGTTTGCGGCGGTTGCCCCAAACGGTGAATTTCTGACCAACGGAGACGTTTTCTCCCGGCTGAACATCGATTTGACCGCGATCGAACCGGGCGATACCCGCATCTACAGCGCCGAAAACAACGATCTCGTGGTGGTGACCGGAACCGAGCTGACCGTGAACGGTGTCGACCTGGTTTTCATCGCGGCCCTGGCCCGCAACACTCCGGTCGTCCGCCTGTCGGACCGGTCCGGGTCAATGGTGGTGATTTTCGCAGGAATGATCCTCGCTTCGTCTCTCCTGGCCCGTTTGCTCGCGGACCGAACCATCAGAAGTCTCGAACCGCTGGCGTCAGCATCGCGACGGGTTGCCGCGGGCGATCTGAGCGCCCGCGTTCCCGACCCCGGAGACCCCGAACTCGCTGACCTCGTTTCCGCTTTCAATGAGATGGCCGAGCAATTGGGGGATAGCCGGGTTCGGGAGCGTGAATTCCTTCTCGGTGTGGGACACGATCTCCGAACTCCGTTGACCACGATCGCCGGCTACGCCGAAGCTCTGGAATCGGGCGAGGTCGATTCGGACGAGTTGTTGAGAATCGGCTCGATTATCGGCGTCCAAAGCCGTCACCTGGGCAGGCTCATCGAGGACATCACATTGCTTGCCCGTCTCGAACAGCCCGAGTTTGATCTTCGATTGGAAGAGGTCGACCTCAGTGCGCACGTGACCGAGGTAGTGGAGGCCTTCCGGAGACGGGCGGAAGAACTCGACATCACGCTCGAGGTCAATGCCGAACCCACCGATCCGTTGGAGACCGACCCTGATCGCATTGCGCAGATTGCACAAAATCTGGTGCAAAACGCCCTCCGTTTCACACCGGCCTCCGGTCGAATCACGGTGAGTGTCGCTCAATCGGGCGAAGGCGTCTCGCTCGCAGTCGAGGACACGGGAACCGGTATCAGCCCCGAAGTCCTCCCCAACATCTTTGACCGGCACTTCGCCGTGGGCGGGCAACGTCAGATTCGAAACGAAGGCACCGGCCTGGGCCTGTCGATCGTGAAGGGTCTTGCCGAGAAATTGGGTGGTTCCGTAGCCGCCGAATCCGAAAAAGGAATTGGCACCAAGATCACAGTGCTAATCCCCGGAGTTGATCAGCCGGAGTATTGAGCGAAATGAGCCGCCTGATAATCGGGAGTACCTTGCGACGATGATCGTGGCCGAAGTGGTGCCGGAGGTGGGACTCGAACCCACACGCCCTTATCGGACAATGGATTTTGAGTCCATCGCGTCTGCCATTCCGCCACTCCGGCATGAGTGGCGGCAATTCTACGACCGGTCCAAGACATTGGCGAGAGTGACCATTCTGAGAGTGCTTTTATACCGCCACGGTGCAAAAACACTCACAGAACGGATTTGAGGGGTCTGGCATAATCTTGTCTCATGGGCGACAGCATCTTCGGGATGAAGCGAATTCACCGTCGGTTGTTCGAAGTCAACGACAAGATCGCGGCCGTTGATCGGGAGCTCCGTCTCGCCAGGTCCGAACTGGAGTACCATCGATCGATA
>DATDCF010000257.1:0-6076 GCA_036524475.1 Acidimicrobiia bacterium | reverse complement strand
AGCTGGCATGTGATCTTCCCACTCGCCCATCTGGGTTCGGTGCCACTGGCCGGATGGCACACGATCTATCTACTCGGCTTGACCGCCATCTTCGCCGGTATCGCCCTCGCACGCTCCGGGGCGAGGCGCTCGGTGGTCGCTTGTCTGATGGTCGGATCTGCCGCGGTGGGGGTTTCAGTGGCCGTGATGATCACCCAGGTGTGCGTTGGTTCCTCTTGTCTCTTCTGAGGGGCGTCGGCAAGTATCGTTACGCCGCCCGGGCGATGGTGTGGTGGTCCCCGGCGATCGCGCTGGGACTGTCGGTGATCGGTGCCGCGGTTGGTCGAGGCGATGGGTTTGCGATCCCGGTGCAGGCGACGACGATACTGATGGCGATCTCGATCGGGTCCGCACTCGACGACCCCTCTTACGAGCTATTAGCGCCCTCGCCCAGTTCGCTGCTTCGCCGGCGGGGGTGGCGGGTGCTCGTAATTCTCCCCCCGACTGCGGCGGCCTGGATGGCCTTGGTCTCGTGGCAGGGAACCAGTGGTTCCGAAGAGACCTGGACGCTGACTGCGATGTTTGCCGGGCTGGTGGGGTTGAGTCTGGGTGTTGCCGGGGCCGTTGGTCGTCGCTCGGGGGGTCGGGGAGGCCCGGTGGTGGCTCCGGTCGTCCTCTTCGCGTTGATCCTGTCATCGGCTCTTCCGCGGATGTGGAGGCCGATGCCGCTTGGTGATGTCCCTGGGGGTTGGTCTGCCCTTTACATTCGGTGGTGGTCGGTCGCGGTGGTGGGATTCCTCATCCTGTTGATGTCGTCACGCGATCCGGCGCGACGGGGAGTCCTGGGCGCAAGTGGAACGAAGAGTCTCAGGTCGTGATAGTCGGCTGATTCTTCTTTCTAGCCCGGGCCGGAGTCGGGACCGGTAGACCGTCAGTTGCCACCAAGGCTGGCCGGGGGCAGAATTGTGCGTGTCAGTTGCCATGGTGATATCGCCCGGCGAGGTCCGATCGGGCGAATGGCTCCCAAAAGTCGCTCTGCTCGAATCCTTCAACGAGCACGGAACACGTGAAATCCCCTGCTACTACAAGGGATTTCGACAGCGCGCTCGGGAGGACTTGAACCCCCAACCTCCTGATCCGTAGTCAGGCACTCTATCCAATTGAGCTACGAGCGCTGGGAAATCCAAGGATAACGGAGGCCGATCTCCTTTACGAAAGTCAGTTCGACGCGCCTCTCCGTTCATCGACCCCCATATCTGACCGCATTTTCACCAAAAATCCCTTCGTGGGTGTGTTGTCGCGGTGGAATGACCGTCCTCTGACAGACGGGAAATGAAACGAAACCCCTCCTCATAGACCGATATCCCCCCGGCTCCGCCGCGGGTTGAAGAAAAGGAAGAGGAGATATGAAATTACCTAAGAGAAGCCAGCGATGGTGGCTAATGATTGCGGTGTTTGCGTTGGTAGCCAGCGCATGTAGCGGAAGCACGCTCGACACCACAACCACCAGTGCCGCTGCTGGCGAGACCACCACCACAGCCGACTCCGGCGAGACGACGACCACTGTCGAACCGGGAACTCCGGGAGCGATGACGGTCACCGTCGATCTCAACCCGGACGCAGTGTGGAGCGACGGGACACCAGTCACGGCCGAGGACTTCATATGTACCCAGCAGGCATTCCTCAACACGCCGGGGTCGCTTTCGACCATTGGCTATGCGGAGATGCTCTCGGTGGCTGCAGGCGAGTCCGACAAGCAAGTCGTGATCGAGTTCGCCGAGGTCTATGCGCCATACAAAACGGTGTTCAACCAGATCCTGCCAGCTCATCTAATCGACGACTGCAGTGATATCTCGTCCGATTTCCTGGACTCGATCCCCGTATCAGCGAGACCATGGCTCTTGCAGGAGTGGAGCGACCAGCAAGCGATCATGGTCCCCAACGAAGCATATTGGGGCGATGACAAGCCGACCGCGGCACGGATGATTCAGGTTCCCCGCACCGAGGACGGAGGGATCGCCTCACTCGGCGCAGGCGAAGTCGACTTCATCTTCCCGCAGGCATTCGCCGGTATCACCGACGCCCTGTCAGCCGACAACATCGAGTTCGTACCCGGATATGGAACTAACTACGAGGGCCTCTACTTCCAGCAGGGAGAGGTACGGAATGGCCCGTTCGCTGATCCGGTCTTCCGGGCGGCATTCAGCATGTCGGTTGACCGCGACCTGATCCTGGCCAACATCTACGACCCGATCTTCCCCGGCGCACCGCTGTTGCAATGCGGGCTTTGGGTGCCGAATATCGGTGAATGGTGCGACAACACCCAGTTCGAGAACAGCTACGACCCTGAAGGCGCGGCGGCGCTCCTGGAGGAGAACGGCTGGACATTGAACGGCAGTGGACTGTGGGAGAAGGACGGTGTCGTCCCTGAGATCAAATGGATGGTCAACACGCCTAATGCACGTCGCGAGGCGGCACAGGCATTGATGATCCCCGAGTTCCTCAACCAGGGATTCAACGTTGTGGCCGACAATGGCGATGCCGCCACGGTCTTCCAGCAGAGACTGCCAGCCGGTGACTACGACCTGGCGATGTACATCAACACGGCGGCACCCGACCCGAGTGTCACCGGCATCATGGCCTGTAGCGAAGTTCCGAGTGAAGAGAACAACAACCAGGGCCAGAACAGCGTGTTCTGGTGCAACGAAGAGGCGAGCGACCTGATGGTGCAAGCAGACCAGGAACTCGACGTGCCGGCCCGGACCGAGTTGGTCCATCAGATCGGTCAAACCCTGGTGGATGACCATGTGCTGTTGCCCCTGTTCCAGTTCCCGAACATCGCTGCATGGCGTACCGACCGGATCGAGGGTGATGCCCCGGCTGCAGACGCGGCCAACTACCGGGCGTACAACAACAGCTCGCAGTTATGGCAGCCGATCGGCAAGGACGACATAGTCGTCGGAGCCGAGCAGTGGCCGGAGTGCATCAACCCGGTGACGGAGTGCGCCAACTCATCATGGATGGTGTGGACCACATCATTCGCGGTGTTCCCCGCCATCTGGGATACCACGAGCGGGGGTGACTTCACACTCACCAGCCTCGTGGTCGGCGAACCGACCGTGAGCGTCAATGGCTAACGGCTAATCGATGGAACCGGGGTGTCGCCTGTGGGCACCCCGGTTCTCGCCTTGGAGGACACAGGCAAGACTATGGCTAGATACATTTTTCTGAGAACGATGTGGGCGATCCCGGTTCTCTTGATCGTCACGTTCCTCACATTCTGGGCGGTCAAAGCCGCCACCGACCCGGTTCAGAGCTACTTGCGGAGCAACCCGCGCGCTACGGCCGAACAGGTAGAGGAATATCAAGAAGTGCACGGATTGGTGGGGTCGACCCCCGAACAGTATTTCAACTGGCTCGGGAACTTCTTGACTCTTGACTGGGGGAACTCCATAAAAGGGAACACTCCGGTGTGGCCTGACCTCAGGAACGCACTAGCCAATAGCCTTGTTCTCGGTTTAACCGCCAGCGTCGTCGGGATCACGATCGGGCTCGGTATCGGGATCTTCTCGGCACTACGGCAGTATTCCAAGTTCGACACACTCTCTACAGGCGCGGCCTTCGTTGGTATCTCGATTCCGCCATTCGTCTCGGCGGTGCTACTCCAGGTGTTCTTCGCCATCCTGCTGACGAATTGGTTGGGTGCCAGTACACCGATTCTCCCGGTGGCCGGCATCTATCCGCCAGGCCAGACCGAGTTCGACCTCGGTCTTCGGATTCAACACATGATTCTGCCGGTGACGGTCGTCGCAATTCAGATCATCGCAACTTACAGCCGCTACATGAGGGCCTCGCTGCTCGACGTAAAGGAATCCGAATACATGAGAACCGCCAGGTCGAAGGGGATTTCCGAACGCCGCGTGGTGGTCAATCACGCACTCCGGAATGCGATGATCCCGATCATCACGGTGGCAGCCATCGACTTCGGCGCGATCGTCGGAGGTCTGATCATCACGGAACGGATCTTCGAGTACAAAGGTACGGGCGACTACCTCCTCACCGCTCTTTCCAACGGCGATTTCCCTCAGGTGATGCCGCTGATGTTCATCATCGTGGCCTCGGTCATCATCTTCAATCTCCTCGCCGACGTCTCGTACGCCTGGATGGACCCGAGGATTCGTCTTGGTTGACCTGCACCAACTGCCCGGCCAAGTTCCGGATGTGGCCACAGACGAGGTAGCCGCCACCTCCACCAGACCGGCATCACCCGGTCGGCTCGCCGCCCGAAGGTATCTCCATCATCGAGCCGCGATGATCGCCACGGTCGTGTTGTTGATCATCGCGCTCGCATGCTTCCTGGCCAATTTCATCGCACCCTACGGCGAGAACGAGACCATAAGTGTCTCCGAGGACTCCCTCCAACGCGCCATACACGTACCACCGAACGCCCAATTCTGGTTCGGGACCGACTCGATCGGACGCGACCTCTACTCGAGGATTCTCTACGGCGGCAGAGTTTCTCTTCTGGTCGGCATCGCCAGCGCGATATCTGCGGGAATCATGGGAACCGCGGTCGGAGCCTTCGCCGGTTTCCGTGGCGGGCAAATCGACAACATGTTGATGCGCGGGACAGATCTGTTCATCGGGCTTCCCCTTCTCGTTGTCCTGATCATCATGCGCCTCCTACCGGAGAAACAGCCATGGGCGGCCACTGTCCTCGGTGAGCCTGGTTCAAAACGTCTGATGATCACCCTCATCACGCTGGTGGCCTGGATGACGACCGCTCGCCTTGTCCGCGGGGTAGTTCTCAGCCTCAAGGAAAAGGAGTTCATCGAAGCCGCTCGAGCGGTGGGTGCCCGTGACCGCCGAATAATCGTCCGACATCTGGTCCCCAACACCATTGGCCCGATTGTGGTGGCCATGACCTTCATCGTGGCGGCCGCAATCGGGTTGGAATCAACCCTATCGTTTTTCGGGTTCGGGCTCGATCCAACCCAGGCATCGTGGGGGAACCTCCTCGCCGACGCCGGCACCAACATCATCACCAAGAAGTGGTGGCTTGTCCTCTTTCCAGGGCTCGTGCTGCTGATCACCATTCTCTGCATCAACTTCATGGGCGACGGACTTCGGGACGCGCTCGACCCGAAGCAGGACAAAGGCGTCTCCGGATGAGCGACCCGGTTCTATCGGTTCGAGACCTCAGGGTCTCGTTTCCAACTGAAGACGGGGTCGTTCAGGCCGTCCGCGGGGTCAGTTTCGACATCGCCCAACACGAGTTGATGGGCATCGTCGGCGAGTCAGGTTCGGGTAAATCGGTCACGTTCCTCGCAGTAATGGGTTTGCTCCCCAAACGCGCCGAAGTAAGCGGATCGATAAAGGTCGATGGGGTTGAGCTCGTCGGAGTGCCCGACAAGACGGTCCGGAAGGTACGCGGCAAGAAGGTTGCGATGATTTTCCAGGATCCGCTCACCGCTCTGAACCCGGTGCATCGTGTCGGTCGACAGATCGTTGAGATGATCCAGGCGCACCAGGACCTCAACAAGGACTCGGCCATGGTCAGGGCAATCGACCTCCTCGAAATGGTAGGAATTCCCCAGCCTGCCACCAGAGCCCGACAGTACCCGCACGAGTTTTCCGGTGGAATGCGACAGCGGGCGATGATCGCAATGGCAATCGCCAACGAACCCGACATCCTTATCGCCGACGAGCCCACAACTGCACTCGACACGACCGTCCAGGCCCAGATCCTGGATGTGATCCAGTCAATCCAACACGAACTGGGAGCTGCCGTTGCCTTCATAACCCATGACCTAGGTGTCGTGGCCCGGATCGCCGACCGGGTCCAGGTGATGTATGCGGGCAGGGTTGCCGAACGGGGCGAAGCTCACGATATCTTCATCCGGCCATCTCACCCTTATACCGTTGGTCTGCTCCGCTCCCTCCCTGACGCGGTTGGTTCACGCCTTGTCCCGATCCCGGGCGCTCCCCCCAATATGCTCCGCCCCCCGTCCGGTTGCGCCTTTCGGATCCGGTGCTCCCACGCCGCCGACGTTTGCAGCGAATCGCTTCCCGATCTTGTGCCGTACGGGGCAGTCGA
>DATDCF010000256.1:0-2563 GCA_036524475.1 Acidimicrobiia bacterium | reverse complement strand
GCGATGACGATGTCCCATCGATCTTCTCGAACCTCCCAGACCGCCTTGCCGACGGTGATGATCTCCCGAATGCCAGGAGCTGTGGTCGCCAGGGCGTCGAAGGCACGAGCCAGCGGGCCGAACCTATTGAGACCTTTGATGTTGAGCTGAAGGGCGAGATACTCGAGGAGGGCATCGGACCGAACCATCTGCATGGCGTGGAGCCCCGGCCTCAGCTCCTTCGGCTCGAATTCGAGAGGACCCGACCCGAAATGAGCGGAGAGACCCCCTGGCGAGCCCATCTCCATTGCCAGGACCCGCAAACCCCGGCGCTGGGCGAGAAGGGCAAGACCGGCGCTGACCGCCGACTTGCCCACGCCTCCCTTTCCCGAGACCAGGACGAGACGTTTCTCGAGCATCAGGCGCTCGGTTAGGAAGACCCGCCGAGCGGTATGCGAAGGACGAGCTCGCCGTCCTCCACGCTCCAACTGGCGCTGCCGATCAGGGCGTAGTCGGTGTAGTCGGTTTGCGCCCGCTCCACGAGCAGTCGGCGCTCGTCACCTGCAACCGGAGGGAGGGGTCGGTCCTTGACGGCAGCGGCACGCTCCTGATAGCGCATCAGCATGGCGTCGACATCGAATTGGGACATGCGGGCAACGCTAACGCGTTCCCTGTTTTGGGTTCTAGGTGGTGGGTCATAGGTCAGTACGCGTTCTTGCCCAGAACCTATGACTTACGACCTATGACCTAGGACTGCACCGCCGCATTGCGGCGGTGCTCGGCTTTGCGTTCCGACTCCAGCCGTTCCAGGTCGACGTCGCTGTAGTCGACGTAAGTCATGGCGTCGGCGATCAAATGGTGACCGGCGACTTCATCGATGGCGCGATGCATCTCGTGGGCGACCCGTCGGTAGGCAGGATGCCCGGCCGCCTGGCTGCGCAACTCGATCAGATGGAACGCTTGCCGGGGGTTCATCTCCATCACGAAGCGCACGTTGAAGGCGAACGGCACCACATATTGGGCCACATCTGCTCCGAGATCGCTCCGTAGTTCTTCGTAGAAGGTGAGCGATTGGGCCATCAATCGATGCCATTCGTCGGCGAGGCCCAACTCCTCGACTTCCGACGGCACGTCGTAGCCGAGTCGGGTCGTATACCGCTGCCATTCCAGCGTCATCAGGCGATGCCGCTGAAGGTCACGGAAAGCCCCGATGTCACAGGTGACATCGAACCGGTATGTGGTTCGCTCCATGGCCCGCCCCGGCCGGTGTCTCCGATTAGCCCGATCTCCGACGAGAGAGGCAATGATCTCCGCCCTATCGGACTGGTTCATCGACCTGGCAATTCGGAGTAGCTCCGCGTCGGGCAACTCCGAGACGGCATAGAGGGCAGCAGCAGCGATCTTGAGCTCTGCCTCGGGATCCCAATCGACGAGTGTCACGGATGGCCCATCGTCTGATGGTGATCGAAGACCGGCCGCTCTCTGCTCCAGGTCTGAGCGGACGTCTTCGAGATATCGGGACCAGCGCACTCCACGGTCCTCCAGATCAACCCTCGTGAGGAACGAAGGGATGATCTTGCGAAGTTCGCCGAGCATCATCTGCCCGTATTCCTGCACCTCGCGCAACGGGTTCGCTCGCATCCTGACCAAGGACATCTCGTATGCCTGGCCGGTGCCATAGATACCGACATTGGACAGTGTCGATACGGGAAGCATGCCCCGAACCGTGTCGCATGCTTTGGCCCGGATCGTGGCGTTCCAGACCATCGTCGAGTCGTTGTCCCCCCGTGGGTGCAGTTGTTCGAAGTGAGCCATCATCCTCGCCACCATGTTGGAGTAGGTGTCGAAGACCCGCTCCATATGGAGGAGGTATCGGTCGGCGTGCGCCGAGCTGGCGACCTCAGGGGGCACGAAGTACCGGTATCGGTCGCCGAGCCGTGCGTCGTAACGGATGTAGCGGGTCGATTGCTCCAGATAGGCGGCGAGCCGGCCCCATTCCAGGACTTTGGTCAAGAGGTTCGAGGCCTGCTCGCAAGCGAGATGAGCGCCACCGAGCTGGGCTACGGAGTCGTCCCCGTAGTCGAAGAAGACGCGCTGATATAGCTGTTCGGCCTTGCGAGTTGCCACCAGCGGGTCATCGTCGAGATCCCGGGACATGGCGTCGATCCCGGACTCCGGATCGGCCACGAACTCGTCGAGAAAAAGCCGACGCAACGACTTGGCCGACCTCGAGTAGCGGGCGAAGAGGGCTCCCTTGACCACTTCCGGGAGATTGATCAAACCGAAAACCGGCAAGTCGAGATTGGTGAAGAATCGGCTCAGGACCGCCTGCTCCTCGGCGGTGAATTCTTCCTGGTGGTACGACATCACGGGTCGGCGATTGTATGCCTGGAAACTGGGCGCACCCGGTTACCGTTTTAGAGGCAATGTCAGTTTTCCTGGTGCGTCTCGGCGTGTTCATACTCTCTGCAACGGCAATCGGCATTGCCTTGATACCGATCCTCGTCCTCATCGACTTGCTCGACGGGGGCACCGGCTGGGGTCTCTGCCCGCAGGGCATCGAGGCTTGCACCAACCCTTACAC
>DATDCF010000255.1:0-13974 GCA_036524475.1 Acidimicrobiia bacterium | reverse complement strand
TCATCTCGGCCTGGTCGGGGTCTGCGAAGCGGAGGTGGGCGGCCACCTGTTGTTCCAATTCGGTCATTGCAGGCGAAATCTGCATCGTTATCGAGGGTCCTTCGTGTATCTACGGATTCGTTCGTTCAGTTGGGCTTCCAGGCTATCGGTACTTCTTATCCAGAGCATGTCCTTCTCCTTGAGACGCTCGCGACATCTGTGTGATGTCTTTGTGACGTCATCATGCCATCACTTTGACATTCTGTCAAGAGAAAAGAGCGAATTTGTCGGAGTACGCTTCACCGGTGAGCCAAATCGACCAAGTAAGAATTGAGAAAGCAGTCCGGGAAATTCTCGAAGCACTCGGTGAGAATCCCGATCGAGAAGGTCTTGCTGAGACTCCGCAACGCGTGGCGAGGTTCTATGCAGAAGTGTTCGACGGGCTCGATTCCGACCCCGGCGACACGATCGACGCCTTCTTTGGGGACGAGCATTATCAGGAGATAGTGATCGTCAGGGAGATCCCGTTCTATTCGATGTGCGAGCACCACCTGGTCCCGTTCCACGGCCAGGCCCACGTCGGGTACATGCCCAAGGGGAGAGTGACCGGGCTGTCCAAATTGGCACGACTGGTGGATGGTTTTGCGAGGCGACCTCAAATGCAGGAGCGTCTTACCGCTCAGATAGCCGATGCACTATGCGAACGCCTCGACCCACTTGGCGTCATAGTCGTAATCGAGGCGGAGCATCTCTGCATGTCTATGCGGGGGGTCCGCAAACCCGGTGCCGTAACCGTCACCTCCGCGGTGCGAGGGGTCATGGAGGACAACGCCAAGACCCGTTCGGAGGCAATGGCACTCCTCCTCGGCACATCCCGCTAGTGGATCCAGCGACAACCTGGATTCCGGAGTCGTTTGACCTCGTCGCCGGAATGCTCGTCGGGGTGGTCAACGTCACCCCGGACTCATTTTCCGACGGCGGCCTCTATCTCGACTCTCACGATGCGATCATGGCGGGATTGGAGTTGTCCGTCCAGGGAGCATGGATGGTCGATGTCGGTGGGGAGTCGACTCGTCCCGGAGCCTCCGAAGTCTCGATCGCAGACGAGTGCGAACGGGTTGTGCCCGTCGTCAAGGGCCTCGCCGACTCGGGTGTTTCCGTCAGCATCGATACCCATAAGCCGGAGGTGGCGGCCAGGGCAATCGAGGCTGGCGCCGATGCGATCAACGACGTCACCGGTTTCACCAACCCGGAGATGATCGATCTTTGCGCGGCCACCGGGGTGGGGGCGATTGTCATGCACATGAAGGGCGATCCCCGAACGATGCAGGCCAACCCGACCTATCGGGATGTGGTCAGCGAGGTTGGCTCGTTCCTACTGGACAGGGCTCAGGCCCTCGAGGCGGCCGGGGTTGCCCCGCACTCGATCGTGATCGATCCTGGCTTCGGGTTCGGCAAGACGTTGGAACACAATCTGGAGTTGATGAACCGACTCGACGAGATTTGTGCCCTCGGGTATCCGGTGATGTTGGGCACATCCAGGAAATCGACGCTCGGCGAGGTGAGCGGTCAGTCAGATCCCATGTCTCGAGATGTCGCGACGGCGGCCACCACCGCACTTGGATTTGAGCGTGGGGCAAGGCTTTTTCGGGTACATAATGTTGTTGCCTCCAGGGATGCGCTGCGAATTGCCGCCGCTATCGTGGATCCTCAGAGATGGGACGAATGGCAGCAGGATTAAAGCCCCGGGGATTCACCTGGGTGATTTCGGATCGCCTGGCGGTTTCGGACCGTGTCGGTGGGTCCGGTTTTCAACATCGTCGCGTCCGCCGCGAGGAAGAGATCACATGGTTGGTCGAGGAAGCCAGGATCAATACAGTGGTTTCGATGCTTCCCGGCAACCAGAACGTGGCGGCGTATCGGGAGGCCGGGATTGCCACCTATTCGATCCCGATCGACAATGTTCTCAGTGCCCGCGACCAATCGATCTTCTTCCAGACACTCGACCGGGCCATGGTGCGTCCCAAAGCGAGGGTCCTGGTCCATCGGGAGGTGGTCGACGATACCATCGGTGGCCTCCTCGGTGGCTACCTCGTCACGTCGGGCATGGTTGAGGATCCGATTCTTGCCCTGGCGGTAATCCAGCAGATTCTGGGGCGCGCCCTCGGACCGGAAGGGCGCTCGCTCATACCCGCACCAACTGCGGGCTGATGCCGGATTACATCCGGATCGCCGGTCTGGAGGTATACGCCCACCATGGAGTGTTCCCGGCGGA
This sequence comes from Acidimicrobiia bacterium, assembly GCA_036524475.1. Lineage (GTDB taxonomy): Bacteria > Actinomycetota > Acidimicrobiia > Spongiisociales > ZC4RG35 > MA-ANB-1. The sequence continues at coordinate 11,720 of DATDCF010000255.1, read as the reverse complement.
GAGGGCGGCGGGGCAGACATTCCTCGTCGATCTCACCTTCTATCTCGATCTGAAGAAAGCAGGTGTTTCAGATCGACTCGAGGCGACCGTCGACTACGGCGAGATTGCGCAACAGACCTACGATCTGGTCGCCCGCACAAGTCACGACCTGATTGAAGCCGTCGCAGAAGATATTGCGGCCATGGTCCTCGAGAACCAGGCCGTCGATTCGGTGGAGGTTACGGTCCACAAACCGCAAGCACCCATCGCAGTGCCGTTCGCCGACGTGTCGGTGACAATCCGCCGCCCGTGACCCGCTACGGCGTGGCTCTGGGCTCGAATCTCGGTGATCGGTTGGGAGTGCTGCGCTCGGCGGTCGCCGAAATTGCGACCTTTGCCGCCAATCTCAAGTCCTCAGCGCTCTACGAGACAGCTCCGGTGGGCGGCCCACAACAGGGCCCATATCTCAACGCAGCGGTTGTCTTCGAGTCATCACTGGAACCCATCCAACTGCTTCATCGACTCCAGTCAATCGAGGCTTTCCACGGGCGGAAGCGGGCGGAACGGTGGGGCCCGAGGACACTCGATGTCGACATCATCGTCAGCGATGGCGGGGCAGTCGATGACCCTCCCGAGTTGGTTGTCCCGCATCCCCGAGCCGCCGAAAGGCTCTTCGTCATCCGGCCCATGATGGATGTCTGGCCCGAAGCAGAGGTGGCGCCCGGCGTCCGTTTCGACGACGTCTACCACCGCGTCGTCGACCAGGACGTCGACCTGGTCGCCACGACCTGGGTCGACGACTTCGGGTCCAAGGGTCGACGGTTGGTGATGCTTCAGCTCATCTTCTTCGTGGCCATCGGCATCCTGGTCATCGTTGGCGGATCGGTGCCCTCAAGGCTCGGCTGGGCCCAAGTCTTCGGATTGCTCGCACTGGGAATCGGTGGACTCCTGGTGTGGCGATCCTCGCTTGCTTTGGGGAGGAACCTCGTGCCGATGCCCGAGCCGGTTGCCGGCGGATCTTTGGTTGACGAAGGTCCTTACCAATACGTCCGCCATCCGATCTACACCGCCATCGTCCTGATATTCGTGGGGGTATCTCTGATCTCGAGTTCGTGGCTCGCCGGCATGGGGACTCTCGGCCTGTACCTGCTTTTCGCGAGCAAATCGAGATACGAGGAGGGCTTGCTGCGCATCGCATATCCCTCATATCGTGCGTATATGAGCCGGGTCAGGTTTCGAATCCCGTTCCTGACTTGATCAAAAGTTTCTCTTCCACTTTCGCGATGTCGTGCTACCTTTGATCTATGGGAAGCGGCCGCGGACCACCGGAGCGCCTTCTGCGAACTGATATTGACTCAGAACCCAGGAGGTACCTCTAGATGGCCAAACGGTCCCGCAAGAACCGCTACCAAATCCCCGGATACGACGAGAGTCGACCGAGCCGGGAAGAACGCAAGCAACAGCACCGCCAGGTGCGCCACGCCGCCCATCAAATGTTGCACATGGTCGATGATCCCGAAGAAGTCGCTGGACTCCCCGAGGTGCGCCGCACCCGCGAGCACGACCTACCCGTAGAGGCAGATGCCGGATCCAGGCACCGGTTCAGAGTGTGGAAGACCAAGTTCTGGAAGCGTCGGGACCAATACCAGGACTTCAAGACAGAAATCGACTCAAACTGGCCGGTCATCACCTCCGAACAGATCAGGAATTACCAGCCGTAGCGATGCGGTAGTCATCACGCTGACCCGAGCCTCTAACCTTGGGCCCGTGCCTACCGCGGACCATGTATGAGGTTGAACATCATTGGCGCCGGACGCGCTGGTGGGTCCATTGCTCTTGCTGCCACGGCAGCCGGACACGAGGTCGTCGGGGTGGTGTCGCCGACGGGCAAGACCGAGTTCGGCCCACCTGCGTCGTATCCGGACCTGCCCGGAGCCGACCTGCTGCTCATCTGTGTTCCCGATGAAAAAATCGAATCGGTGGTCGATGACCTTGTTGGCAATCCCCTCGATGAGGTCATAGCCCATATTTCGGGATTCATGCCCACAACCGTCCTCTCTCGTTTGGCGTCGGATTCATCGGTGGGCGGGTTCCATCCTCTTCAAACTCTGCCCGATCCGGTCGTAGGATCCACTTCCCTGGCCGGTGCGTTTGTCGGCATAGAAGGTGACGAGCTTGCATTCGACACCCTCACCCATTTCGGGCTCTCCCTCGGAATGCAACCATTCCGACTATCCGACCAGGTGCGCCCTCTCTATCACGCAGCTGCGGCTGCCGCGGCCAACTTCGTGGTAACGGCCCTGGCAACTTCAGCCGACCTCCTCGACGCCGCCGACATCGAAACCGGGGTAACCAGGCCACTTGTGGACCAAGTTGTGAGGAATGTCTTCGAGGTTGGCGCCCGGTCGGCGCTCACGGGCCCAATTGCACGCGGTGACACTGAGACCGTGATCGGACATCTGGTCGCCGCACACCAGGTATCCGACTCGGTGGGCCAGCAGTTCCGCCTGCTTGCAGAGGCGACCGCGATACTCGCCGGCCGGTACAGCGAGGTCGAGAATTGGAAATAGTTGAAACGTTCGCCGATGCCCGCGCTCTCTATCGGGGCCGCATTGGCTTGCTACCGACCATGGGTTACTTTCACGAGGGTCATCTCGTCCTGATGGATCTCCTTAGAGACCAATGTGACACCCTGGTGGTGTCAAACTTCGTCAACCCGACCCAATTCAACCGGCCCGCAGACCTGGATTCGTACCCTCGCGATATCGGGCGGGATGGTGAGCTGGCCTCTGATCATGGCGTCGACATCCACTTCGTTCCCCATGTCGACGAGGTCTATCCATCGGGGTCGTCCACCGAAGTAACGGTCGGCGCAGTGGCCCTGGGAATGGAAGGCCGCTACCGCCCATCACACTTTGTCGGAGTGGCCACCGTCGTCGCAAAACTCTTCGCAGGTCTGAGGCCGGATGTCGCCGTATTCGGCAAGAAGGATGCCCAACAGATTGCCGTGCTTCTCGGAATGGCAAGGGATATGCGATTTCCGGTGGAGATCGTGGCGGCTCCGTTGGTCAGGGAACCTGACGGACTTGCCTTATCCAGCAGGAACGTGCGATTGACAAGAGCAAACCGGGAAGCGGCCCTGGCGATAAGCCGTGGCCTTTTTCAGGCGGCCGAGCAAATCGATGCTGGTGAACGCAGGGTCGAGCGACTGGAGGCCACAGTCAGTCGATCGATTTCCCGGCTCGGTGCCGACTATGTGGAACTGGTGGCCGCCGACACGATGGAACCCATCGAATCACTCGATGGCCCCGCAGTGCTCGCCGTTGCGGCACATGCCGGTGACGTGCGCCTGATCGACAATCTCTCGATCGAATGGGTTGGAGATCGACCCAAACCCGACCGGGGATTGATACTGGATGAACCAAGCCAGCTCGGTACCCTGCACGAATCCACTCCGTGACGAGGCCGAGATGACCGACAACCCCGAACAATCAGACCCGTTGGCGGCAACCCGCCGCGCCCGGCATCAATCGATCGTGGAACGTGATGGTTATCCCACTCGTTTTCCACGGACGGCCTGGGCAGCGGAGATCGCCGATCGCTACGACCTCGAGCCCGGTGAGCACACCGAAGATGTCGTCAGCGTTGCCGGCAGGGTCCTGCTCCACCGGTCATTCGGGAAGCTCCAGTTCGTCACACTTTCCGACATGACCGGGACCATCCAGCTGTTCGTCGACGAAGGCCACCTGGGCGCCGGGGGTGCGGGGGCATTCGCCGAAGTCGACCTGGGCGACTGGATAGGTGCGACGGGGACAGTGATGACCACACGAAGGGGGGAGCTGAGCATAGCGGTCGACGAATTCGTTGTTCTTCAAAAGAGCCTCAAGCCCCTGCCGGACAAGTTCCACGGACTCCAGGATGTGGAGCAACGGAGTCGGCTCCGATATCTCGACCTGATGGTCAACGAGGAAGCACGTCATATCGCCATGAGGCGGTCCCGAATCGTCTCGTCCCTACGGAGACAATTCGAGGAGCGCGGGTTTATCGAAGTGGAAACACCAATCCTCCTGGCCCAGGCAACGGGTGCCACGGCCCGGCCCTTCTCCACCCACCACAGGGCCCTGGATCAAGACATGTTCATGCGAATAGCCACTGAGCTCTATCTGAAGCGGTTGGTGGTTGGTGGGATGGAGCGAGTGTTCGAGATCGGGCGTATCTTCCGGAACGAGGGTATCGATTCCACCCACAACCCCGAGTTCACCATGCTCGAGGCGTATCAGTCGCTGGCCGACTACGAGGACATCATGACACTGATCGAAGATGTTTTCGCCGGGGTGGCCAACGAGGTGACCGGGGCGACCGAGATCACCTACCAGGAGCGAGCCCTATCTCTGGCCGGCCCGTTTCGCCGGGCTCGAATGAGCGACCTGGTTTCTGAGGTGATCGGAGAGGATGTCGACCTGGATACATCGATCGACCGATTGAGAGAGCTTGCGACTACAAGCGGAATCGAAGTCGATGGCGACTGGGGTGCCGGTCGATTGATTTTCGAGCTCTACGACGAGATCGTCGAACCGACCATCTGGCAGCCCACCTTCGTTACCCACTATCCCGTTGAAGTTTCGCCCCTGTCACGCAGCAACGCGGACGATCCGCGTCTGGTCGATCGTTTTGAACTGGTTATCGCCGGCGCCGAATATGCAAACGCGTTCAGCGAACTCACCGACGCGTCCGAACAGTTGGCACGTTTCGAAGCGCAAGCGGAGGCGCGCCATGCCGGTGACGAGGAGGCCCATCCGATAGATCTCGACTACATCAACGCATTGGAGTACGGACTTCCGCCGACAGGTGGTCTGGGTATTGGAGTGGATCGGTTGGTCATGCTCCTGACCGATCAGACCCATATCCGTGAGGTGATCCTCTTCCCCACGATGCGCACCCTCTAAATCCCGGGCGGCGTCCTCTAATCCCGGGCGGCGTCGACTCTCGCCAATAGGAACTCGCCCAGCGTTTCCAGGATGTCACTGGCCTCACCACGAGGAAGCCCGCTCAATGCGTCGCGGGCAACCTCGAGCCTGTTGCGTGCCGCTTCGAGGGCATCGTCGACATGTCCTCCAGAGCGGACCAGATGGATAACCTCGTTGACCGTTTCATCGGCATAAGGCGGTCCCGGGCCCAACAACGCACGGATCCGATCGCCATCGGGGCCGACAGCGGCCGTCAGTACGGGCATCGTGAAGGTTCCCTCACGAATGTCTGACCCGGCAGGTTTTCCGATTGTCTCCTCGACCGCCACCAGGTCGAGAGCATCATCGGCGATCTGGAAAACCATCCCCACTTCCCATGCCCAGGTCGAAAGGGCCTCGACCACTCTGGATTCGGCATCGGCCGCCATCGCCCCCAACCGGGCCGACGTCCGGACCAGGGACGCGGTCTTGCCACCGATCACCTTCTCGTAGTCCTCGATGGAGTGGGCGAAATCTCCTTCTAACTGGAGCTCCCGGGTTTGCCCCTCGACGAGGTCTGCATAGGTTGCGGCGAGCAGTCGAACCGACTCCTGACTGAGATTCGTCGCAGCGACCTCCGATGCGCGGGCCATCAGGAAATCCCCGGCGAGGATGGCAACCGAGTTCGACCAGTTGGCGTTCACCGAAGGAGCGCCGCGGCGGGTGTCTGACTCGTCGATGACATCGTCGTGGTAGAGCGAACCAACATGAATCAGCTCAACGGCAACTCCCGCTTCGACCGGTCTCCCGTCGTCGTTGGGGCCGAACTCGGCCGCGAGAAGTGACAGCAGTGGCCGGAATCTCTTGCCTCCGGCGAGCAGCAAGTGCTGGGCGATCTTGGTCAGATACGCATCGTCGGCGGTGGCTGCCTCGAGCAATCGTTCTTCGACGAGCGCCAACGAATCCCAGATTCGGGGAATACGAATGATGCTTTGGAGGTCTTCCATTGTTGCCGATGGTATTACAACGTGAACAGCAGCATGATTCCGAAGAGATGGGAATAATCGTGCCGGTGGTAAACTTCGGTATGTCAGGGTTAGGAGACCAAGGTGTTTGAACGGTTTACCGACCGTGCTCGACGGGTCGTCGTCTTGGCCCAAGAAGAGGCACGGCTACTCAATCACAACTACATCGGGACCGAGCACATCTTGCTCGGTTTATTGAACGAGGGCGAAGGCATAGCCGCGCAGGCACTCGAGAGCCTCGACATCGATCTGACTTCGGTTCGGGACGAAGTGGTGAAGATCATCGGACAGGGCAAGCAGTCGCCGTCGGGCCACATCCCATTCACGCCGCGCGCTAAAAAGGTGTTGGAGCTCAGTCTCCGTGAGGCCCTTCAATTGGGCCACAACTACATCGGCACCGAGCACATCCTGCTCGGTCTCATCCGTGAGGGCGAGGGCGTGGCCGCCCAGGTATTGCAACAACTGGGCGCCGAACTCCAGAAGGTCCGCCAGACAGTGATTCAGCTCCTCTCCGGGCCCGGGGGTAGTGAAGAGCAGGCTCCCCAGGCATCAGGTTCCGGCAGCCGGAGCGAGTCGTCATCGTCGGGTTCCACAGTTCTCGACCAATTCGGCCGTAACCTGACGGGTCTCGCCAAGGAAGGCAAGCTCGACCCCGTGATCGGTCGCAACCGCGAAATCGAGCGGGTAATGCAAATCCTCTCCCGACGCACCAAGAACAACCCGGTCCTCATCGGTGAGCCGGGTGTCGGCAAAACTGCAATCGTCGAGGGGCTGGCCCAGCGGATCATAGCCAAGGACGTTCCGGAAAACCTCCACGGAAAGAATCTCTACACCCTCGACCTCGGCGCGTTGGTTGCCGGGTCCCGTTACCGCGGCGATTTCGAGGAGCGTCTCAAAAAGGTTCTAAAAGAAATCAAGAATCGCGGAGACATCATTCTCTTTATCGACGAGATCCACACCCTGGTCGGGGCAGGCGCAGCAGAAGGCGCGATCGACGCAGCTTCGATTCTCAAGCCGATGCTCGCCCGTGGCGAACTTCAAACGGTCGGTGCCACGACCCTCGAGGAGTACCGCAAATACCTCGAGAAGGACTCCGCTCTGGAGCGGCGGTTCCAGCCGGTGCAGGTCGATGAACCATCAGTCAGTGACACCATCTCAATTCTGATGGGGCTCAAGGATCGTTATGAGGCCCACCACTCTGTTCGTTTCACAGATCAGGCAATCGTTTCGGCGGCCAACCTTGCTGACCGCTACCTGGCCGATCGTTTCCTTCCCGACAAGGCAATCGACCTGATCGACGAGGCAGGCTCGAGGACCAGGATTCATCGCGACAGCGACGTCCCCGAGATCACCAAAATCGATGAGAAGCTATCGACTGTCCGCCTCGACAAGCAAGACGCCGTCAGCACTGAAAACTACGAACGAGCTGCCGTGCTCAGAGACGAAGAGCGGGTCCTCCTCACCGACCGCGCCGCACGCGAGGCCGAGGTTTCGGTAGGTGGCTGGGTCATCGACGAGGAAGGTATTGCCGAGGTCCTTGCACAGTGGACCGGCATCCCGGTTCATCGCCTCACCGACGAAGAGACCGCCCGTCTCGTCCAGATGGAGTCAGAGCTCCACAAGCGCATCATCGGTCAGCACGACGCTATCGAAGCGGTGTCGAAGGCAATCCGACGCACCCGCGCCGGATTGAAGGACCCCCGTCGTCCGGCCGGCTCATTCATATTCCTCGGCCCCTCCGGGGTCGGGAAGACCGAGACGGCGAAGGCGCTCACCGAGTTCTTGTTCGGACAGGAAGACTCACTCATCCAGCTGGACATGTCTGAGTACATGGAGAAGCACACCGTGAGCCGATTGGTTGGTTCACCTCCCGGCTATGTGGGGTACGACGAGGGAGGGCAGTTGACCGAGGCGGTCCGGAGGAAGCCATTCTCGGTAGTTCTCTTCGACGAGATCGAGAAGGCCCACCCCGACGTGTTCAACACGCTGCTCCAGATCCTCGAGGAGGGTCGACTAACCGACGCCCAGGGGCGATCTGTCGACTTCAAGAACACCGTGATCATCATGACGTCCAACCTCGGTACCAGGGACCTGCACAAGAAAGCTGTCGGATTCCACGTCGAGGACGCAGAGCACTCATATGAATACATGAAGGGGAAGGTCACCGAGGAACTCAAGAAGCACTTCCGGCCAGAGTTCATCAACCGGATTGACGACATCATCGTGTTCCACGAACTCGACATGGTTGAGCTGAAGCTCATCGTCGACCAGATGTTGGAACGTGTCAGAAATCAATTGACTGCACAGAAACTCGACCTGGTTCTGACCGACGATGCGAAAGAACACCTCGGAACCCAGGGTTATGACCCCGAACTCGGGGCACGACCCCTGCGGCGGGCGATTCAACGCCTCGTCGAAGATCCCCTGTCGGAGCGGGTGCTGCTCGGTGAGTTCAAGGCCGGGACCACGATTCTCGTTGGATTCGACGCGGATAACACCGAATTGACCTTCGAAGCGTTCACACCGAGCGACTCACTTCCGGTCGAACTCGCCGGCACAGACCAGTAAATCCTCAAGAAATCAGGTTCGACACCCGATTGATTAGGGCAAGGTCTCTATGCCCGCGATTTTTACTTCCCTCATCTTTGCTGTTGCGCTCGCCGGGGTTCCGGCTTCGGTCGACTACGTGCCGGCAAGCGATCAGGCATTGACTGTCGATTTGGAGATGGACGGCTATGTCAACGGGCGGATGGATTCCGACCGGATGATGTCATACAAGGGCTGCATCCTCGAGCGCGACGCTGCGTACACATATGCATTGATGATGGATGCTGCCGAGCGAGCCGGCGTCCACCTGGAACCAATCGACTGTTATCGCACCTTTAACCACCAGAAGTCGGCTTACAACCGTCGCTGCCCGTTCACGGACGTTCCACAGTATGAGGCAGACCCCATCACCGGCGAGAAGTACCAAGTGGGAACCCGGAACTACCGGGTGTGCACGGGCCCGCCCACGGCGCGCGCCGGGGAATCAAATCACGGATGGGGTCGCGCGGTCGACTTCAGTGATGGGAGCGGTGAGCTGAAATGCAAGGACCGGGCCTTTTTGTGGCTCCAGTCGAACGCCCTTCAGTACGGATGGGTCCATCCCCCATGGGCACACTGCGGTCGCCGAACCCAGGAACCATGGCATTGGGAATACGCCAGCCTCGTCGACGTCAGCCTCATACCGTTGCTGACCCTCAACAGCGAGCTCCTACCTCAGGTCGAATAGCCGCGCCTCTCACCCCATCCCCAAAGGGGCACCTCTTCTAGCACCAACTTGAGCCTTGCGCGCGAAGTTCTCCGTCCCCCTCCGGCCATTCCTGCTCGGAATGGCCACCTCCCCCTATCGGCTCCGCCTCATGGGGAGGAGTTGGGGAACTGGCAAGCGCAGCCGAACAGTCAGCTTCTTGCTGGTTACCGTTGTTCTCATGGAATTTGATGTGGTTGTGGTTGGATCGATCAACTACGACATCAGTGTGATGACGCCCCGTCTTCCGATGCCGGGCGAAACTCTCATCGGTTCCCGTCACTTCTTCGGTCCCGGCGGAAAGGGTGCCAATCAGGCGGTGGCTGTCGCCCGTCTCGGGGGACGCGTTGCGTTGGTCGGACGCCTGGGTCGGGACGAATGGGGGGCCGCATTGTTGAGCGGCCTTGCCGGCGAGGGTGTGGATGTGGCGGCTGTTGACACCGACTCCGATGCCGCCACCGGAATCGCCGTGATCACCATCGATTCCAACGCCGAGAACACCATCGTCGGTAATTCAGGGGCCAACATGCGAATAACTCCCGAGCACATTGCAAGCCATGCCAATGTCATTTCGGGTGCCAGCGTCGTTCTCGCCCAATTGGAGATACCACTCGAAACGGTTGAAGCGGTAGCAGAGTTGGCAACTGGCACTTTCGTACTCAATCCCGCGCCGGCGCAGGTTCTCCCTGGACATCTCTTGGAAAGAGTTGGTGTTCTGATCCCGAACCGGTCTGAACTATCCCTCATGGCTGGCGGAGTGACCCTCGATTCTGTCGATGATGTGGTGCAGGCCGCCCGGTCGCTCCGTCCTGGAGACACAACGGTGGTCACTTTGGGTGGCGACGGGGCTGTTCTCATCGATCGAGACGGGTTCGCCTCAGTCCCCTCATTCCCGGTCGACGCAATCGACCCCACCGGCGCCGGCGATGCCTTCTGTGGCGCCTTCGCCTTCTCGTTGAGCCGCGGCACCCAAATTAGTGAGGCTGTCAGATTCGCCTCAGCCGCGGGGGCGCTCGCCGTCTCCGAGCCGGGGGCACAGGCGGGGATGCCCCATTGCAGCGACGTTGAGGCCCTCCTCGGCGTTTGATACCCTCTTCGGATCAGCAAACCGATAATCATCGACACCGACCCGGGCCAGGACGACGCCGTCGCCATCCTTCTCGCCCTCGCCTCGCCCGAAGAACTCGACATCCTGGGGATCACCGCCGTCGCCGGAAATGTGCCTCTCGACCTGACGGTGATAAACAGTCTCGCCCTGGTTGAACTCGCTGGTCGGACAGAAGTCCCGGTTTATCGGGGCTCGGTCCGACCGATGGTGCGGGACCTGGTCACGGCGGAGTATGTACATGGCCCCACAGGGCTCGACGGTGCCGACCTGCCTCCGCCCAATATCAGCGAAGCCCCGGGGCACGCGGTCGACAAGATCGTGGAAATCGTCCTCGCATCTGCAGAGCCGGTAACACTTTGCACCCTCGGCCCGCTCACCAATGTCGGGCTGGCGCTGGTCCGGGAGCCCTCCATCGTCGACAACATCTCCGAGATCGTCATGATGGGCGGCGGGTTCTTCGAGGGCGGCAACACGACCCCTGCCGCTGAGTTCAATATCTACGTGGACCCTCATGCGGCCCATGTTGTTTTTTCCAGTTCCATCCCCAAGGTCCTCATGCCGCTGGACGTCACCCACAAGGCTCTCACCACGCCAGCTCGATTGCAGCGTTTCAGCGATCTCGGTACCCGGGCTGGTGATGCGGTGGCCGGTATGTTGGGCTTTTACGACCGGTGGGACAAGAACAAATACGATATTCCCGGAGGCCCCCTCCACGATCCCACCGTTATCGCCTACTTGCTCGAGCCCGACTTGTTTCACGGCAAGGAAGTGGCTGTGGAGATCGATATGTCGTCGGGACCCACCCTGGGGATGACGGTCGTTGACTGGTGGGGAGTGACCGACGGCCCGCCCAACGCAACCGTGATGAACGAGATCGACTCGGATCGCTTCTACGACCTGCTGGTGGAGAGGATCTCTCGACTCTGATATGACGCCCGTCTCCGGACGCTCCCATCGTCATAGATTGTTTTCCCCCACTAACCTGCATTGCGGACGGACTACTCCGTCCTTATTCACACATCACGGAGGAAATAACAACGTGAAAAGATATGTACGAGTGATTGCTCTTCTTGGCGTCCTTACCCTGGTCCTCGCGGCCTGTGGTGACGGCGACGGCGGAGATAGCACCACAACTGTTGCCGGCGATACGACAACGACCGTTGGCGAAGACACGACGACTACGGCCGGCGAAGAGACGACAACGACGCTGGGTGAAACGGCCGAGGCAGTTGTGACCTGTCTGGTGACGGACCTGGCTGGTGTCGATGACCGCAGTTTCAACGCTGCCGCTTGGCAGGGTGTGCTCGATGCTGTTGATGCTGGTGGTGCTGCTGCGGATCCGCTTCTGTTGGAGTCGGACGCGCAGGATG
>DATDCF010000254.1:0-3156 GCA_036524475.1 Acidimicrobiia bacterium | reverse complement strand
CGCGTGGGAAGCCTCTCCTTCATCTCCGCGGCGGCCCTCCGGTTGTATGCGACTGCCGTGATGATCTCCGGTTCGACGCCGCGGTCCTCGACGAGATGGAGCATGCGCTCTGTCAGGACCCGGGTTTTCCCCGAACCTGCCGGTGCGATTACTCGGGCCGGCCCGGCCAGATGAGAGACCGCGGCCAACTGATCGGGAGCGAGGTCTGCTCGGGGCTTCATCGGTGGGGGGACCGGGTTCGCCCGCCCTAGCTCAAGGGTCTCGTGGTGGACGACGCCATGGTCCAGGGACATGGGTTGGCGGGGTCCGCCGTCGAGCCACACCGGGATGCTGTCGCGGAGGATGATGTCGGCAGGCCCATCGACACGGGCTTCAATCCATGTTTCCGCCTTTCGTGCCCACCACCAGATCGGGTCCCCTTGGGTGGCGTCATAGGAGTTGTGCCAGAGCGATTTGGTGAGCAGCTCGGCGAGGAAAGTGAATTCGCTGCCAAGGACGACCGGATCTTCGTCAGTTGACTCCGGGAGATTCAACTCCTCCGCCGGCACGGACAGCTCAAAGATCGTTGGGATGCGACGGACGTAGCGTCGTTGTATTTCGAGGAGGCGGGCTGGATCGTCGTAGACCCCGGCGTCGACGACGAGACGATCGCTTTCTTCCCACCCGTCCGGAACCGGAGAGCCCGATCGGACCACCACAGAACGACCCAACTCGGAAGGCCCCGGAAAAGTTTCGGTCACCCGGTCGACCGTAGTGGAACCCGGCATAGATCTGTAAAGCGAGGGGAATGAAGAGAAGGGCGGCAGGAGCACAACGCGATTGTCATGCTCCCAACCATCGGGGGCTAGTTCACCAGTGCCGTCTCTTGGAGGCTGATCTCGAAATCGGGGTCGTCGAGGTGACCTTCGATTGACACGTTGGGGATCCACTCCAGCCACTTCGGGAAGTACCAGTTGCGGGACCCCAGCAGCTTCATCGTGGAAGGAACCAGGATGGTCCTGACGATGGTCGCATCCAAAAGCACGGCCACGGCGAGTCCGAAGCCCATCTGCTGGAAGCTGGTCAGCCGCCCGGCGGCGAACCCTGCGAATACCGCAACCATGATCGCGGCGGCCCCTGTGATCAGCGCACCAGTGGTCCGCAGCCCGTAGGCGACAGACTCGGTGTTGTCACGGGTGATGTCGAAATGCTCTTTGATCCTCGACAGCAGGAACACGTGGTAGTCCATCGACAGTCCGAACAGGACCGAGAACAAGAACAACGGGATCCATGCCTCGATCGCGTCCACCTGGGTGAAACCGAGGGCAGATGCAATGCTCTTGACCCAATCAGGGCCAACCCCGGTCTGGAAGAATGCAACCACCAACCCGTACGCGGCGCCTACCGACAGAAGGTTCATCACAATCGCCTTCGCCGGGATGACCACCGAGCGGAAGGCCACCATCAACAGGAGGAAAGACAACCCCAGGACGACAACGAAGACGATCGGGGTGTAGTCATCCGTCTGGTCGACGAGGTCGATGGTTATGGCAGTCTGTCCACCCACGAACACCTCGCTCTCGGAGGCCACGGCTGCGGGGACGAGTTCATCCCTCAAGTGACGGACGGTTTCCATCGACTCGGCTGAGGCAACATCGCCGGGGAGCTGGACCGCCAGAGCGGTGATCGCATCTGTCGATGCCGGGTCGACCGCCACAGGCCCGAAGGCAGGATCAGCGGCCAGAGCAGTTTGGATTCTGGCAGTAGTGGCTTCGACATCACCCCCGGTGACGACGATCTCAACCGGGGAGGCAAGCCCACCTTCGAACTCGCTCTCGAGAACAGCGAATGCCTGAGCCGACTCGATTTCATCAGGCATCGTGGAGACGCCAGCGAGTCCTGTCTCGATGGACAGGAAACTGGACGCAAAAACCAGCAACACTGTCACCGACAAGACCATCGAAATCACCGGCCGTTTCATCACGGTCTTGGTGATCTGATCCCAGTACCGGCCCTGGCTCTCCAGTGATCCGCGGCGTCGGACCTTCAATGCGTTGATCCTGTCGCCCATGACCGACAACACCGCCGGGAGCAGGGTCATCGAGGCGATGACTGCGACAACCACGACGAGGATGGCTCCGAGCCCGAGGGCGCGGAAGAGCGTGTTGGGGACGAGGAGCATCCCGACAAGCGCTAGCACCACAGTCATCCCTGAGAAGAACACGGCTCGTGTCGCAGTAGCACCGGAGCGTCCGATTGCTTCGACCTTCTCGTACCCCTTGTCACGTTCCTCCCGGTAACGAGAGACGATGAACAGTGAGTAGTCGATACCGACGGCGAGTCCGATCATGGTGATCATGTTTGTGATGAAGAAACTGAGGTCGAATAGCTGACCCACCAGCGCGGCGAGTCCCATGGCGACGGCGATGGACACGACTCCGAGGATGATGGGGATGACACCAGAGGCGACGGTCCCGAAGACAAACACAAGCACGATCAGCGCAACGATGATGCCGACTGTCTCCCCGGTGCGGAGATCTTCCTCGGCCACCGTATTGAAATCGTTATTAAACGTGGCAGGGCCAGCGATCAGCGCTTCGAATCCGTCGGGTGCCTCGATCGCATGGACTTCTTCTCGGAGGGTCTCGGCGTTGGCGGCAAACTCGTCGGGGTCGGACCCGGCCAGTTCCACCGGAAGGAGGGCAGCAGTTCCGGACTCGGAAACCGGGCCGTCCTCGGTGAGATACGAGCCCACCGACTGGACTGCTGTCGAGGCGGCCAGAGCTGTCTGGATATCGGTGACATACTGGACATAGACCGGGTCGTCTGCAGTAGTTGAATCTGAAGCGACCACCACGAACTCCGAATCACCCGGCTCACCCCGAATCTCATCGACGAGTTGTTGGGCGCGCACTGAGTCGGGAGCGTCAGTGAATTCGATACTGGCGGTGAGGGCGTCACCAAGAAGTGCCGATGATGCCACTCCGGCCAATACCAGTAGAGCGACCCATATCCCCAATGTTCTCCATGGTTTTCTGGCGCTTGCCCGGGCCAACGCCTCTGTTCCCAATGCCATCTCTGTTCTCCTCTTGATAAACATACATCGTATGCGTACACTGTAAGCGTACGGTGTAAACATATACATACACCGTAAGCGTGTCAAGACGACTTTGGAGA
>DATDCF010000253.1:0-14677 GCA_036524475.1 Acidimicrobiia bacterium | reverse complement strand
GAATTTCCTGGTGTCGCTTTCAGCCACCGCCAGGTCGTTCTCAGCCATGAGCGAAGGCTTACCCACGAACACCTCGATCTCGTCGACGTGTCCGGAAACGCCAGAACCCGAATAGCTCGTAACGATTTCGGGTTCGGCGAGTTCGACATTCCGTTCATCGGCTGCCAGCGCAATCGCCCTACCGATCGGGTGGCCGGAGGAGTTCTCGACCGTTGCAACGAGCCGCAGGAATTGGTGGATATCTTCATCGGTGCTGATGTCGGTGACTTCCATCACGCCCGTCGTCAGGGTGCCGGTCTTGTCAAACAAAACGGCATCGACTCTGGTCGCTTCCTCGAAGACCTCCGCCCGTTTGAAGAGAATCCCCAACTCAGCCCCGCGCCCGCTCCCGGCCATGATCGCCGTTGGCGTGGCAAGTCCCAGAGCGCACGGGCACGCGATGATCAATACCGCCACGCCCGCAGTGAATGCATCGGCAACCGGGTTGCCGAGGGCCAGCCAGACAAGGACGGTGACTACGGCGATAACGATCACCACCGGGACGAACACAGATGCGATCCGGTCGGCGAGCCGCTGAATCGGCGCCTTGGACCCTTGGGCGGACTCGACCATTTTCACGATCTGGGCGAGTGCGGTGTCGGCTCCCACCGCGGTTGCCTTCACTTCGATCCGGCCCTGGAAGTTCACCGTTGCGCCGAAGACTGCATCGAGCGGGCCTTTGTCGACAGGCACGGATTCCCCGGTGAGCATCGACTCGTCGATGGAGGTCTCTCCGCTGGCGATCACACCATCGGTAGGAATCTTTTCGCCCGGGAGAACGAGCATCACGTCGCCGGGCATGACATCTTCGACCGGGACCATTCTCTCCCCGTTTGAGGTGATGACCCTCGCTTCCCGGGCGCTCAATCCGATAAGACGATGAATCGCCGACGAGGCTTGTCCCTTTGCCCTCGCCTCAAAAGCGCGCCCCAGAGTGATAAGAGTGACGATGACAGCTGCAGTCTCGAAGAAGAGGTGCCCATCGTTGGCGAGCGCCCAAATGGAAAATGTGTAGGCAGAAACCGCTCCTAGCGAGATCAACGTGTCCATGTTGGCCGCACCATGACGTAGGAGTCGTAAGGCGACCTGGTGGAATTGCCATCCTGCCCAGAACACAACCGGCGTCACCAGGATCCACTGGATGACACCGCTCCACATCGTCTCCGGCCCCAGCATCGAGAGAACTAGAACCGGCAGGGTGAGGGCCGCTGAGATCCAGAATCTCCGCCACTGTGTCTCCTCGTCCCCGTGATAGTGCTCCAGCATGTCCCGCGGAGACTCCTCGGGACGGTGGTGGGTGAGCGTGTAGCCGATCTTGTCGACGGCCGAGACCAGATCGGTCGGGTCCGACCCTGGCCGGACTTGGACCTGGGCGGTGGCCGTCGCAAGATTGACCGATGCACCATCGACGCCTTCCTGGCGGGTCAGGATCCTTTCGACACGGGTCGCACACGTGGCACAGGTCATGCCGTCCACGTCGAAGTTGAGTGTCTCGGTCGCGCGATTATCCGAAGACGGCGTAGCCCTGCTCCTCAATGGTTTTCTTGATGTCTGCGATGTCGGCGGTCGACTCATCGAAATCCACGTCGACTGTGGCATTAGCAATGGCGACTTCGACCGATCGCACACCGGGAATCAGAGCGACGGCCCCTTCGATGCTGGACTTGCAATGGTCGCAGTGCACCTCGGGTACCTGAAGGGAAATCTGGCTCATGGCCACCAGTATATAGCTTCCAGTCGACTGGAAGGTCAAGTGGGCTAGGCTTGGAATATGCGAATCGGGCAATTGGCCACGAACACTGGCGTATCCACCAAGACAATCAGGTTCTATGAGGCGGAAGGTCTTCTTCCGGTAGCCGATCGGGCGGCGAATGGATATCGGGTTTACGGTCAACAATCGGTTGACCGTCTCAAGTTCATCAAGGACGCCCAATCCGCCGGGCTGGCACTGAACGAGATCTCGACGATTCTCACCCTGAGAGATCGTGGCGAGACAACATGCCATCACACTATTGCGCTCCTCGAAGGGCACATGAGTGCGGTGGAACACCAGATCGAAGAGCTTCACCGGACCAGGTCGCATCTGGGTGACATGATCGAGAACGCGAAGAAGCTCGATCCGTCACGATGTGACGACCCCAATCGATGTCAGACCATCGGTGAGCCGGATGACCAGATCCGGGGCTTAGCCGGAGCGTCGTTCTAAACTTCCGCCGCCCCCGAAACATCAGGTAGGAACCGGTTGAGCCCTTCAAATCTGCGCGCTGATCTTCGCCGCCTCGCCTCGAATCAGTATTGGACTTGGGATCACTCGGCCGAGCGCTTTCTCCGGACGTTGTCAGGGTCGGGCCCTTATGATCATCCGCTCCGTGTGATCGACAGGCTCGAGACCGAAGAGATCACTGCGCTGGGCGAGGACGAGGAGTTCCGGGAAGAGTTGGCCCGGCTCCTAGCGACCCGCGACAGCATCAAGGAGGTCTCCCCGACCATCGCCTATTGCTCCCCGGAGTTCGGACTTTCGACTCTCATACCCATCTACTCCGGCGGTCTGGGCGTTCTGGCGGGCGACCACCTCAAAGCTGCCGGCGACCTCGGAATTCCCCTGATCGGGGTTGGTTTGCTCTATTCGGAAGGCGTGTTTCGCCAGGTCATCGAAGAGGGACGTCAGCACGAGACGTACGGCGCTCTGGAGCCGTTTTACATCGGGGCCGAGGACACCGGCATCGATGTCGGGGTCCCTTTCCCGGGACGCGAAGTACTTGCTCGGGTGTGGTCTGTGGCGGTTGGGTCGGTTCGGCTGTTATTGCTGAGCACTGACGTGGATGCCAACAGTCTGTCCGATCGTCGAATCACCGACCGGCTTTACGAGGGAGATTCCCAACACCGGCTCGATCAGGAGATGGTTCTGGGCGTGGGAGCGGCTCGGGCGTTGGCTGCTCTCGGCCTCGACATCGAAGTCCACCATCTCAATGAGGGTCACGCTGGCTTCCTTGCATTGGAGCTGATCGATCGTGGTTTGGAGAGCTCCGACTTCCCTACGGCCGTGACATCGGCTCGTCGTGGACTCGTATTCACTACTCACACCCCGGTACCGGCCGGCATCGATCGGTTCGACCGCGAGCTGATCGGGCCCTATCTCGAGGTCTGGTCTAGCCGCTGGGGCATCCTGGCCGATGAGTTGTGGCACCTCGGAGAAGACCCGGACGACGGCGACAAATTCAACATGGCGGCGTTCTGCCTGAGAGTGTCGAGTGCCGCCAACGGGGTTTCCCGACTCCACGGAGAAGTGAGCCGTGAGATGTTCGCCGGCGTCGGCATTGCCCGGGAAATAACTCATGTGACCAACGGAGTCCATTCCCGGACCTGGACGAATCCCATCCTCCAGGCCACCTTCGACGATCACCTGGGGCCATCATGGTCCGAGGGCGATCCGCATGCGTGGGATCGGGTCGACCAGATCACCGACACACTTCTCGTTGACGCACGCCGGTCGGCCACGTTGCACCTCGCCGAAGTGGTCAAGAGCTCAACCGGGCACAAGCTCGACCCCGATGCGCTGGTCCTCGGGTTTGCTCGCCGCTTTGCTCCCTACAAGCGGGCGACTCTGATGCTTCGCCAGACGGAGGCACTCCAGGCCCTCCTCGCCGATGACGAGAGCCCTATCCACATCGTGTTCTCGGGCAAGGCTCACCCCGCCGACGAGCCGGGCAAGTCTCTCGTTGCCGAGATCGCTGGCTTTGCCGGCTCCGAGGCCTCCCGAAATCGTTTCACTTTTCTCCCCGACTACAACATGGACGTGGCCCGGGTCATGGTCCAGGGTTGTGACGTCTGGCTGAACAACCCGATCCGGCCACGGGAGGCGTCAGGGACCAGTGGCGAGAAGGCTGCTCTCAACGGCGGCTTGAACTGCTCGATTCTCGATGGGTGGTGGGCCGAAATGTACGACGGGAATAACGGATGGGTGGTTCCGGCAAGTCTTCAACAAGACCCTGAGGAACGCGACACCGAGGAATCCGCAGCCCTGCTCGGACTGATCGGGTCGATGGCAGAGGAGTACCACGGCGGACGATCCATTTTCCTGGGGCGCATCAGGCACTCCTGGCGGACGCTCGGTCCATTGGTAACCGCTGCTCGGATGTTGCAGGATTATCAGGAGAGAATCTACACCCCGGCGTTGGCCAGGGTGGCGCAGGCCAATAGCGATTGACCGGGTCAGGCCAGCATGAATGGGGCGACTTCGGTGGCGAAGATCTCCCGACCGGTGACACCGCGATTCGAGACCGCCCGATCCAAATGCCGTAGAAATACTGGCTCGAGGTCGTGCCCGTTCAGGCTCCGCATCAACTCGATGACCCGACCAGCCTGTCTCAACACAAAGGTCGACTCGAGACCCGCAATATCGTTGAAGAACCACCCGCAGGATGTGTACATGAGCATGGCCCGATGCTGGATCTCCAGGAGGACCCAGACCTTTTCCTCGTCTTCGGGGGCGACGCCATCAACTCCGTGTCGCTCGAGGAAGTCCGCTCGTGAGCCTCCGAGGAGAACATCGATGTAGTCGTCCCGGGCCGCCCAGGGATCGCCGAGGTAGCGTTGCCCTGACGTCTCGAAGTCGTTACTGACGTCCTGGTACATCCAGTCGAGCGCGACCCGAAGAGGACCTCGCCACTCCTGGTTCCAGCCCGGTTCTCCTCCCGTGGAACAACCGCAGTTGGAGCGCCATCTCTCCACCCCGTGCGAGCAACTCCACGATGAGGATTCAGCTATTCGAACCTGTCGCCGCGGCGGGTGTGACGCCAGGTAAGTGGCGTAGTTGGTGAGCCTGAGACCCGGATCCGACCTGAGGGTCTCGATGGCCGTCGCCAGGGCCATCTCACCAAATTTATGGTGATGGCCGAAGGTCTCCCCATCGGTGGCGACGTTGACCATCACCGGTTCCGCCGAGCTGGCACCGAACGCCCCGACCAGGGCCCCGGCCAGCCGGTGCCCGTCTTCTAGGAGCCCGTTGAAGGCGATCTGTTGAGACAGGGGCCCATCATAGAAGAAGATGGCAATCCGTCTTCCGGGTGCGGTCTGAACGAAATAGGGAACCCGGGGGTCGATACTCCCATCACTCACGTCCAACTCCCCCGAGGGTTCTTCCACCACAACCGCCTGATAGGGAGACAGGACGGTGAAGGCGATTCCTTCCTCGGAGAGGATTTCCAGAGTGCGGGTGTCGACCGCCGCCTCCGGGAGCCACATCCCGTCGGGATCCCGGCCGAATCGGTGTTTGAAGTCGGCGATTCCCCACTTGACCTGGGTGCGCTTGTCCCGGTCGGTGGAGAGCGGGAGGATCGTGTGGTTGTAGCTCTGGGCCATTGCCGAGCCGTGGCTGCCGAAGTTGGTCATCGAAAGCCGGTCCGCCTCGATAATGCCGCGATAGGTGTCGGGAGCATGATCCTGAAGCCACGAGAGCAGCGTCGGGCCTACATCGAAGGAGATCCAGCCGTAGTTGTTGACCGTCCCCGCCAGGTTTCCCTGCTCGTCGAGGATCCGCGCCTTGAGGTTGGGCGCATATGACTCGGCGTTGATCCGCTCATTCCAGTTCGGGTAGGGGTGTGCGGCCGGCTGATCCTGGACCTCTCCGGTGAACGGGTTTTCCCGGGGTGGTTGATAGAAATGGCCGTGAATACAGACGAACCGCTCCACTATCTACGCGCGTCCATTTCTTCCCCCTTCAGGGGGAAGTACCCGCCGACGGAGGAGCCGGGGGAAGGGGGACTCAAAGCATCACCGGAGCCGGGTTCACGGTTCTGAAAGTCCGGACTCCCCCCTCGAAACCGCCCCCTTTCGGGGACGGTCCCACTTCCCCCGTCGTTCCTCCGGGGGGAGATTCAAAGGGGAGGAAGGGGGAGACCCCGCGTCATAGCGGAGCATGACGGTGGCCAACGGCGGGATGGTGACCTCGACCGAATGGGGGAACCCGCGATGCTCGATTGGCGGCTCGGCGGTGGTGAGCACCCCGAAGTTTCCGTATCCCGACCCGCCGTAGATCTCGGCGTCGGTATTGAGTATCTCTACCCACCTCCCCGGAGCAGACACGCCGATGCGGTATCCAACATGGGGCACCGGCGTCATATTGTGGACCACGAGAACAGGTCCACCACTCGAGCCGGCGCGGAAATGTGCGATCACCCCATTTGCCGAGTCATTGGGCTCACCCCAGAAGAATCCCGACGGATCGCAGTCGTACTCGTGGAGCGCAGGTGTCTCTTTGTAGACGCGGTTCAGGTCGCCGACGAGTCGGGAGATGCCGTCGTGCCCGGATTTGGCCCTCGACCCCCAATCCAATTGCGATTCATGGTCCCACTCGTCCTCCTGGGCAAATTCGGCACCCATGAACAGCAACTTCTTCCCCGGTGCGCCATACATCATTCCCAGCAGCAGTCTCAGATTGGCGAATCGCTGCCACTCGTCGCCCGGCATCTTCCTCAACAACGACTTCTTCCCGTGTACCACCTCGTCGTGGGACAGGGGAAGTAGGAAGTTCTCGGTGAACGAGTACATCGAGCGGAATGTCAGCTGATGGTGGTGGTATGACCGGTAAATCGGGTTGCGGGCCAGATAGTCGAGTGTGTCGTGCATCCAACCCATGTCCCACTTCAAGCCGAATCCGAGCCCACCGAGGTTGGTGGGGCGCGACACCATCGGCCAGGCAGTCGACTCCTCGGCGATCATCTGGATGTCCGGGTACTCCTGGTAGGCAACCTGGTTGAGATCCTGGAGGAACCGGACGGCTTCGAGGTTCTCATTTCCACCGTGCCGGTTCGGGATCCAGGCTCCGTCTTCTCGGGAGTAATCGAGGTAGAGCATCGACGCCACCGCATCGACCCGGATACCGTCGATGTGATAGCGGTCCAGCCAGAAGAGGGCGCTGCTGATCAGGAAAGCCGGGATCTCGCTTCGTCCGTAGTTGTAGACGAGTGTCTTCCAGTCCGGGTGGAAGCCCTGGCGCGGGTCGGCGTGCTCGAAGAGATGGGTTCCGTCGAAATAGGCGAGGCCGTGCTCGTCGCTGGGGAAGTGGGAAGGGACCCAGTCGAGTATCACCCCGACTTCAGCTTCATGGAAGGCATCGACGAGGGCCATGAAGTCTTGAGGTGTGCCATAACGTGAAGTTGGAGCGAAGTATCCGGTGGTCTGGTACCCCCAAGAGCCGTAAAAGGGGTGTTCCATCACGGGGAGCAGCTCCACATGGGTGAACCCGAGCCCGGCCACATAGGCGGGCATGTCATCGGCCAGCTCCCGGTAGGTCATGGGCCGGTGGTCGTCGTGACGCTTCCACGAACCGATGTGGGCCTCGTAGACGCTGATCGGGGAGGTGAGCGCACTTCTCCCCGCCCGGGCTGTCATCCAGGCTCGATCGTTCCAGGTGTAATCAAGGCTCCAGATCTTCGAAGCCGTCGCCGGGGGCGTCTCATGATGGAACCCGAAGGGGTCGGCCTTGGAAACCGCGAACCTGCCGTTTCCGATGCGAAACTTGTATGCGGCCATCTCACGGGCCTCGGGAACGAACCCTTCCCAAATGCCAGACGTGCCCCTTCTCGAGAGCCGATCGGACTCTGGCTCCCAATGATTCCAATCCCCGATCACGGAAACCCGGTCGGCATTCGGGGCCCAGACGGCAAAGTGGGTTCCTCCGGGTGTCGGATGGGCTCCCAACTTCTCGTAAAGCCGGTGATGGGTCCCTTCGTTCCAGAGAAAAATGTCGTCCTCGGTGAGGAGGCTGTCTGCGTTTACCGGCATGGAAAAGCCCGATCAGCCTGGTTCGTATGCACACAGCGAGCGTAATCGCCGGTTTCGACGGCGCGTCAAATACGGCTTAGTGACAGGTGTGCCAATACGCTGGAGGAGTGAAGACAAGCTCTGCCCATGTCGCCGACCGCGTCGCGGGCGGGCTCGAACGCACCCCCCTGCAGACCAGCGACGGCGTGGCTTTTGTGTACGTAGGTGAAGCTGACCACGTGGATGTTGTGGTCATGGAAGATCGTTTTCCGGAGGTGGGTCCGCTGCGGCGAATCCAAGGCAGTGACGTCTGGTACATCGAAGTGCCTCTCGACCCGGACGGGACCATCGAATACAAGCT
This sequence comes from Acidimicrobiia bacterium, assembly GCA_036524475.1. GTDB lineage: Bacteria > Actinomycetota > Acidimicrobiia > Spongiisociales > ZC4RG35 > MA-ANB-1. The sequence continues at coordinate 6,513 of DATDCF010000253.1, read as the reverse complement.
GGCCGTTTCCCGTGGCGGGAAGCGCAGGCTTATCCTCGATCCGACAAATCCGGAGCGGTCAAACGCGCCGTTCGGGTCGAATTCGATCGCCTCCGGGCCGGAGTACCGGCCACCGATCTGGCTCGCAGAAACCGACCCGGCTGGGACGATTGAGCCCTACGCGATAGAGAGTTCCGTTTGGGGACACGAAAGGACCCACCGGATTTTCATTCCCCACGACTCAGTTGAATCGGAGCCGTGGCCTTTGCTCGTCCTCCACGATGGTCCTGAGTATGTGAGATATGCAGGCTTCAAGGCTTGCCTCGATTGGCTGATCGGGATGGGGCAAATCCCTCCGATGGCGGTCCTTTTGCATCAGCCGCATGCTCGAAACGAGGAGTATGTCGGCAACCCACTCCACTCTCGCCACCTCTTCGAGGAGGTTCTTCCCGCGGTATCTTCCGATTGGGATATTGGACCGGTGTACGCCGGAGGGGCAAGCCTCGGCGCCGTCGCCTCGCTTTCCGCCGCCCACGAGGCACCTGGCGCTTTCGAGGGCCTGATGTTGCAGTCGGGCTCTTTCGTCAGCGCCCTGGGAGGCCCCTTCAGGCGGGGACCGGTGCTCAGGCCCGTAACCGAGATGCTGCCGGGGTGGATCGACAAGGCCGACCGACTCCCGGAGCGGCTCGTCTTCTCCTGCGGGACATATGACGGCCTGGTCGAGGACCACCGCACGCTCATACCTGCCCTATCCGATCGTCATGGCGGGGTCAGCTACCAGGAGATCAATGCCGGCCATCACTGGCGCTGCTGGCGCGACGCGCTGGAATCCGACCTTTCCGCACTGCTCCAATCCGCCTAGTCTCGTAGCGTGACACAGATGAGACGCATCGGGCTATCACTCGGCGCCGACCTTTGCTGGCCGGCATTCTTCGAGGACATCGTGGCTGAGCTAGGCCCCTTGAAGGTGAGCGGCGAGGAGATCGGCTTTGAGGTGGAACGCGTCACCATCGAGCCTTTCAACCTCCGTCAGCCTGCCACATATGACCTGGTTATCGACCGGCTGACCCCCTGGTACCACACCTCCCGGGAGTGGCTCAAGAAGGCGATCCTGATGGATGATGTCTATGTCCTCAACAGTCCCTTCACGCTCCAATCGATGCAGAAGCACACTTCCTACGCCGCCATGCTCCGTCTCGGACTTCCTATTCCGGAGACCTGGCTGCTCCCGCCCCGCGAGTACGAGGAATCAGCGGACCTCGACTTCACCCTGGATCGATATGCAAAGCTTTTCGACCTCGACCAGATCGGGAACGAGGTTGGATACCCGGCCTATCTGAAACCATACGACGGCGGAGCCTGGGAGGGAGTGTCGAGGGTGGAGAACACTGATCAGTTGCGCGACGCCTACAACTCGAGTGGCACCCGCATCATGCACCTCCAGCAGGCAGTGCACCCTTATGACCTCTTCGTGAGGGCATTGGGGATTGGGCCTCAGGTGAACCTAATGCGGTACGACCCTGAGGCCCCTTTGCACGAGCGTTATCTGGTCGAATTCGACTTCGTCGACAACGAAGAGTGGCTTCTCTTGCGGGACATGTCGTTGACTATCAACTCGTTCTTCGGGTGGGATTTCAACTCGTGTGAAACGTTGCGGCGCGGGGGAGAGTTCTTTCCGATCGACTTCGCCAATGGCAACCCGGACTCACAGGTGACCTCGCTCCACTTCCACCTGCCCTGGTTGGTCAAATCGATGATCCGTTGGACACTTTTCTGCGCCGCATTCCGGCGCCCGATGACGTTCGACCTGCGGTGGCCCGACTACTTCGCGATCGCCGACTCCGACCGCTCCTATCGAGAGAAGCTCACGGCTTATGCAGGATTGGCCCGGGAGCGTTATGAAACTGACAAGTTCGAGGAGTTCTGCGAGACGCACCTCGGTCATCTCGACGAGATCGCCCTCGAATACATCGGTACCGAAAAGGCGAGGGAGGCCGTGGCGACCAAGGTCGCAGCCATGTTCCCGGCCCATGAGGTCGCCGAGTTCACGGAACACTTCTGGGGACTCCTCCAGCTGTGGCGGAAGACCGAGTCCGACCGTCTGCTCGACGTGTGAAATCGATCCACAGCTGGCATTCGGAGTCGCTCGATGGTGAGGCGCGATTGGTGCGATGGGGTGAGATGGGGAGTCCCGTTTTGGTGTTTCCCACCGCGGGAGGGGACGCCGAAGAGATCGAGCGGTTTGGTCTGATCGAGGCTCTTGGGCCACTACTCGGCGCAGGGCGGATCAAGGTCTACTCGGTAGACAGTGTCGCGGGGCGGAGCTTGCTCGAGCGTCGCGATCCGGCCCACACCGCCTGGCTGTTCAATGCCTTCTCCTCCACGATACGAAACGAGTTGGTTCCGGCGATTCGGGCAGATTGCAATGATGGCAATATCGAGTTGATTGCGGCAGGAGCCTCGATCGGCGCCTTCAACGCCATTTCTGCGATATGCCGGTACCCAGATGTGTTCCGTGTGGCGGTCGGGATGAGCGGGACATATGACCTCTCTCCTCAGTTCGGAGAAGGTTTCACCGACGACTTTTACTTCAGCTCGCCACTGCACTTCCTGCCCGGTCTGGATGGAGTCCACCTGGAGGGGATCCGCAGACGCTTTGTCCTGTTGGCCACAGGCTCTGGCGCCTGGGAGGCTCCGGACCAGACGTGGAACATGGCGAGGGCGTTTGGGGAAAAGGGCATCCCTAACCGAGTTGACATTTGGCCTGACTACCGCCACGACTGGGTCACGTGGAGGGAAATGCTCCCCTTCTATCTCGGGGAAATTGCGTGAAAATCCTGTTCGCAACCGCAGAACTGGCCCCGTTCGTCAAAGTCGGGGGTCTCGGCGACTTCAGCGCCGGGCTGGTGGCCACGCTCCGCAATCGGGGCATCGAAGTCGAGGTTCTCCTCCCGGATTATGGGAATCTTCCGCTGAATGACGCAGCCACGACCGAGATCGACCTGCCCGAGTGGGCTGGCGAGGCCAGAATTCGCACGGGCAATCTGGATGGCTTCGATGTTTCCCTGGTCGAGTCAGAGAGGTTGAACCGACCACACCCCTATCTCGATGCCGGCGGACGAGGTTGGCCCGACAACGATTTGCGCTTCTTCATCTTCTCAATGGTCATCGCTTCGCGGGCCCTGGAGACCTCTCCGGACGTACTCCACATAAACGATTGGCATACCGGGGCAGCGCTGGGTCTGATGACGGACCCTCCGCCATCGGTCCTGACGATCCACAATCTGGCCTACCAGGGCACCTCATCGGGAATCTGGCTCCAGGCACTCACGAGGCGCCCGGAAGCATACGAGTGGTTCGGCGACGTGAACCCCCTCACCGGTGCCATCGCCCTCGCCGACAGGGTGGTAACGGTGAGCCCGACATTTGCGGAGGAGGCTCTGAATCCGGAGACCAGCTTCGGGCTCAGCGGCCCGCTTGCTGCCCGGGGGAGCGATTTTCTGGGGATTCTCAACGGGATCGACACCGAAGTATGGGATCCGTCCAATGATCCCCACGTCGGCATCGGCTATGACGCCGAATCGATCGGTCGGAAGCGACGTATCCGTCGCCAGCTTGCCGCCCACCTCGGTTGGCCCGACACCAACGAACCGATGATCGGAATGGTCACCCGGCTCACCGGCCAAAAGGGCGTCGACATCGCCCTGAGCGTGGTCGGGATCCTCGATGAAGTCGGAGCCCGCATGGTGCTCCTCGGTTCTGGTGAGAGCGACCTCGCCGAAATGGCCCACTATGCCGCCCTGCGCAGCGATCGGTTCGTGTTCAAGGAGGGATATGACGAAGGACTCTCGCACCGTATCTTCGCCGGCTGCGACCTGTATCTGATGCCGAGTCGCTTTGAGCCGGCGGGCCTGACACAGATGCAGGCGATGCGGTACGGGACGATACCGGTGGTGACCGATGTCGGTGGCCTCCACGATACCGTCATCGACTCTGATGCAAGGCCCGATCGGGGAACCGGGTTCGTCGCTGCTGAAGTCGATGCCGCCAGCGTGGCCGACGCACTGACCCGGGCGGTGAAGGCCTGGCGCTCCACCGGACGCCGCGGGGCAATCCGCCGCAGGGGCATGGGCCAGGACTGGTCGTGGGCTGCCCCCGCCTCGCAATATGTCGACCTCTATGAGGAGATCAGTTCGGCTCGGTGATCGTGTCCTTCTTGCCAATGGTGACGATCCCGCCCGGGGAGAGTCCAAACCGCGCCCGGTCCCTTTCGGGATCCTCGCCAATCGTGGTTCCCGGCGGCACGATGACGTTCTTGTCGATGATGGCGTTGCGGATCACAGATCCCCGGCCAATCCTCACATCGTCGAGGAAGATGCACTTCTCAATGGTCGATCCACCTTCGACATGGACTCGTCGTGAAAGGACGGAGTCTCCGACGTTCGAACCCGAGACGATTGCCCCGGCGCTGAGCATCGAGTTTTCCACCACCGGGACCCTTCCATCCTCGGCAACGATTTTGGCGGGAGGAGCGTTCTGGCTTGCTGTGTAGATCGGCCACTTCTGGTTGTAGAGGTTGAACACCGGTTCGGGACGCACCAGGTCCATATGAGCCTCGAAGTAGGCGTCGATCGTCCCCACGTCACGCCAGTAGCCGCGGTCACGGTCGGAGTCACCGGGCACGCTGTTCTCTGCGAAGTCGTAAACGTGGGCGCGGCCGGCTTCTACTGATGCGGGTATCAGATCACCTCCGATGTCGTGTCGTGACGAAGAGTTCGTCGCGTCTGTCTGGACGAGGTCGTAGAGGAATTCCGCTTCGAAGATGTAGTTCCCCATCGAGGCGAGCACAGAATTGGGATCGTCCGGCACCGGTTTGGCGTCTTTCGGTTTCTCTCGAAACGCTTCGATCTGCGTAGTAATACCTCGTTCAATGACTCCGAATTGGTCTGCCTGGTCGATGGGGGCACGCAGACCGGCCACCGTGACGCCGGCTTTGGTGTCGACGTGCTGTTCGAGCATGTGGGCCGGGTCCATCCGATAGATGTGGTCGGCGCCGAACACGAACACATGGTCGGGCTTCTCGTCATGGAGGATGTTGAGGTTTTGAAAAACGGCGTCAGCCGACCCGAGAAACCACCGCTCGCCCACCTTCATCTGGGCGGGAACCGAAGTCACATAGTTGCCTAGCAGCGGGGAGAGACGCCAGGTGAGGGAGAGGTGGCGGTTCAGGCTGTCGCTCTTGTACTGGGTGAGCACCAGGATCCGCCTATAGCCCGCGTTGACCAGGTTGGATAGGGCGAAATCGATCAAACGGTATTGGCCGCCAAATGGAACAGCAGGCTTGGCCCGATCGCGAGTAAGCGGCATAAGCCGGGCTCCGGTGCCACCGGCAAGCACCATCGCAACGACGTTGGGGCGGTTTGCGGTCATGGCCCCAAGCTACACGCAATGTCGACGCAAAAGAACCCCGACGGTGTGTCGGGGTTCTCTCGACGTTTTGGAAGTTGGGGTCAGGCGTCCTGTTCGTCCATGATCTTGCCGCGGACACGAGGAAAGCGCACCGGTGCATGGGCATGGCAGTATTCGGCCTTGTTGTACTGGGAAAGCCTGGTGTCGCATCCGCCTTTGGCGCAGACGCGGCCGGTATGAAAGCGTTTTGATGGACGGGTCACGCCTTTGATGGCGGCCCCTCTGACTGTATCGGTCATTTTTCCCCTCCTGGTTGGGGTTTCTCTTATTGGTAAACGTTCTGTCTTGCCGTGCGATTCCGAAATAGGTGGGAATCGGAAACGCCTGTGTATTCGTTTCAACGGGTCGTTTCGGACGACGAACCCCTTCAGGTTCTTATTTAAGACGTCGGGAGAATCCGTATGGTTCCCCGCCGGTGACCATTCTAGACCACGGCTACCCGGATTTAGCCAATCCCGAGCTTCTTGAGGAAGGCTGAGTTGTCAGGCTGGCGGCCGAGGAAGTTCTCCAGCATCTCAGCGGCATCGAGAGACCCACCCTTTTCCAGCACTTCTTTGCGGTAAGCCATACCCACTTCTGGATTGGTCGCCCCCTTCTCCTCGAATATCGAGAACATGTCGTCGCCGAAGACCTCCGACCACATGTAGCCGTAATAGGCGGAGTCGTAGCCCCCCATCAAATGGCCGAACGAGGCAAGCGAGAAGGTTCCATCAGGGTGGGGAAGCAGTGAGATTTCGGCTGCGTCGACCAGTGCCCTGTCGAGATCCTTGGAGTCTCCTGGCTCGTGGATTCTCTGGTCGAGCCAACCAAACTGGAGCTGGCGTAGCTGGTGGATGGCAATGTTCAGCTGGCGCGCTTCCACGAGCTTCTCGACCAGCACGTCGGGGATCGGGTCACCGGTTTCGTAGTGACGTGCGAACTTCTTGAGCACTTCAGAACGCCATACCCAATGTTGCATGATCTGGCTAGGTGCTTCGACGAAATCCTGCTCGACGTTCGTGCCTGAGAACCGGGCGATCTCAGTGCGTCCCAGATTCTGATGGAGAACGTGGCCGAACTCGTGAA
>DATDCF010000252.1:0-7590 GCA_036524475.1 Acidimicrobiia bacterium | reverse complement strand
TGACATCCATGACGTTTTCGATCTTGCCGATCGAATCAGCGTGATGCTTCAGGGGAAATTAGTTGGAACGGTAAACAAGGATGAAGTAACAACCGACGAGGTCCTAGCCATGATCATCGTCGGAAAGTTGCCGGGCGAGCTCACTAGCTCCGAGTTGGCCGATCTCCACGGCTAATCGAGTTCTGCAGCACCATTTTCGACGAAAGCGAGATGTCCTATGGCCGGACTAAGAGGAAGAACAGCGCTCATTACGGGGGCAAGCCGGGGGATCGGGGCGGCGACCGCCCGTGCACTGAACAAAGCCGGAGTCAATCTCGGGCTGGCCTCGCGTAGCGGCGACGACCTTGGATTGGACAACGTTGTCGCCTTGGAGGCCGATGTTCGCAACCTTTCTGCGATCAGTGAGATCGCGGCCGCAACTGCGGAAACATTCGGGGGGCTGGACATTTTGATAATCAACGCCGGAGTCGGGTCTTATGGGAGCATCCTCGACCTACCCGCAGATGAGCTGGAAGACATGATCGACGTCAATGTCAAAGGCGCCATTTACGCGACGCGCGCAGCCCTTCCATATCTGATGGAAGCAGACGGTGCTGACATCGTCACCGTTGCCAGCGAGGCAGGGAGGAGAGGTCTGCCTTATGAGGCCGTCTACTGTGCCTCTAAGTTCGCGCAGATTGGCCTTACGCGGGCATTGGACCACGAGCTCAGAGAACATGACGTGAGATGTAGCAATGTCGCTCCAGGTGGTGTAGCGACCGAGTTCGCAATGGGAAGAGGTCGCACACCGGATATGCCCGAACTCGACGGGATGATGAGTGCTGAAGATGTCGCCGATGTTGTCGTCTTCGTTTTGTCTCGCCCCCGGAATCATCGCATCCTGGAGGTGGCGTTCCGCCCAATCTCCGAGCAGTCGATGGGTTAGGACTTGAATTGGCAATTCTCCAGAAAGGATCCTGTTGATGGCGTTCTTTGACCAGGTCTCCGAAAATGTGAAGGTTGCGGGCGCCTTGGGAGGAGACGATCTCCAGTATCGGGTATACGACCCTGACCGAATCGTCCTCGGCAAACGAATGGCCGATCACCTCCGCATTGCTGTTTGTTACTGGCACTCGTTCAATTGGCCAGGCTCCGACGTATTCGGGGAAGGGACATTCGATCGGCCATGGTTGCTGCCAACCGGAGACGCCCTGGGGGCTGCCCGCCAGAAGATGGACGCAGCATTCGAATTCTTCACCAAACTGGGTGTGCCTTTCTTCTGCTTTCATGACGTAGATATCGCTCCCCAAGGAGACACGTTCGCCGAGTCGGCGAACAACCTCGATGAAATGGTCGCATACGCCGAGTCCAAGATGGCGGAGAGCGGAATCAGGCTCCTTTGGGGGACAGCAAACCTCTTCTCCCACCGACGTTATGCGGCGGGGGCGGCAACCAACCCGGACCCGGAAGTCTTCGCATATGCTGCGACGCAGGTCAAGCACGCCCTCGAGGCGACCCTCAGGCTTGACGGCTCAAACTATGTGCTTTGGGGCGGTCGGGAAGGTTACGAGACGCTACTCAACACCGACCTCAGGCAAGAACAGGACCAACTCGCGCGGTTCCTCCATCTCGTTGCCGAGTACAAGCGTGAGATAGGTTTCAAAGGCACGCTGCTTCTCGAGCCCAAGCCTGCCGAACCGACCAAGCACCAGTACGACTACGACTCGCAGTCGGTCCACGGGTTTCTCGCCAAATACGACCTTGTCGACGAGTACAAACTGAACCTGGAAGGCAACCACGCGACCCTTGCAGGACACTCGTTCCATCATGAGGTTGCCTATGCCGTCGCCAACGGGATCTTCGGGTCGATCGACGCTAATCGCGGTGACCCTCAGAATGGCTGGGACACCGATCAGTTCCCCAATTCCGTCGATGAGCTGTCCCTTGTTTTGTACGAGATCCTCAATGGCGGAGGATTCACAACGGGTGGATTCAATTTCGACACCAAGCTAAGACGGCAATCGCTGGATCGCATCGACCTTTTCCATGGACACATCGGCGGCATCGACACCCTGGCCCGCGCCTTACTCGTGGCCGCCGATTTGTTTGAAAGCGGGACGCTCTCGAAGCAGAAAACCGCCCGATATGCACGGTGGACCACACCGCTAGGTTCAGGGATCCTCGATGGCAGCGAGGGCCTGCCATCATTGGCCAAGAAGGTCGAAGCTGGCGAGATCAATCCAACCCCGGTGTCAGGTCGTCAGGAGATGTTGGAGAATCAAGTCAACGAGGCGATTTGGTCAGTTGAGGGCTGATTGGTGAGCTTTACGCTGGGCACATACCAGCTCGATGCCGCCACCTCGTTCGGTCCTCGTATCACCAGCCTGCGACGGAATGGTGGCCCGGAAATCCTCGTCAGCCTTGACGAAGACGTGAAAATCGAGCAGGCCGGAGCACCTTACGTCTTTAGGGGCGGGCATCGACTGTGGGCAGCCCCAGAAACTCCGGCGGTGACATATGCGCCGGACGATCACGATTGTGAAGTTATCACTTCAAAAGGTTCCGTAGCGATCTCCGCACCACCGGACCGCGCTGGCATCAGCAAACACGTGGTCGTGTCGCCCAAAGGCGACGGATTGGCAGTACTACACAGGCTGACGTTCGGTTCGAACGACGCCGATCCAATCGCTCCGTGGGCAATCACACAGTTTCCATTGGGGGGGCACGCCATCATGCCTTTGATCGGCGGCGACACAGGCCCCCTCCCGAATCGCAACCTGGTCCTTTGGCCATACACAAGGGTCGATGATCCTCGGGTCGTATTCCGCGCCAATGCCGTGATCGTGTCGGCCGTCGCCGGTGAAAAGTTGAAGCTGGGCACCGGGCCGAATCCGGGGAGATTGGGGTATTTGCGCGATGGTTGGCTCTTCCTCAAGACGGTGGAGCCGGGTGACGGCCGGCCTTATCCCGATTTGGGTGCCGTCGGGCAGGTCTATGTTGGGGACGGATTCTGTGAACTGGAAAGCGTCGGACCTATGTCGGTTGCGGCTTCCGGGAGATCAGCGACGCTCACCGAAGATTGGTGCGTAATCCAGTGTGACAGTATCGACGAGGCGTGCGAAATGGTGATCGGCGACCCGCAATGAGGTACGTCATCGGACTCGACGTCGCCACGACTTCGACTAAGGCATTGCTGCTGGATCAAGCCGGCGCGGTTGTCGCGAGCACGAGTTCCCCCTATGAATACGACATGCCGAGACCGAGATGGACCGAGCAGCATCCGGTTGTTTGGTGGGACGCAGCCGTGCGAGCTGTTCGCCTACTTTTTGATCAGTCCGAAGTCTTCGGCGGGGAGGTTGATGCGGTCGGTCTCACGGGCCAGATGCACGGCTCTGTTCTCCTCGATACCGATGGCGAGGTAGTCAGGCCGGCGATTCTCTGGAACGATCAGCGGACTGTGGACGAGTGTGACGAGATACGAAATCGTATCGGAAGACAGCGTCTCATTGAGATCACGGGCAATGATGCTCTGACCGGTTTTACGGCCCCGAAGCTCCTCTGGGTCGCGAACCACGAGCCAGAGAATTGGGCGAAGGTGGCCACGATCCTCCTTCCCAAGGATTATGTCCGATTCCGACTTACCGACGTGAGAGCGGTGGATGTGTCCGACGGGTCGGGGACGATCCTTTTCGACCTTGCTCGCCGTAACTGGTCACCGGAGGTCCTCGCTGCCCTCGGCATTGCCGAGTCGCAATGCCCGACGGTTTTTGAAGGCCCTGAAATCATCGGGAGGATTTCCAGCGAAGCAGCATCTTTGACGGGCCTGGCGGCCGGGACTCCGGTGGCGGCGGGCGGTGGAGATCAGGCTGCCAACGCCGTAGGAGTCGGTGCGGTCACAAGCGGTATTACTGCACTTTCGCTCGGCACATCAGGCGTGGTGTTTGCACCCGGTGACCGCCCAACATTTGATTCTGACGGTCGAGCCAACTCTTTCTGTCATGCAACCCCCGACAAGTGGCACATGATGAGCGTCATGCTCTCTGCCGCCGGGAGCCTTCGATGGCTTCGAGACGCCCTCGCCCCACGTACAAGCTTCGAGGATCTGTTGTTTGGCGCGGCGGAGGCCGGACCAGGAGCATCTGGCCTCACTTTTCTTCCGTATCTCAGTGGTGAGCGAACCCCGCACAACGATCCCAATGCCACTGGGGCTTTCGTTGGCCTGAAACTTGAGCACGATCTGCGCCACATGACTCGAGCAGTCCTCGAGGGTGTTGCGTTCGGGCTACGCGACGGATTGGATCTCATGGTTGCCGTCGGGATCCCACAACCAGTTTCCATTCGGGCGTCCGGTGGTGGGACGAAGAGCACTTTATGGCGTCAGATCCTTGCGGATGTGCTCGAGGCAGACATCGACATCGTCGCCACGGGTGAGGGGGCGGCGTTTGGGGCCGGCTTACTGGCCTCAGTCGGTGCCGGTCATTTCGACTCGGTCGAATCCGCTGTGACCAATGCAGTAGAGGTCGAGACGGTTGCGATGCCGGCTGGCAATGCCGCCCTTTATCGTGAAGGCCACTCGCGCTACAAGGCTCTCTATCCGGCCATGAAATTGGCCTTTTCAGCTTCAACCGATCGGTAAGGAGCTTCCGTCCTGTCTGACGACATCGTTCTCAAAACTTGGGTCGGACAAAGAAGCGGATCCAGACGTACTTTATGGATCAGACGGTGACGGGTCCAGGTTGGAAATAGTTTGGAAGCGGGTGGAAGGTCTCGGTCTCACTTCGATTGGAACCGGAGACGGCGACGTAATTTCTTGGGCACGTAACTGGCCGCAGGCGGCGTCGATGTCCTGTCCCCTGGTGTCACGGATGGTGACGTTGACGCCTTCTGTTTCGAGGAGGGTGGCGAACTGTTTGATGGTCTTCCGGCCCGATGCCCGTTCCGTGGTGAGAGGGGTTGGGTTGAGGGCAATCAGGTTGACATGCGCCCGCAGGCGGCGCGCTATGGCGGCGAGTTTGAAGGCCTGGTCTTCGGTGTCGTTGACCCCGTCCATCATGGTCCATTCGATCGAAATCCGCCGCCGCTTCTTCTCCAGATACTCCAGGGCGGCTTCTTCGAGCATTGCTATCGGGTAGCGCTTATTGATCGGGACTATCGAACTGCGCAGCTCGTCGTCGGCGGCGTGGAGGCTGATCGCCAGCGAGACCGGCCACGGTTCGTCGGCGAGCCTTTTGATCCCGGGAACGACTCCGACTGTGGAGACGGTGAGTGAGCGAGCGGAGATCCCCATCACCTCGACCATGATCCGGATCGCCTCCCGCACCCGCCGATAATTTGCCAGAGGTTCGCCCATCCCCATGAAGACGATGTTGGTCAGGTGGTCGGGTCCGCCGGGCATACCGACCTGACTGAGGAAAGCCTGGGCATAGGCTACCTGGGCAACTATCTCGCCAGGCTCGAGGTGACGATCGAACCCGAACTGGCCCGTGGCGCAAAAAGTGCAGGCAAGGGCGCATCCGGCCTGGGAGGAAATGCAGAGTGTGGCCCGGCGCGGGTAGCCCATGAGGACCGCCTCGATGGCCGCACCGTCAAGACACCGGAAGAGCCACTTTCGGGTCTTGCTCCGGTCCGAGGACTGCTCCATCTCGACATGGAATGGCCACAGGGACTCCCCGATCGATTCCCTCAGCTCCTTGGGGAGATTGGTCATGTCCTCTGCCTCGAGAACCGGGTGCCGGTACAGCCACTCCCGCAGTTGCTCAGCCCGATACGAAGGGTGGCCGGCCAGGGGTGCTTCCAGATCTTCGGGAGGGATCAGATATGGGTTCAAGGTGCAGGGGAGACCTGGGTGATCCAACCGGCGGCCCTGCTGGCGCTGACACCGGTGATCTCCCCGATCTCGGCCGGGGAAGCGCCGATGAGGTCAGCTGGCTTCAGATAACCTGACTCCTTCAAACGGGCGGCATAGGTGGGCCCTATGCCGATCACGTCCTCCAGCCCATGGAATTCGGGGCGGGTCCGGAAGGCCGGCGGCTCAGGCTCTCGCGACACTGCGACGGAGATGAAACGGTCGCGCATCGCCCAGATGATGGCCGCCACACCACCGACAAATCCGACAACCCGTGCAACTTTTGCAATCACGCCGCTAAGGGTACCCCGCCCGAATGGCTCTACGATGAGCAGATGAAGGTTGACTATTACTACCCACCCGGGCCACCCCAGAATGCTGCTTCTGCGATTTCGGCCGCCGCCAAACTCGGATACGAGGGGTTTTTCAGCGCAGAAACCCAGTACGACCCCTTTTTACCCCTTGCCATTGCCGGCGCGGAAAATACGGGGCTCGAGTTGGGCACCTCGATCGCGGTCGCTTTTCCCCGTTCACCCATGACCGTGGCGATGACCGCTTGGGACCTGGCGAGGTTGTCCCAGGGACGTTTCATTCTCGGCTTGGGCACCCAGATTCGGGCGCACATCACCCGACGTTTCTCCACAGAGTGGGGAAACCCGGGGCCCCGTCTCAAGGACTACATCATGGCGCTCCGGGCGATTTGGGACACCTGGCAGAATGCGACCCCGCTGCGCTATGACGGTGAGTTCTACAAGTTCACCCTGATGACACCATTCTTCAATCCGGGGCCGATCCCGAAGCCGGACATCCCCGTCTATATCGCCGGAGTTGGCCCGTGGCTCTCAGGGATGGCAGGGGAAGTCTGTGACGGATTCTTTGTCCATCCGTTCCATACTGCGCAATATCTGGATGCCACCGTGCTACCCAACATGAAGGCCGGGGCCGAGGCTGCGGGTCGGAGCCTTGTCGACGTGGAGCGTGCGGCCTCCGTCTTCATCATGACGGGTGAGACTCAATCCGAGATCGAGGAGGCGATGGAACCGGTGCGCCAGCAGATTTCGTTTTACGCCTCGACCCCCTCATATGCCCCGGTCCTTGCAGCCAACGGATGGGACTTCGGCGAGGAACTGAATGCGATGTCGAAGCGGGGGCAGTGGGCTGAGATGGCGTCGAAGGTCCCCGATGAAGCTGTACTCGAAGTGGGTGTCGCGGCACCTATCGACAAGCTCGCCGACGCGATCAAGGATCGTTACGGCGACAGGATCCAGCGTGTCGGTTTCTATGCGGTTGGTTCGGGTGGATCACTAACAGACGAACAGGTTAAGTCAGTCGTCGCCGGGCTGAGTTAGACGACCCAGTTCTCGATTCGACGCCAGTGGAGGCGGTTGAAGACCTCGGTTCCGTCAGGGTGGTGGTCGAGCGCCGAGAGAATCATGTCCCGGGTGTCGTTGAGTCCGTCAACCCATTCCACAGCGCGGACCTGCTCGCCACCGAGCCAGTTGGGATACAGGCTCAGCTCAACCACATGAACCACCCTGCCGGGCTCGACCCGGTAGGTTCCGGCATAGTTGAGATAACCGGCAGCGGCCCGGGAGCGCTCCTCGACTGTGGCTGAGGCCAGGGTCGGTGCATCGACAATGTTCCGGTCGACCCGCATCAGCGTTCCCCACATCCGTCCATCTTCGGTGTAGGTGATGAGACCGGTGGTCTTTCCGCCGAAGGGGCGGGCGGCGCGTCCGTCGATGGTTGCGGTCCATCCCAGAAGT
>DATDCF010000251.1:0-3983 GCA_036524475.1 Acidimicrobiia bacterium | reverse complement strand
CGCGGCCATCGGCTTCGCCGGTGTGCAACGCAACGAGGAGACGGCCGAGCCGATGGAGTACTACACCCGCTTCCCCGACCTCAAGGGCGCCCGGGTGTTGATCCTCGAACCAATGCTCGCCACCGGCGGTTCATTGTCATGGGCTGTCGACAAGGTCAAAGAGAATGGCGCAAACGACATCACTGCCGTTTGCGTCGTCACCGCCCCTCCAGGTGTGGAGCGTATGGAGGCCGACCATCCCGACGTCAGGGTCGTCGCCGCCAGCCTCGACCGCGGACTCAGCGACGCCTTTTACATCCAACCCGGTCTCGGCGATATGGGAGACCGTCTCTTCGGCACTCTGTGACCTCCTTCGAGAATGCGGTGATCGCGGTGATTTCTTCCCTCGAGCCGGGTGATGTCATCACCTACGGCGAGGTGGCCGAAGAAGCCGGATACCCCGGGGCGGCACGCGCCGTGGGCAACATTATGGGAAAGTCCGACGGACTCCCGTGGTGGCGAGTGGTCGGTTCTGGCGGATATCTCCGCACGCCAAAGTGGGCAAACCAGGCTGAGCTATTGAGAGCAGAAGGCGTCAATGTCGTTGGCAAACGCGTGACCATTGGAACCGTACGACCCACCTGACCGTCCAAACCTCACAAGAGAAGGACGGTGTGGATGATGAAACGCTCGACATGGGCAATAATCGCGGGAGCAGCGTTGGTGTTCGCTGCATGCGGCGGGACAACTGCAGGAGCCAACCAGGTAACGGTTCCGGCAAACGAGTCGGGAGCACAGATGGCAGGTATTTCAGTTTCAGGGACCGGCGAAATCACGGGCACACCCGATACGGTCTCGGTCGACGTGGGCGTGTCTGTCCTCGGCAACACGGTCGATGAGGCAACCTCCAAAGCGGCCGACGCGGCAAATGCCGTGATCGATTCACTCAAGGCGAACGGGGTGGACCCCGAGGCGATCACCACGACCAACTACTCGATCTATCCCGAATACGACTACCGCAGCGACGCCCAGGTTCTCCTCGGCTATCGGGTCAATAACACGGTGCGCGCCAAGATCTCCGACGTCACCAATTCGGGCTCGGTCATCGATGACGCCAGCAAAGCCGCAGGTGACGCAGCCACGGTCAGCGGTATTTCCTTCAGCATCGAAGATGACGCGGCGATGGTCGAGGCAGCACGCGAAGCAGCCTGGAACGATGCTTTCAAGAAGGCCTCGCAACTCGCCGAATTATCCGGTCAAAAGCTGGGACCGGTCATTTCGATCAGCGAATCGGTGAGCCGCCCACCTGTTCCCATAGCATATGAGAACCTCCAGGCAGCCGATGGTGCCACACCTATCGAGCCCGGCGCGGCCTCGGTTTCGATAGGTCTCCAGGTGGAGTTCTCCTTCAGTAGTTAGAGAACAGCTAGCTGTTCGGATAACTTGGGGGGATGTCTTTCACTGCGGTTGAACTGATCGAAGTCAAGCGAGATGGCGGAACACTGTCCGCCGATGCGATCAACTGGTTGATCGGCGCATACACGGACGGTTCGGTCACCGACTATCAGATGTCGGCGATGACCATGGCGATCTACTTCAACGGGCTCGACCACGATGAGCTGGCGGCCTGGACGGCAGCGATGCTTCACTCCGGCGACGTCCTCGATTTCAGCTCGATGGCCGCGAAACGGGTCGACAAGCACTCGACCGGGGGCGTTGGAGACAAGATCTCGATCCCACTTGCACCGCTCGTGGCTTCTTGTGGCGTGGCTGTTCCCATGATGTCGGGTCGGGGCCTAGGCCATACCGGGGGGACACTCGACAAGCTGGAGTCGATCCCCGGGTTCTTCACGGGGTTGGATCCTGTTCGATTTGGCGAGATCCTCAGGTCTACCGGGCTGGTGCTGGCCGGTCAGTCCGAAACCCTGGTCCCGGCGGATCGGAAGCTCTACGCCCTTCGTGATGCAACCGCCACTGTTTCGTCGATTCCGCTTATTTCATCGTCGATCATGTCCAAAAAGCTGGCGGAAGGCCTCAACGGCCTCGTCCTCGATGTCAAGACCGGCGCCGGAGCGTTCATGAAGGACCTCGACGACTCCCGAGAACTTGCCAGAACCATGGTCGGAATTGGCAACTCCAACGGAGTGCGGACGGTGGCCTTGATCACCGACATGTCACAGCCTCTCGGATACGAGGTTGGCAACGCCAACGAAATGGTCGAGTCGATTGCAACCTTGCGCGGTGAGGGACCGCCAGACATCACCGAACTCACCATGGCCTTCGCCGGGGTCATGCTCGAACTCGCCGGTGTCGACGGAGGTCGCGAATTGCTCGAATCCAAGATCGCGTCGGGCGAGGCGTTGGAGAAATTCAAGGAGGTCGTGATCGCCCAGGACGGTGACCCGTCCGTCATCGACGATCCCACCCTTTTTCCGGTCGCCCCGGAAACGGCTGAGGTGAAAGCGACATCGACCGGCTGCGTCACGGCCTGCAATGCGTTGACGGTCGGGATCACAGCCACCCGCCTCGGCGCGGGGAGGGAACGCACAGACGACGTGATCGATCCGGGTGTTGGAATAACCCTTCACAATAAGATCGGTGACCGTGTTGCAGTCGGCGACTCTCTGGCCACAGTCCGGTATGCAAATGCCGAACTCTGGGAGTCCCATCGAGAAGCCCTCGCCGGGGCGTGGACTATCGGCGCCAACGAGGTGACCGCCCCGAGTCTCATCCTGGAGCGGATCGAAGCCTGAAGATTTTGAGCGATTATTCATAGATCGCCAAGCCGTTACCATCGCTTCCCAAGAATCCCGAAGAACTGACTCCAAGGAGCCTCCAGCCATGAAGGTCGTTGTCTGCATAAAACAGATCCCCGATCCCGCAACCCCGTACAAACTCGAGGAAGGCACCAACTGGCTGATCCGGCCATCGGAACAGGTGCTCGATGACACCGACCGCTACGGGGTTGAGATGGGTCTCCAATTGGCACAGGCGAACGAAGGGACGTTGACCCTGGTCAGCATGGGCCCTGCCGGCAACAACCAGGGAGTCCGCCAGGCCCTCGCCATGGGTGCCGACAAGGCCGTCCTGATCGACGACTCCGGGCTCCGCGGGTCCGATGCATTGACCACGGCCCGCGTACTGGCAGCCGCAATAAAAGAGGAAGGCTTCGATCTGGTCATTACCGGGACCGAGTCGACCGACGGTTACTCCGGTGTGATTCCCCAAATGGTCTCCGAACTTCTCGACTCCCCTGCCCTCACGTACGCCACCAAAGTCGAGATCGGCAACGGGACGGTGAAGATCCACCGCCAGACCGCCGCTGGCTACGACGAGGTGGAGGCATCCCTTCC
The DNA here is from genome assembly GCA_036524475.1 of Acidimicrobiia bacterium. Lineage (GTDB taxonomy): Bacteria > Actinomycetota > Acidimicrobiia > Spongiisociales > ZC4RG35 > MA-ANB-1. The sequence goes on along the minus strand of DATDCF010000251.1, from coordinate 651 downwards.
AGCAGTCGTCTCTGTGACCGCCGGTGTGGTCGAGCCCCGCTACCCCACTTTCAAGGGGATCATGGACGCCAAGAAGAAGCCGGTTGAAAACAAGACTCTCGCCGATCTTGGAGTCGACGCCGCGACGAGGCAGATGGTCAAAGAGATAAACGATGCTCCGTCGAGGTCGGGGGGCCAGAAGATCGAAGACGACGGCGAGGCTTACCAAGCAATCGTCTCCCTTCTCGAGCAAAGGAAGGTGATCTAGATGGCCTCCATTTGGGTGTTTGTCGAGGAGGATTCGGGCGCTCCGAGTTCGCTGGGACTCGAGTTGCTCACCAAAGCCCGCTCCATGGGTGACGTCACCGCGGTATACCTCGGGGAAGGCGGCGACTCTCAATTCGCCACACTCGGCGAATTCGGGGCCACGAACGTGCTCCACGCCGATGCCGGTGATGTCCTCCCCTCCGCTCCGGTGTCGGCAGCGCTGGCGGAGAAAGCTGCTTCGGACCAGCCAGACTTGATCCTCTTCGGCCAGGCCTACACCGATCGCGATGTCGCCGGGCGTCTCGCCGCCAGGATGGGTGTAGGAGTTCTTTCCAACGCTTCGGACGTGAGGCTTGTCGACGGTGGCGTAGAGACGGAGCATGAGATCTTCGGTGGAACCCAGAT
>DATDCF010000250.1:0-5672 GCA_036524475.1 Acidimicrobiia bacterium | reverse complement strand
TGAGACGGTTTAGCGCTCGGATCTCAGGCCCCAACCGGCGATTGCTGCGGCAACGACCATGATCACGCCGGCGATGATAAAGACTGTGTGCAATCCGGCGACCTGGGCAGGGCCAGGAGCGGCGGTCGCTCCACCAGCTGGCAGCGTTCCACCGTTGGCGACGGCGACCCGAGCTGCCCATATCGACCCGAGGACGGCGATGCCCACGACCTGACCCATCAGCCTGGTCAGGTGGAGCAACCCACCGGCCACCCCCATGTACTCGGCGGGAACGCTCCCCATGATCGCACTGTTGGTGGGCGACTGGAACAGCCCTATCCCGATTCCATACGGCACAGCCAGTGCGGCGAAATGCCACCAGGCCGTGTCCACGTCGAGGCTGAGGAAGGCGAAGTAGACCGCGGAGAGGATTAGGAGGCCGGCAACTGCGGGAGCACGGACCCCGGACCTATCTGAGAGTGTCCCGGAGATCGGCGAGACGACACCCATCATCAGTGGCGTGACCCCGAGAAGAAAACCCATGGCAAGTACTTCCATTCCGAGCACTTCTGACAGGTAGAAGGGCAGTAGGAGGAACGTCGCCGTCAGGCAAATAAAAGTCATGATCCCGGTGACCACCCCGACTGTGAGTCCCGGGTTCTTGAAAAGACGCAGTTGGAGCATGGGCGAATCAGCACGGAGTTCCACGATGACGAAGGCGATTGCGGTGGCAATCGCGACTCCGAAACCCGACAGCACCAGGGATGAGGAGAATCCTGACTCCTGTCCGAGAGTCAGCGCGAGAGAGAGGCTGAATAGCGACAGACCCATCAGCAGCGCCCCCAGTAGATCGAATTTCTGCCCTGGGGCGGGACGTGTGTCGGGTACGAACCGAATCGCCATCCAGGTCCCCACGATTCCGACGGGAAGGTTGACGAGGAAGATCGCCCGCCAGTTCCAGGCCGAGATGAGGATTCCTCCCAACACCGGGCCTGTGATGATCCCAACACTCACGGCGGTGACGATCCAGCCCAGTGCCTTCCCTCGCTCGTGGTCGGGAAATGCCTCAACGAGGATCGCCGATCCGAGTGCCAGGACCATCACAGCTCCGATTCCCTGAACCACCCGGAATGTGATCAGCCATTCGACCTGGGGGGCGAGACCGCAGAGCAGGGAAGCGGCAGTGAAGACACCGAAACCGTAGACATAGATCTTCTTCTTACCTACGACATCACCGAGTCGCCCCATGCCCAGCGTGAACGTGGCGATTGTGAGGAGATAGCCGAGGGCGACCCATTGGATAATGTTGAACGTGGTATCGAGTTCCTGGACGAGAGTCGGAAAAGCGACATTCACGATCGAGCCGTCGATAGTCGGGAGAAGGACACTGGTCGCAACAGTGACGAGCACCAGCCACTTTTGCCTGTTGTCGACAACGGATGTCGGTATCGAGGGGTCGGTGTTCACCGGTCCGACGGTAGACGCCGTGAACCTGCCTCCGGCGCTTCACCGTCCTCGATCAACCCCGCATGTGAGGCCCGGCTTAGGTCGGACAGGATGGCACTGGTCTCCATGAGTGTCTCATACCGACCGGTCTCTACGATCCGACCGTGGTCCATGATCGCAATGGAATCGCAGATCCGAAGGCTGGAGAGACGATGCGAGACCACGATGACCGTGTCGATGACTGCGGAGCTCTTCAGCTCGTTGACCAGGTTGAGCTCGGTCACTGTGTCGATCGCCGAGGTTCCCTCGTCCAGAATCAGCAGCGTGGGCGATGCATAGAGTGCCCTGGCGATGGCGATCCGCTGCCGCTCCCCACCGGAGATCGAAGTGCCGCGCTCGCCAATCCGGGTCTCGACGCCTTGCGAACTGTTGGCGACAAACTCCGCCAGTTGTGCAATTCGGAGACACTCCTCTGCTCGTTCCCTGTCGATCTCATTTTCAGCGATGCCGAAGGCGACGTTTTTCAGTATTGAGTCGTCGAGCAGGAATATGTCCTGGGGAACCAGGCCAAGATTCGACTGCCAGGCTCTCTTCACGTCGGAAAGCTGCTGACCGTCGATCTGGATGTGACCATGGGATGGTTCGAGCAGGCCCAGCATCAGGTCGATCAACGTCGACTTCCCGGATCCTGTGTGTCCGACCAGGCCAAGGATCTCATTGCGCCTGATGGTCAGGTCGGCGTTGACCAATGCCGGTGGTGCTGTCTCTGCGTAAGTGAACGCCACATCTTCGAAGACCAACTCCGACCATTGGAGCCTTTCCCTGGGTGCGGCCGACACGTCGAGTTCGGGTGGATTCTGGCTTGCGTCGGCCAGGTCGCCCATCACGTTGTCGAGGGAGGCCTGACCGTACCGGATCAGGTTCAGTCCGCTCACGACAGCGTTCAATCCGGGCATGATCCGCAGTGCTGCGTACCCGAAGAGGCCGAAGACCCCGATTGATCCCACCGGATCGGCGGTGGAGATGAAACTTAGGAAACCGACCAGTAACAGGAACACCAGTGTCTCGATCGCGACACGAGGGATCTTGGAGAACACTGCCAGCGAAAGCCGCGACTCGGCGAATTCGAGCCGGTCGACGCTGAAGGCGTCGGCAAAGTATCGCTCTCGTCCCAGGATGCGGATCGACCGGGATTCGTTGAAGCTCTGCTGGATGGTGGCGAGGCTCGTCTGCGTCGCCCGTTCCGCCTGTTTTCCGTACCGCCTCAGCCTGGTGCGAACCAGCCTCATCACGACAATCGATGCAATCCCCAGTACCGCCGCAACGAGCAAAGTCGCCAACGGAGCGGTGATTGCGAGGACCACCATGAGCACCACGACCACAATCGCCTCGGTGACCACGGATACCAGAGGTGTCAGGAACCGGGTGGCGACACCCTCCACAGAGCTGAGGGCGTTGCGCATCAACTCGGTGGAATTCCTGGTCAGATAGACCTGGTATGGGGCGGTCAGGTAGCGCCGGAACAGTCGGTCGGATATCCCGGCTGCGGTGAGATACACCGCCCGGGACTGGAACCAGGTGAGGAGCAGGAGAAAGCCACCCCGCACCAGGAAGAAGATCGCGATCAGGGCGATGACTCCGGCTGGTATCCCCTCGGCGCCGGGTTGGGGAAGGATTCCGCCCAGGATGTCAGCGGAGTCGGCACCAACAAGCCAGCTGGTCACGTAGAAGATCAGCAGTGCTCCGACCGCCTCGATACCGGCCCCGACCACAGCAAGGACCACGAGGACCACCCATCGCCATCGATTCCCTGGTTCTACAAGGACTGCGAGATCTGCCAGGACGGCCTTGGTGCGCAAAGCCCTCGGTCGGCTATCGGACATGGACTGTCCCGACTTCGGAGACCGTCGCTTCGAGCTCACGATCGATCCAGGCTGCCATGGCGGCGATGGTGGGAGCCTCATAGATGATCCGGAGGGGGAGGGCAACGCCGAACTCGTCAGCTGCATGCGAGATCAGCCGGACCCCGAGGAGTGAGTGCCCACCGACGGCAAAGAAGTCGGCGTCGAGGTCGATCCCCGACCGGGGCATCACTGATTCCCAAATCCGGCTGATGCGACGCTCGGTCGGGGTGGGAGGGCGATCTGTCTTTTTCTCTGGCGTTCCGGCACCTGTTTCGATGGACATCGAGCGCATGCCTGCCCTGTCGACCTTGCCGGAAGGTGTCATCGGGAGTGTGGTGTGGAATTGAAAACGGCCCGGCACCATCGCCGCGGGCAACCGGTTGCGTAGATAATCCCGGAGCTCGGCCTCGTCGATCGGAGACGACGCGACCAGATGGCCGACGATTTCCCGCTCACCGTCGGCGTCGGCTTCGAGAACCACAGCCTCGTCGACCGATTGGTGGCCGGCCAACGCCGCTTCGATCTCGCCCGGCTCGATGCGAACGCCATTGACCTTGAACTGATCATCGATTCGTCCCAAAAACTCAAACGAACCGTCGACCGACATCCTTGCCAGGTCGCCGGTGTGGTAGCGCTTTCCGCTTTCCGTCTCCTCGAAACTCGAATCCCGCCCGTCGTTTTCGAGGTAGCCATCCCCGACAGGGGCCCCGGCGACGACCAGCTCTCCGGGGACGCCTGGCGGCACCTCGCCCCCGTTTTCAGCGACAACGAGCAGCCGTGTGTTTTGGATCGGCCTCCCGATCGGAATCACAGGTGTGGTCGGCGACCAGTCACGGGGAGGCTCGAATGTCGCGACTACCACAGTCGACTCCGACGGACCGTACGTGTTCACCAGACGGATCCGCCCGGCGGTGATCCGTTGCCACGCCCGCCAGCGATCGCTGCTCGCCGCCTCACCGCCGATGATCACCAGACGCACACACTCGGGTACCGAAGCGGCACCCGTTCGGATCATGTCGTCGACCCAGGCGTGCCACCAGGCCGTCGGAAGGTCGAGGATGGTGATGGCATTCTCAGCCACAAATATGGTGAACTCGGCAAAAGTGGAGAACAATTCCGACGGGCGCAAAACCAGAGTGGCGCCACCCACGAGGGTTGGAATAACCTCTTCGATGAGCGTGTCGAATCCTGGAGACGCAAACTGGAGCACCCTGTCGCCAGACCCGGGCCGATACCTTTGCCACGAGTCATCGACGAAGTTTTCCAGTGCACCGCGACCAATGCCAACCGCCCGGGGTGCCCCGGTCGAACCCGAAGTGAACACGACGTATGCGACGGCTTCCGTATCGTGCACGGGCGTCGAATCTGGCCGCCCCTCCCCAACAGGCATCCGCTCGATGTCGGGTACACCGGGCATCAAATCGGCAACTATGGAGTCTCCACCCGAAATGATTGCGCCGATTTTGACCTGGTCGAACATGGCGGCCAGTCGGTGTTCCGGCTGGCCGGTGTCGACCATTACCACGGTACGACCCGAGTGGATAGTCCCGAGCAGCGCCGGGACGAGCTGGGCGGATCTGCCCGCGACCAGCGCGACGAGGGCATCGGGAGCGCAGGCCGATTCGATGCGTCGGCTCACCCTGATCGTCTGGTCCCAGAGTTCGCGATACGAGATCACGGTGTCACCAGACACCACCGCGATGGCATCCGGTCGTTCCCGGGCATTTTCCTCGATCCTCGCCAGGAACGACCCGATCGCGGGTGTTTCGGTGGCGGTGCCCGCACCGAGGGCGTTGATTCGGATTGTGTCTGACGGAGAAACCAATGGCAGCTTGCTCAGGGTTTGGGTTGTGTCCGTCACCGCAGCCCCGAGGATCGCGGTTAGTGCCTCCGACATCCGCACGATGCTGGGACGGTCGAAGAGGTCGCTCCGGTATTCCCACTTGGCACGGATGTCTGTCGCGTCGTCGTATAAGTAGAGATTGATATCGTAGACGGATGCCTCGTCGGCGATGGGGACGGGATCGAGATCGAGCGATCCCAGAGTGAGAGCCGCCGCCGGCGTATTGACGTAGTCGAGCATCACCTGGAACACAGGTGTCCGCCCCGGGACCCTTTCCCTCGCCAGATTCTCCACGAGAGTCTCGAAGGGGAGTTCCTGGTGGCTCATGGCCCCCAGAGCAGCAGTTCGCACCCTTGCCACCAGGTCGGCGAAGGTCGGGTCGCCCCGCAAATCGAGCCGGATGACCATCGAGTTTATGAACAGCCCGATCAACCGATCCGACGCTTCGGCGTTCCGGCCGGCCGCCGGGACACCTAGCAAGAATTGGTCGGTGCGCGCGT
>DATDCF010000249.1:0-8083 GCA_036524475.1 Acidimicrobiia bacterium | reverse complement strand
GTCGGTGGGCTTGTGTTGGGCATTCTCGAAGCGGTGGGGCCGATCCTGTTTCTCACCGGTTTTGGGATTCCGTCCCCGAACCAGCTGCAGCCCATAATCTCGTTTGGAATTCTGGTGCTGGTCCTGATATTCCGGCCCGGCGGGCTGTTCGGGGCCCCGGATGAGGAACGAGCATGATGAGGCGTCTCCCCCGCCCGGTGAATGTTGGTCTTCTCGGCGGATTCGTCATCATCTATCTGACCGCGGTGGGAATGATCGAGGCTTTCTACGACCGCCCGATCATCACCGGTTACCTCCAATTCTCGGTGGCGTTGATGATCCTCAACTACCTGTTTACCGGGTATATGGCAGCGAAGCCTGCCAAGGATGGGGTGGTGCCAAAACCTATAAGTGCCGGTTCGATCGCTGGTCTGACTGCCGGTGCCCTTGTGGGATTCTTCGTTCTTGCCATGACAGTTCTGGCCGAACTGGGCTACGACCCAAGGGATATGTTCGTTTCGATAAACCCTGCCTCGCTTGACATCCTTTCGTTCGGACAGTCAGCGACTATGGCCGTTCCGATCCAGGCAATCCTCGGAGCCGTGATGGGCTTGGCAGGGGGTTATCTGTTCTCGATGGCCAAGACCGCCCGATCCTATGTGTTGGTGAGCCTGGCAACTTTGATGGTGGCCGCTCTCGGAGCGCCATTGTTCACGGTGATGATGGCCGGTCTCAACATTCCGAGCCGGTGGCTCTTCGAGCGTGATGGTTTGACGATTCTCGGCGCCGTGGTGGTAGTAGCCGGCTCCGTCGGGTTCAAGTGGTATTTCAGTCGCACCAGCTTCGCCGAGACGGTGGCCAAGGTCCCCGGAGTAACCAAAAAAAACACCAACCTCGTGTTGTGGGCTATCGCCGGCGTGGTCTTGCTGATGCTTCCCTGGGTCGTCAACACCTTCATCAGCGACGTACTTGGCACTGTCGGCCTCTATATCCTGCTTGGACTCGGTCTCAACATCGTGGTCGGCTATGCCGGTCTCCTCGACCTCGGCTATGTTGCCTTTTTCGCAGTTGGCGCCTACTCGGTGGCGGTGCTCACAGCACGGTCATCCTTCCTGGTGGGAGGTTCGGTCAACGCACCTGCCGAGGCCGGCTTCATGAACTTCTGGGCGGCCCTTCCCATAACCATCATCATCGCTGTCATCGTCGGCATCCTCATCGGCGCGCCCGTTCTGCGGCTTCGCGGCGACTATTTGGCCATCGTCACCCTTGGATTCGGTGAGATCATCCGGACATTGGTACTTTCCGATTGGCTCAAGCCCTATCTCGGCGGACCTCAGGGGCTCACCGAGGTCCCGTCCGTGCCGCTGGGTCCGCTGCCCGCACGAGATCCACGAATCCTCTACTACGTGATACTCGCCTTTGTCATTTTCTCCTACTTCGTCGCAAGCCGGTTGAAGAATTCCCGGGTGGGGCGGGCGTGGGCCGCCATGCGTGAAGACGAGGACGTTGCTGAGGGAATGGGCATCTCGGTGGTCATGTACAAGATGCTTGCCTTCGTGATGGGAGCAGCGGTCGGTAGCCTCGGAGGGGCGTTCTTCGCTGCCAAACTCTCGGTGGCCAACCCGGGCAGCTTCACACTCTTGGTTTCGATCAACGTGCTCGCAGTTGTCGTACTTGGTGGTATGGGTTCGATTCCCGGCGTGATCGTTGGTTCGCTCGTCCTCGTCGGCATGCCCGAATTGCTCAGAGAGTTCGGCGAGTTTCGCCTCCATATCTATGGCGCGATTCTGGTTGCCATCATGTTGTTGAAGCCTGAGGGTCTCATCCCGGATGCGAGAAGGGCACGTGAACTGCACCGGGACAATCCGCTCGAGACGCCGGATCCGATTCTCGCCGAGGCCTCGGGGCTGTCGGAATGACGCATCTACTCGAGCTCGAGGGCGTTTCAAAGCGGTTTGGTGGTGTCCAGGCTGTCAACAAAGTCGATTTTTACGCCGACCCGGGCGAGATTGTCGGTGTGATCGGCCCCAACGGTGCCGGCAAGACGACGCTGTTCAATGTCGTGACCGGCTTCTATGCACCCGATGAGGGGACGATGGTTTTCGACGGACACAACATCTCAGGGCTGAAGCCCAATGCCCTCACCCGTCTCGGAATGGCCCGAACCTTCCAATCAGTGCGACTGTTTGACGCCATGACGGTGCTCGAAAACGCGATGGTCGGTCGTCATACCAGGACCAAGGCCGGAGTCTGGGGTGCCCTGGCGCGCAGCAAGAGGACCATCGAAGAGGAACACCACATTCAGGCAGAGGCCGAAAAGGCCCTTGCTTTCTTCGGTACCCGGCTGACGGGTCGCGAGAACGAGATGGCGTCGGACCTTGCCTATGCCGATAGACGGCGTCTCGAGATTGCCCGGGCCATGGTGACCGGGCCAAAACTCATGCTTCTCGACGAGCCAGCGGCCGGGATGAACCCGGCGGAGAAGGAGGGCCTGATCGAGCAGATCGGTCGACTCCGGGATGAGCAGGGTTTCTCGATTGTCCTCATCGAACACGACATGCCGGTGATCAAGGGCCTGTGTGATCGTGTTGTCGCCCTCGACCATGGAGAGAAGATTGCCGAGGGCTCGTACGACTCAGTGGCATCGAATCAGCAAGTCATCGAGGCATATCTGGGCAAGGCAGCGGCTGCGAAGGAGGCTTCACTGTGAGTGAGCCAGTCCTCCGGCTGTCAAATGTCTATGCCGGCTACGGGGCCTCCGAAGTGCTGCAGGACATAAATGTCGAAGTCCACAAGGGCGAGACCGTGTGTCTCCTCGGCTCCAATGCGGCTGGCAAGTCGACCACACTGCGCACGATTCTCGGGATGGCAAAACTTCGCGGTGGCACGATCGAGTTCAATGGCGAGCGCATCGACGGTCTGACGACGCCTCAGATCGTGGCCAAGGGAATCACGATGGTGCCCGAGAACAGGCGTTTGTTCGGCAAGATGAGCGTTCGGGAGAATCTCGAGATCGGGGCCAATCTCCGCGAAGACAAAGCCGCAATCGCGTCCGATGTCGACGGGATCTTTGAGATGTTTCCCCGTCTCAAGGAGCGGTTCAAACAGAAGGCCGGGACCCTTTCCGGGGGCGAACAGCAAATGCTGGCAATCGGCCGGGCACTGATGGCCGACCCTGAGGTCGTGCTCATGGATGAGCCATCGATGGGCCTCGCCCCAATTCTCGTCGAGCAGGTCTTCAAGACGATCGAGGAGATCAACGAACGAGGCGTGACCATCTTCCTCGTCGAGCAGAACGCCAACCTGGCCCTGGCGATTGCCGACCGCGGCTATGTGATTCAAACCGGGAAGATCGTTCTTCAGAATAGCGCGGAGGCACTCCTGGCAAATCCCGACCTGAGCAAGGCCTACCTTGGCGAGCTCGAAGAAGAGGAAGTTCCAGGCGGAGAGCCTTCCTAGCCGGCGAAACATCCGTACGAGATATTGACCACTTCGAGGTCACCGATCTCGACCGTGCTGGCGTTGTTCTCGCCGGCCAGACCGGTGAAGGATCCCGTTACAGGTCCCGGAGCACCGCACAGCCCGGTACCCGGATCTTCGAAATCGAGGATTCCTCCATTGATCGTCCACTCCTCCTCGATGACCGGCTCCGGCTCCCCGGGTTCGATCACATCGTCGCAGTGGTTGGCAAGGAGGTCTTGGCCCAGGACCAGACGGGCATCCCATGCCGGGTCAGGGAAGCTGACCGGAGGGTTGGGCTCGCTGTCGTTGCTGTAGACGAACAGGGCGACGGTTTGCTCGCTGTTAGAGGCGGCGAATCCGATACCGCAGGGCCAATGCTCGGTCAATTCGGTTTCGGATGCGATCTCGGCGTTGGTTGGCTCAGCCGGGGTACCGCAGGCCGTGAGGAGCATCCCCAAGACTGCCAGTGAAATGACCGAACTTTTCATGCTTCTCCTCATTTGGTTGTCGGGGATTCGACGTTGGCGCCATGGACATGGTTCCTTCCCCTTGGCCCACAATTCTGCGATGGCGAACTGGGTTTTGGCGGCGTGCACGGACATTGCGGTTGCCGTTGTCGTCAAAGGGGATGACATGGCGTGGACGGTTACTGACGTGCGGGTGTGTGGTGTCCCCGAAGCCGGAGGGTGACGCAGTGGCCGTGTCACAGCGAGTCGAGACTGTTGCCCCCTGGGGTGTCGTAGGGTCATCGTGGATCGCGTGGTCAGCGAGCAGATGTCACCGTCGCTTGAGGTTGATCAGCCGACCAATAAGTAAGTACTCATCGTGCCGATACCGCGCAGTTCGACATCACCGCGGAGCTCAAAGTCGAACGCCTCTTTCGTGAGCTTCTTGGTCGCCTCGCTGACGTGTATCCGTCCCGGGACACCTGAGGTCTCCAGGCGGGCCGCGACGTTGACGGTGTTGCCCCATACGTCGTACGCGAAGGTCCTTCGACCGATTACCCCACCTGCGAGCGGACCGGAGTGGATCCCGATTCTCAGAGCCATATCGGCGCAGCGGGCGGATTTTTTGATGTCCTCCAGCATCGCGACTGCCAGGTCGACCACCTGATAGGCATGGTTCTCGACAAACTCCGGAACGCCTCCAACCGCCATGTAGGAGTCGCCGATCGTCTTGATCTTCTCAAGCCCCCGTTCAGTGACCAGGTCGTCGAAAATCGAGAAGATCTCGCTCAACATCGTGATCACTTCGCTCGCGTTCAACTCAGCCGCCATTGGGGTGAACCCGACAATGTCCGCGAAGATCACCGAGGCTGCCGGGAAGTCGTCGGCGATGTTGCTTTCGCCGCTGCGTAGTCGTTTGGAGATGGCCTCTGGGAGGACGTTCAGCAACAGTCGCTCGGACTCTGCCTGTTCTGCCTCGAGGGCCGCCCGTTGGTGTTCGATTACCAGCCTCTGGTGCCATTCCGTCCGGCGGTTCCGCTCGATCATTCTCAAACCGACGAGGCTCGCAGCGCTCGCAGAGATCAGAATGAAGGTGTCGAATGCAAACCTGCCTGGCGTGATCGCCACCACATACGCGAATCCGCCCACGATCGCCGCCGTTCGCACAAGTGCATAAACGAATCGGGTACGCGATACGAAGCCAAATAAGTAGAGCAGCGAAATGGCCGCAACGGCATAGCCTGCCAAGAAGTCACTCAGATAGGCAAGGAACAGGATGACCAGGCCGTTGGCCGTCGTCAGGATCGAAGCCAGACCGTGTTGGCGGTCGACAGTTGACGCCCAGTAGGAGGCGAAAAAAGCGATGGAACCGACAACAAGCATTATTCCGCTTACGATCCGAGCGTTCGCCACTGTGACTGTGGTGCCGATAGGAAGAACAAAGGCCGCAATCGCCCACAGCACGACTGTCGCGAGGGTGATGATCCGGTAGCCGGCGAGACCCGCTGCCCCTTCTTCTCTTTGAAACTCGTGTTCTAGGTCATCGTCCAGAAATCGAAGGGTGAAACCGTCGAGCCTTCCTAGTGTCCCATCCATCGGCGGATCTTAGATCTCTCAAATGCAACTCAATCCAGATGCTGGGCGATCTCCCACAGGTGGCCATCGGGGTCGGCGAAGCATGCCGTCCGCTGGCCCCATGCGCGGTTGAGTGGCCCGTTAATCAGCGAGACGCCCTTTGCTTCCAAGTCGGCGACCGAAGCATCAGCGTCATTGACCCAAATGGTCAGTTGGAATCTTGCGCCAGGTTGGGTGGAAACTTTGGCCGGTGCGATTAGCTCATTTGCCTCGGTCGACTTCAAAAGGTTGACAATCGTGTTCTCGAATTGGAAAACGGCCGAGACGTCGTCCTCGAAAATGAGCGGCAGCTCAAAGACGCGCGCGTAAAACTCCTTCGCGCGGGATACGTCCTCGACGAAGAGGGTGATAGCTCCGATTCCCATTTTCGACTCTGTCCTTACCTTTCTTGATGTCTATCGTCGGGAGAGTAGATCCCAGCGGTTGCCGGCGATGTCGACGAATACGGCCACTTTTCCATACGGTTCAGATCGTGGTTCTGAGGCGAATACGACGCCAGATTCTTGCATGTGCCGGTATGTCTCATCGAAGTCATCGACGCGGAGGAATAGGCCAACGCGGCCGGCGAACTGTGTTCCGATCGCCGCCTCCTGAGATTTACCATCCGCCTTCGCCAGGAGCAAGCTCGTCCCTCCTCCGCTTGGTCGAACGACCACCCATCGCTTCGGTCTGCCGTCGTTGGTCAGCGACGGTTCATCCTCGACCAGTTCGAAGCGGAGAACATCGACGAAGAAAGCGATTGCCTCGTCGTAGTCGGCAACGATGATCGCTACCAGGTCGATATTGCTCATGTCGCGGCCACCATTGGGACCCAGACCATGGCGAAGCGCAGCGAGCTCTGAACCGACTCCATGTCCGCCAGCATATCCCTAAGGCTGACGGCGCAGCCAAGTAAACAAGGGTTCTAGTCGCAGGGGAACACCGCGTCGACGCCAAGAAGCCTCGACGCGTGGTTGAGTGGGACGCAGGCTGCAGCGAAATCCGGAAGTTGCGCGAAGGCGTCTTCCACTTCGTCCATGCTGGATGAAGTTCTGATCGCCGCCAGGAGTGTGTCTCGCATTTCAACTATGGATTTAAGAGTGGAAAGGTACCCGTCGTGCTCGCCGGCTAGCGACTCGGGCGCCGTTAGAGCGGAGACCGCGAGATAGCTTTGTTCAATGGCGTTAAGAAGGTCCTCGTATCTTGCGGCAATTGCGACAGGGTCGAACGGAGCTCCTTCGCTGAAGACCGGGTCCTCCCATGTGGCCTCGATTGCCGCCACGAGAGGAACGAGCGACCTGGCAACCGAAGTCAAGTAGGACTCCTCCTCGTTGGTCGCTCCTGAACCAGCGCTGAACGTGTCTCCGGAGAGGCGGGTGAGGAATTCGTTGTAGAACGCATTGGGCTCGACATCGGTAGCAATCAGGACCGGCATTCCACCGGCATCGTGTCTACTCCAACCGTTGTCGCCACCGCCGACCACGACGGAAAGCGGCGCCGTCTTGCTTTGGACGGGAACCTCACCCGTGATGACAGCAGCGGCCAACTCGTCCCAGAAGTAGTAGAAACCACTGGTCGCGTTGGGAAAACTGCTGACCACGCCCGTCAGGTAGACAATCTGAGGGCTCTGTTCTACTTCGACCAGCGCGGCCTGGTACCAAGCCGGAACGGGCACGTCGTTGGTGGCGTCGAGGGGAACAAGGGTGATAGGCACACCCGAATTCACAACGGTTGCAGCTGCCGACGCGTCGATATAGAAGTTCCATTCCGCTGGCTCGATCATTGGCGAGCCAGCGACGTCTACAGCCCCGCCCATGATCACAATTCTCTCGATACTGTTGACGGCATCCGGGTAGTCGACAAGAGCGCGAGCGACGTTTGTGAGAGGTCCGACTGCCCAAATGGTTACAGGTCTATCTGACGCGGCAGCCGCGTCGGCAATCAGCTCCGAAGCCTGGCGGGGATCTGTCTTTGCAGTCGGAGAGGGCAAGCCATCCAACAGCGCGGGGTTGCGGGGCGAAAACTCTTCGGGCCATTGATGAGAGCCACTCGGGATCTCGTTGGAGCACGCCACGGGCACCTCACTTCTGCCCATCATTTCAAGGATTCCCAGGGTTACTTTGGCCCCCAAGTCACATCCGGCCTCGCCCGTTTCCGGCAGGGATACCGCTATGACCTCTACGCCGGGATGCGACAGGAGATAGAGGAAGCCGCCGACGTCCGAAACGGTGGGGCTGTAATCGACAATGACGGGGATCGGTCCGTCCGTGTCCGTCGTAACGGGCGCTTCCTGGGGCGGAGAGTTCGTCGTCGATGCTGCCGGTTCGGCCGACGCGCAGGCTGTCAGAGCGAGCGCAGTTCCGACGCACAAAGCTATGAGGTGTTTCACATTTGTACAGACGGTTGAGACGCAGCGCCGGGTGACGGTCTTGCTGGAATCGGGCAGGCTCTGTCACCCGCACCGGTGAGTAGACCGTCTGTACTACGACGAAGGTGATCGGCCTGGCCCGACGACTTGACCGAAAGGATTTGGCAATGACGGCGCACGGAAAACGTGATCCAATCGGCGCCGGGACGGGTCT
>DATDCF010000248.1:0-4548 GCA_036524475.1 Acidimicrobiia bacterium | reverse complement strand
TCCTGGTCGCCGTCGCCCCCCGACACCCGACGACGATGAGATCGGCACCACGCCGCCTCAACGTCTCCTCGATGGTCGAAACCGGAGGCCCATCGACCACCAAAGTCTTGATGGATCCGTTCCATCGTTCCACAAACGACTCCATCCGCCCTGAAGCCACCTTCAATCGATGCGACCTCGAAGCCGTCACCTCTTCCTGGAAGAGCCCTGCGTCCGCGAGCAAAGGGTCGAAACGAGTCGGCAGGGAATAGAGAACCGTGAGTTCCGCTTGGGGAAAGTGCTCGAGCGCATGGTCGACCGCCGCCCTCGACTGTTCGGAGAAATCGACCGCCGCTATAACTTTGCGATAAGGCACACGCGGTTGGCGCCGCACGATCAAGGTGTCGACAAGCGCATTGCGAGCCAGGCGTCGGGCGATCGGGCCTGCTGAAAAGCTATCGATCGACGAAGAGCCAACCACCAGTAGGGCCGCGGACTTCGCTCTCTGTGCCAGGGTCCAGGAGGGTGACCCGTTTACGACTTCGAGCTCAACGGGGACAGTCGACCTTTCCGACATCCACTCCTTCAATTTGCCTGCCTCCCGTCTCTGATGATCTCGCATCAGACGGGCATGCGACGGGTCGATCATTGCTTCGTCGACCGACTCCAAAACATGCACCAGATGCAGTGGAAGCGATTCGTGTTCGGCGACGAGACGGGCACGGTCGGCCACCCGCCGACCCATCGAACTGAGGTCAATCCCCGCTACAACAGCCCGCAACATTTCTCCATGGACAGGACGCGGACTCTAGCCAACACCTAGCGACCACCACCCTCGAAAGGTGAAGTTACTTGCAGGGCGTCGGGTAAGAGGTCCAAATAGCGATCCCGACCGACCACGGTCGCTCCCATCCGCTCCAGGTGCGGGGTCAGCCATTGGACATCGAGGAGACAGCCTGGCATGGACGAGAGGACAACGACCAGATGCGCGAGAGCGACCTTGGACGCATCGCTCACCTGGAAGAACATCGACTCCCCCGCAAACAAACCGCCTATCGAAACCCCATACAATCCGCCTGCCAGATGGCCATCGCTGTCCCAGACTTCGACCGAATGGGCCCAGCCGAGGCGATGAAGCTCAACGTAGGCATCCCTGATTCCGCCGGTGATCCACCCCTGGGGCCGGGAAGGGTCGGCGCACGCATCGATGACCCACGAAAACTCAGCATCCATGGAGATCGTGAACTTTCTCACCGACTGTCGGAGCGATCTCGAGATCTTGAGGTCGCTCAAGGGCAGAATTGCGCGCTCCCGGGGTGACCACCACGCCAACTGCCCGTCAGGCAAGGGCATCGGGAACATACCGCGCCGGTAGGCCTGGAGAATGGTTCCGGGCGCCAGATCACCTCCAACCGCGATGACGTCATCATCCACGGTCCGCGGGTCGGGAAGAGTGAACTTCGACGGCATCGGTTCCACTGGCACATCCCGATTGTGTCAGGAAAGCCGGTGGCGTGTCTCTTAGAGTGGCTGCCATGCGAGCTCTCATCTGCAACGAGTACACCGGAATCGATTCGCTCACGGTCGGCGAGCTTCCGGAACCCGAACCCACCGCGGGGAGCGTTTTGGTCGAGGTCAAGGCGGCAGCCGTCAACTTTGCCGACAGCCTCCTCGTTGCCGGTCTCTATCAGATGAAACCGGACCTACCCTTTTCCCCGGGATCGGAGGTCGCGGGAATCGTCCTCGATACCGGGACGGTGGCCGGACTGGCGATTGGCGATCGGGTGTGCGGATTCTCGGGCGTGGGAGGCATGGCTGAGAAAGCCCTCATCCCCGGCCCGGCCACTGTGAAAGTGCCCGACACCGTTTCGTTCGAGGAAGCGGCATCGATCCCCGTTGCATATGGAACTTCGTACCACGCCCTTGTCGATCGGGGGCTATTGCAGGCAGGGGAAACCCTGCTCGTCCTTGGTGCCGCCGGTGGAGTCGGGTTGGCTGCAGTCCAAATCGGAAAGGCGCTGAGGGCACGGGTCATCGCCGCGGTTTCCAGCGAGGAAAAGGCAGGTGTCGCAATCCATTCCGGGGCCGACGCCGTAATCCGCTACGACCTGGTGTCCCTTCGAGACGGGATAAATGAAGCAACCAATGGTGAAGGCGTGGATGTCGTCTATGACCCGGTGGGCGGGGATGCGACGGAAGCCGCTCTCCGTTCTACGAGGTGGAATGGCCGACTGCTCGTTGTCGGTTTCGCAGCCGGGGACATCCCATCGATCCCGCTCAATCTCACCCTGGTCAAGGGGAACTCGCTTGTGGGCGTGTTCTGGGGGCGACACTTCATGGAGGCACCCGACGAGGAGGCCGCCAACTTCAAGCAAATAATGGCTTGGGTCGCCGACGGGACTCTCAAACCCTCTGTACAGAAGACATATCCACTGGATGAGGGGGCGGCGGCGATCAGGTGGGTTGCCGAGCGAAATGCGATTGGCCGGGTTGTGGTGCAGCCGTGACCGACTTCATCGTCATCGGTGGCGGTATCGCCGGAGTCTCTGCCGCGGCCTGTCTGGCACCCCATGGCTCCGTTTTGCTCGTGGAGCAGGAAAGCTCACTGGCGTATCACACCACCGGTCGCTCGGCGGCGACTTTCATCACCAACTACGGGTCGCCCGGTGCCCGTTCCCTTGCCCGGGCTTCGAAATCCTTCCTGGAGAAACCGCCGGAGGGTTCCGTGGATGCCGCCCTTCTATCCCCACGCGGGGTGATCTGGGCTGCGCGACACGACCAAAAGGGAGACATCGAAGCAGTGGCCGAGGCGGGTAGGACTTCAGGCTCACACCCGGAAGTGCTCGACGCCGACCGGATCATGGAAATCATGCCGCTGATGGACCGGGCCAACCTCGGCGGCGGTATCTACGAGCCAACGGCCCGGGACGTAGACGTGGCCGGTCTCCACCAGGCCTTCGTCAGGATCCTCCGCAGACATGACGGCAAGATCGAGTTGAACACCCCGGTCACCGCCCTTTCCAGGCTCGATAACGGCTGGACGGTGACCACACCGACCGGGCAGTTCCATGCACGAAAGGTCATCAATGCCGCTGGTGCCTGGGGCGATGTTGTCGCGACGATGGCCGGAATCGAGCCCATCGGACTCCAGCCTTTGCGACGGACCGCATTCATGGTTCCTGGATCAGATGATTACGCGAAGTACCCCATGGTCGTCGGTATCGGCAACGACTACTACTTCCGACCTGACGGCCCCCAATTTCTCTGTTCCCTGTCCGAAGAAAAACCATCCGAGCCGTGCGATCCCCGGCCCCGCATGGAAGATGTCGCCCTCGCCATCGATCGGATCAACGAGATTTCGACTCTGGGAATCCGTAGCGTCAACTCACAATGGACCGGTCTCAGGACTTTCGCTGCAGACCGCGAGTTCGTGATCGGCGAAGAACCTACTGCCCCCGGCTTCTTCTGGTTGGTGGGACAGGGCGGCAGCGGGATCATGACCTCACCGGGTGCAGGGGCTCTGGTAGCCAGCCAGGTGCTCGGAGCGCCGATCCCCACCGAACTCGCCGCGGCCGGAGTCGATCCCGAGGTTGTGTCGCCGGCACGCTTCAGTTGATCTAGCCGGTGACGGCTCCCTGGCTCGAGGATCCCACCAATTTTGCGTACTTGGCCAGGGCACCGGTCTCATATCGAGGCGGGGCAGGTGACCAGGATGCTCGTCGCTGTTCCAGGACTTCCGGTTCGACCAGGACATCGAGGAGCCGGCCGGGAATGTCGAGCCGGATCCGGTCGCCCTCCTCGATCAAACCGATCGGCCCTCCCGTCTCCGATTCAGGTGCGACATGGCCGATGCACAGACCGGTGGTACCGCCGGAGAACCGTCCGTCGGTGACCAAGAGAACGTCCGCCCCCAGCCCGGCTCCTTTGATCGCCGCCGTGATCTGCAGCATCTCTTTCATGCCGGGCCCACCCCTTGGTCCTTCGGTGCGAATCACCACAACATCTCCATGTGTGATCTGATGGGCGAACATCGCATCCAACGCTGCACTCTCCCCGTCGAAAACCCGGGCAGGCCCCTCGAACTCACGTGTTTCTACCCCGGCGACCTTCACGACCGCACCATCCGGCGCCAACGAACCGCGGAGGATGGCGATTCCGCCCTCGGGTGCCAGTGGCTTGTCGACCGGGGCGATCACCGACTGGTCGGCGGGTATGAGGACGTCAGCGACATTTTCCGAGAGCGTCCTGCCGGTGACGGTGAGAGCGTCCCCATCGAGCAAACCCTCGTCCAGAAGGGCCTTGAGAACCACCGGGACGCCTCCGATGCGGTCGACATCAACCATATGGAATCGCCCGAAGGGCTTGAGGTCGCCGATATGCGGCGTACGCCTCGAGATTCGATCGAAGTCGTCGATTTCAAGAGGGACCCCGACCTCATGGGCGATGGCCAGCAGGTGTAGCACGGCATTCGTTGAGCCTCCCAGGGCCATCACTGTGGTGATGGCGTTTTCGAAGGCGGGGCGGGTCATTATCTGACGGGCCGAGATCCCGCTCTCGAGCATCTTCATC
>DATDCF010000247.1:0-4880 GCA_036524475.1 Acidimicrobiia bacterium | reverse complement strand
CTCAAACGGGGTGTGACCACGACCAGATCGAACGCTCCGGGGGTCAGCTCTGGTTGGGTCGCCCACAACAGCAAGAAGGCGACAATGACCACAGCAAGCGACACCACCACCGGGCGGTTGGCGGAGGTCAAAGACGCTGATCGAGCCCTGATTGCCTGGGCCATGAGGGCAG
Source organism: Acidimicrobiia bacterium (assembly GCA_036524475.1). GTDB lineage: Bacteria > Actinomycetota > Acidimicrobiia > Spongiisociales > ZC4RG35 > MA-ANB-1. The sequence continues at coordinate 4,708 of DATDCF010000247.1, read as the reverse complement.
CGATCGGGATACCGACCAACCACGTGATCAGAAGAGGGAAGGGCCACATCGCCGGGTCGAATGAAGAAGCCGGCCAAACAAGCGACGCAATCCCCACGAAGGCCGCCAGGAGCGGTGGCCATCGGGTCCACGACGGTGTCCATCTCCCATCGGGGAATGTCCCCAGAAACGCGAGCAGGCTGAGACCGGCGAGTGAGCTCCAGAAACCGGGGAGGTGCTCGGGCGTCACGGAACCGATGATCCTGGCGGTCCATCCGCCGCCCGGTAGTTCCGCCAACGGAGCGAAAAGACTTGCCCCCAACGTGGCCAGGGTGAGTCCTGCGAGGTTGGCCATACGATTGGTGCTCTTCTTCAGGACGACGAAAAGGGCCAAGGCCAGGAATACGAAGACCCCGACGCCGTGGAGGATGCGTTGAATTGTTGCAATTGCGGTCGGATCGAACAGGACAGACAACTCTTGTTCGAGTTCCGGGTCGACGGCCGCAGGTCCCTGAACTATCAACCCGGGCGTATTGGAATTTCCCAGGACCACCAGGGAGGCGACGGATGCCAGTCCGACCACCAGAACCCCGGCGATACCGGCCCAGCGAGGGAGTCCCTTCGAAGGCGCCGTGGTCATTGGTTGGTCGCCAACTCGACGAGAGATTTCATGTCAGATGTACTCAACGGATGTACGCCGGCCGATGTATTCGGCATGAGGTGGACGAATGGTGGGGGGAGACCGGCGAATATTTGCTCGGTCGGGCCCCCCAGGGCGGGGTCGATGCGATGACACCCGGCACAGTCGGTCCGTCCACCCCAACATGGTTCCCCGTCGCCACATATCCGCGACGATTCATGTGGGATCAAGGGCGCTCCGACCACGCCGGCGGCATGACATTCCAAACATGTGTTGCGGTCGACATCCACCGCTGTCATCGCGGGAACGTTCGGATTGGGGCGATGGGGAATGTTGGGCGGAGTATCGATGATGGGAACGAGAATCACCGAGACCATGAGGACAAAGGGAATGGCGATCACCGATGCGGCGATCATCAGACGTCTTCGGAGTTGGGAGCGTTCCTTCATCGGCCCGGAAAAAGCGGTGCCGATGATCCACGCGAGGCCCCAGATCATGAGAAAGACGGCAAACTCCCGACGGTGGGACGAAGCGTCGAAAGGGTAGGCAAACGCGGCAGCGCCGAAAACAATGGACGCCAGCCCCAGACTCCATCCAACAAGCCTGAATCCCCGCATCCGGATCGCGCAAGTCAACCCCAGAGAGAGGAGGACAACATAGAAAGCAGCCATTACCGACCAATGGGTGGTGTGATTCTGGGCACCCTCCACTGCACGGGTTGAGTTGTTGACGATCTCGTTGAGAAACGCCGGTGTGGCCAGAGCCAACAAAAAGATACCCCAGATATGGGTAGGGCCGTCTCTGATCGGTCGAATCGGTCCATTGAACCAAATGATCCCCCCGAGCGGGACCAGAAAGAGGAAGAGCCAGTAGTCGATTCCGACCGTCCAGGTCACTACGACGGCGAGGGTCACCAGTGAGATGGTCAACTGGGCCAATCCGGCGAGGTTTCGTTTGGCGTTCAGCAGTTGGGATATCGCTCCGACAAGGGCCAGTGTGAAGAAGATCCCGAACGCCACCTCGTGGAACCGATGGGACACCTCCGAGGCGGCCTCGGTATCCCGATATGTCTCCGTGAACCAACCGAGAACGATGAGATTTGCCGGTGACCTCAAAATGAGGATGGCGATCATCGCCCACACCGAGATTCGAAAGGGCAGATCACTGTTCTTCGTCGGAGAAGGGTTGGGACCGGTTGGGTCGAACTCAGTTGCTGGCAGTGTCATTCCTACCCATACAGACGCATATCAACCGGAGTCGGGTGACAGGCCCACCCGGGCAAGACATAGCCCGCTTCGGCGTAAGCTGGTGCCGTGAGTTCGGCGATTCTCGACTTGGTTGAACTGGGTATGCCCTGGCAAGGGCTCGATCCCTTCATCATGACTGTCCACCATCTCGACCGATACCCGGCCGGCAACGATGTGATGGGTCCGGCTTCCTCTCTTCACGGCCGGATGATCGGCTCAGACTTCTCGTATCGGGACGGCTGGAGCATGTACCACGGAGATACGGTCCCCGGCTTTCCCCGTCACCCCCATAGAGGCTTCGAGACCGTCACCGTGGTGCGCCAGGGATATGTCGACCATTCCGACTCCCTCGGTGCCACCGGGCGTTATGGCTGCGGCGACGTTCAATGGCTGACCACCGGGGGAGGGGTAATGCACTCGGAGATGTTTCCCCTCATCAAAGAGGAGACGCCAAACACCCTGGAACTCTTCCAGATATGGCTCAACCTCCCCCCGAAATCGAAGATGGTTCCTGCCCACTTTGCCATGTTGTGGAACGAGGAGATACCCACCGTCGTGCCCGCACCCGGCGTAAGCGTCGACGTCATCGCCGGACAATTGGAAGGGTTTGTAGCGCCTCCGGCCCCACCCGATTCGTGGGCTTCACAATCGCAGTCCGATCTCGCAATCTGGTTGATCCGTCTCGATCCTGATGCCAAGTGGGAACTCCCGGCCGCCCCCGTCGGACTCAACCGTATGTTGCACTGTTTCCTCGGCGATTCCGTCTCGGTCAGCGCCACGCCGGTTCACGAGAAGGAAGGGGTCCGTCTCGACTCCTCATTGTCTGTCGCCATCGTGAACAGGGGCGGACCTGCCCAGTTCCTGCTCCTCCAAGGCCGCCCCATCGACGCGCCGGTGTTCCAGATGGGCCCGTTTGTGATGAATTCACCTGAGGAGCTCCGCCAGGCCGTCCTGGACTATCACAGCACTCAATTCGGTGGGTGGCCATGGCAGGGTGCGTCTCCAGTCCACCCTAGAACCCAGGGCCGCTTTGCCCGACATGCCGATGGCCGGATCGAGCAACGCGATGCTGCGTTTGTCGGGTCGATCAACGGATGAGGAAGCCTGCACCGAGTCGGTCCTCGGGGTCGATCCAATAGGTTGACCTCCCGGTGATCGAGGCCGTCCCACCAATCACAGGCACGACAGCCTGATACCCACCGATCATGGTCGTTTCCTTGTAGCTGCCCTCAAAAACGCTCCCGACAACGCTTTCGATTCTCATGACTTCGTCGGCCCTGAAATCACCCCGTGCGGCGTCGATTGCGATTCGTCCGCTGACTCCGGTGCCGGTAGGGGAGCGGTCGACTTCCCCGTCGGCGAAAACGCATACATTCCGATAGTCATTTGATGGGTCGAGCGGAGGCCCTGCGAAAATCACTCCGTAGAGGAATCCGAGTTCGGCCTGCTCGGGATGGATGATCGGCCGGTCGTCTTCGATGGCTTTCTTGATCACCCGACCTGCATCTATCAACTCAGACTGGCGAGCAGGCGGCCACACCATCCCGAGACCGGGTGCACTCACGTAGGCGTAGTAAGCGCCACCGAACGCAAGGTCGTAACGCACGTGACCCAGTGATTCCACAAATACGACGTTGTCGAGGCTGTCTACGAATGAGGGCACATTTGTGAACCTGACCTCGCCAACCCGGCCGGCAACGGTCGTTGAATTGCTCACGATCTGGCCGGCGGGGGTGTCAATCCGCAGGATGGTTGCGTCATAGTTGATGGGAAGAATCCCGGTGTCGAGGACGATTTTGCTCAGCGCGATGATCCCGTGGCCGCACATCGTCGAGAAGCCCTCGTTGTGGAGAAATAGCACCGAGAGGTCGGAATCGGGGCTGACCGGCGCACCGAGCCATCCGCCGTACATGTCGGCGTGGCCCCGCGGTTCCAGCATCAGCGCCCTCCGGAGCCAGTCGAGATTCTCTCTGGCAAAACGGCGCATCTCCAGGACGGTGTCACCGGGGATTTCGGGGAGACCACCGACCACGAGGCGGAATGGCTCGCCACCGGTATGCGAATCGATGACATCCACCGCCAGCCAGTCGGGGGGTGGACCCCATGACATGGCCCGGTCTAAGTGCATATGTGGATCGTATTCAAAGTTCTCGGGGATGTACCCTGCCGATGGTGATCAAACTGAGCGACCTGGTGGCCCATCTGGCCGAGCGTACCCGACCCGAACTGGCGCCGTCGTGGGACCCGGTTGGCCTACAACTGGGAGACCCGGACGATCGGGTTTCCCGGGTTGGTGTGTGTCATGAGGTGACAGAGGAAGTGGTGGCGGCGGCGATCAGCGCCCCACTCGACCTTCTCATTACCTATCACCCTCTGTTGTTCACCCCGACCAATCGGATCATCGCAGGCCGATCACCCGAAGCGCGGGCGCACCGGTTGATCCGGGAATCAGTTGCGCTGCAGGTCGTTCACACCGATTTTGACGCCGCTCCCGGGGGAACTGCCGATGCTCTGGCCGCGGTATTCAACCTGTTTGACGTCGAGCCTTTTGGCGAAGATGAGGCCCGCGGGGTCCCGGCGATCGGGCGGATCGGGGATTTCGGGCATTCTCTAGACGTTCTCGAAGCGATGACGACAGATGCTTTCGGAATCGCAGGGCTGCGGGTTTCCGGCGATCGCGACCGGATCCTCGCGCGAGTCGCCGTCGTTCCCGGTTCCGGGGCGGACTTAATCGACCCGGCCGTCGGGAGGGCTGACGCGATCGTGACCGGGGACGTCTCCCACCATCGGGTTGTCCGGGCTATCGATCGCGGGCTCGCTGTCGTCGACCCAGGGCATGTGG
>DATDCF010000246.1:0-36596 GCA_036524475.1 Acidimicrobiia bacterium | reverse complement strand
TTGCCGCCCGCAAAGTCACCGGCAAAGTCGGTGACCTCAAAGTCAAGATCAATGAAGAGACCGCCGACTACACCAAGGTCGCAGGCAAGGCTTTCGAGACCTGGGCCAGCGAAGGTGAAAAGGTCGTTGCCCGGGTATCGGACAACAAGACGGTCGAAGAGATCACCGCCAAGGTAGATCTCGACCAGGTCCAGGAGCAGGTGGGCAAACTGCGCACCCAGTTGGAGGACATGCTCGCCACGTGGCGTGCATCCTTCCGCCCGGCGACCGAGTCGGCCAAGCCCGCCGCCAAGAAGGCTTCGGCCTCCAAGGCTTCGGCCTCGAAGGCTTCGGCCTCAGAAGCTGCGGCCCCCAAAGCCAAGACTTCCTGAACTCACTCCTCCTCAAACAAAACAACGGGCCCTTCGGGGCCCGTTGTTTTTTCGGTGACTGGCTCTCCATTCACATGCTCATCGCTTCGTATACCCTCACTCCGTCGATGATCGGACAATCCTCGAGCAGTTTCAGCGCCGCATCAAGGTCCTCGGCCGAGAAAATGGAATACCCGGTAATGGGTGATCCGACCAGTTCTTCCTGACCGTCCCGGGTGACCCTGACCCCAGCACCGAGTGGATTTCCCCCATCGATCATGCTCTCACCCACTGAAGCGAACCAGGCTCCCCACGCTGCTTTTGCCTCGTCTGTGTATTCCCACGTGCCTTCGTACATGAACACAAATTTCTTCATTTGTTGGCTCCCATCTCATTTCGTTCTTTGCGTTCCAGAAACCCGACATAGTTGCCCAGAGACTCATCGTCGTCGCCCCAGTACGTATGGAATTCCGACGCCCAGGCCTGCAAGCCTGCGAGCGCGCCGCGGCGAATGGCGAGGAAATTGGTGCGACCGTACTTGTTTCGTTTGATGAGGTCTGCTTCCTCGAGCACCTTGACGTGCTTGTGGATCGCCTGGAGTGAAAGTCCCCGTTGTTCGGCAAGGTCTCCGATCGACCATGGGTGCAGGGCGAGTGCGTGGATAATTTGTCTTCGGTGTTCGTTGGCCAGCGCATTGAATGTGGCGTCGAGATCATCGGTAGTGGCGGAGGGTTTCACAACAGTTAACCAGAAGGTTAACCTTCGTCACCTTACCCGTCAAGGAGAGCGAGTAGCGCAGACACTCCACAGGAGATTCCGTGGGCTACGCAGCTTTCGTCGGCCTGGAATGCCGAAGAATGGAGATCGCCCCGCCCCTTGGCGGCGCCCAGCCTGAGCAGGGCCCCCGGAATGACCTCGAGGTAGTTGGCGAAGTCCTCCCCACCCATGCTGGTCGGGGTGTCGGTCACGGTACCCTTTCCCATCATTCTCTCGATTCCGGCTACTGCTGTGGAAACAACCAATTCATCGTTGATCACTGGAGGAATCGCCTGCTGATACTCGAGGTCGTAGCTGGCCCCGCTGAGCGCCGTGAGATTGGAAAGTGTCTTGTCGACCAGAGCGGGGAGTTGCGCCCACACTTCAGGGTCGACCGTACGCGCCGTACCTTTCAACTCCACCCGGGTCGGGATCACATTCTCGGTGGCTCCGCCGTGAATCGCCCCGAACGAGACAATCAACGGTCGTTGGGAATCAATCGATGCCCGGAGGGTGGCGGGGAGGTCAACGATGATTCTCGCAGCGGCGGGTATCAGGTCCACCGTTTGGTGCGGCCGGGCCGTGTGACCACCCGGTCCGTATAGCGAGATCGAGAATCGGTCGGCACTGGCAGTAATTGGTCCGATTCGGGCGCCGACCTTGCCGGTTTGAAGCGTCGGATCGACGTGGAAAGCAAGGATCGAGTTGAGCCCATCGACCAATCCTTCGCCAACCAACTCGATGGCGCCACCGGGAAATGCCTCCTCGGCGGGTTGAAATAGAACCCGGACACCTGCCGGCAGCGGCAGTTGGTCCAAAACCCTGGCAATGCCAAATGCCACAGCACTGTGGAAATCGTGGCCGCATGCGTGCATCCATCCATGGTTTATGGAGACGGGAACATTTTCCACCGGCTCGTCGATTGGAAGGGCGTCGATGTCGGCCCGGAACCCCACCTTCGGCTCCCCTCCGATGTCAACCCAGAGCCCGGTTCGAGGGGAGCGTAAGTGTGGTGATATTCCACTCGAGGAAAGGGCGTCGGCGATCAGTTGACTGGTGACGTGCTCCTCATGCGAGGGCTCAGGATGGCGGTGGAGCGCACGGCGCAGTTCGAGTGCCGAGGGGAGGACCAACTCGACGAGTTCGGAAAGCGGCTTGGGTGAATCCATCGGCTGCGAGCCTAATCGAACCCCCGTAAGTCGCTACTACTCAAAAAACCGGGACATGAAGACCCTCCGGGCCCGTCTGGTAACGCGTTGGTAAGCCTCCCGGACCTCGATGCTCCGGTCGTAGCCGAGGGAGGCAGAGAGTTGCGACAACTCCTCAGGATCGGTGGGCAGGAAGTCGACCAGACGTCCCCGTTGCAGGTGGAGCCTGAGCCGCACCTGATTACAGAATTCAAAAGAGTCGACGAGGGCGAGATGGTCTGCAGGGGTCAGCAGCTCGGCTTCGAGTAGCGAAGTGAGGGCGGCCAGGGTTCCTGAGACACGAGCGGCGGGGAATTCGCGGCCATATTTGAGTTGCATCAACTGGGTGAGAAACTCGATATCGCTCAATGATCCAGGTCCCAGCTTCAAATGGAAATCTGCGTCTTCATCAGGTCCGACCCGTTCACTTTCAACCCTCGCCTTTATCTTCCGGATCGAGGCCAGCTGATCGGATCCGAAGGGCCGTTGCCAGAGAACGGATTCCGTCATCGTCTGAAACCGCTCCACGGTGTCTGGTGCACCGGCGACCGGACGCGCTCTAATGAGAGCAAGGTATTCCCAGGGTTCGGCCCACTCCTCGTAGTACCTCGCAGTACTTTCGAGCGATCTCGCATTCGGCCCGTTCTTACCCTCTGGCCGAAGCCCGGTGTCGAGGAGGTAGCCGTCACCGTGACGACCGGGCGCCGACAGGATCTCATGCATCACGGCGGGTACCGACAATGCGACATCGCGGTCCATCCGATCGAACACATACATCAGATCGAGGTCAGACCCATATGAAAGCTCGCCACCTCCCCAGCGGCCCATTGCGACTACTGCCATATCGTGTTCCAGACCAGCGGTCGCCACGTCGAGGCTCCCGACGATGGCGGTGTCGGCCCCGTCGGCGAGGGAGCTCATGGTCTTGAAGGTGTCGTGGTTTCGGATTACGTCGCGTGCCGCGATCCGCAGGCGCATCCTGCGGGAGAATCGGCGAATAGTTCCGATCTGATCGTCTCGATGCGGCCGGGAGCCGAGGAGGCCCCGGAGGCGATCGATTGCCTCTGCCCTATTCCGTACATCATCGATGGCCTCGTCGTCTGCGAGCCGGGGTACGAACTCGGGAATCCTGTCGATCAGGTCGCCGAACAGGCGGCCGGTTCCGAGCAACAGGGCAAGTCTCTCTCCAGTCGCCGGGTTGTTGAGAAGCCGGGATACCAGCGACGAATGGTCAGTCGTGTTGGCAAGGAGGACACGGAGTTGTGACAGACCGAGATCGGGATCCGGTGACAGCGAAAGCCAATCGAGCATCAATGGCATCATTTGTTGCATGGCGCCCGACTTGCGGCTGAGTCCCCGTGTCATCGCCTCCAGGGCGTCGGTGGCGGCGCGGGTATTGGCGAATCCGAGGGCGCTGAGCCGCTGGTATGCCTTCTCCGGGCCCAGGCGCGCACTTGGTGAGCGGACGAGTGATTCCAGAACAGGTCTGAAATAGATGCGCTCGTGCAGGGTTCTGGTGGCACTCCGTGTCGCTGAAACCAACACCGACAGTGCCTCGGCGTCGGCCCCGAGACCCATTCCAATGGCGAGACGCCGCATCGTTTCGGGATCCGACGGTAAGCGATGGGTCTGTCGGAGGTCCCAGACCTGGATGAGATGTTCCAACCGTCGGAGGAGGAGATAGGCGTTTCTGAGTTCCTCGGCTTCTTCAGCACTGAGATAGCGACCATCTTCGAGTGCCGCCAACGCTTCGAGAGTCCCCCTCAGCCGGAGTTTTTGGTCGTGCCGGCCGTGGACGAGCTGTAACAGCTGAACCGTGAACTCGACGTCCCTTATGCCACCTGGTGCCCGCTTGAGATCGGATACGTTTGCCTGTGATTCTGCCTCAGCCTTGAGCCGGCGTAATCCCCGCAGAGCGTCCGAATCAATTCCGGTCTCCCAGACGACATCGGCTGCCAGCTCAGAAAACTGCGCCCCGAGATCGAGGTCGCCGGCAGCCGGTCTCGACTTGATCAATGCCTGCAGCTCCCATGGCTCGGCCCAGCGCTCGTAGTAGGTGGCGAAGGCGTCGAGACGTCGGGACAGTGGGCCCATGCTGCCTTCGGGTCGGAGGTCGGCATCGACTACCAGGCCCGTACCTTCAAATGACGACGCTGACAGCCGTGAGATCACCCGGCTGGCCAGGGCGATAGCTCCGGCCCGGCTTCCATCAGGGTCCGTCGCACTGTCTCCATGAACAAACATCAGATCGATGTCGGAGGCGTAGTTGAGCTCCTCGGCACCCCATTTCCCCATGGCGATGATTGCGAACGGCAGATCCGAGACAGAGGGATGACGTTCTGCGACCTCGGGACGCGTTGCGTTGAGTGTGCGCCCTACCAGGCCGTCGATGAATCGCGAGTATCCGGCGGTTGCCGTTGCGAGCGAAGTCGATCCATCGATTTCCCCAGAGGCGAATTCGATCAGGGCTGCTGAATTTTGCAGGGGAACCGACCACCCGGTGTCGATTCGTTCTGTCACTATCTGGGGGTGGGCGGCCGCGACCGCGGCCAGCGCACGACTTGTTGAACCGATAGCGGCCAGCCGGCGCAGTTGCTCGTCGCTGATTGCTGCGGTGCCGATCACTTCGATTATCGGGTCGAGCCTGGACCAGACCCCGGTGGCATCACCGGGAACCATGTTCATAAGGCGTTCCCGAACATCCGCGGTCGATCCCCCTTCGGTGTATTCGACGCTCTCATTGCCCGTGCTCACCCCCACAGGCTAAGTGTTTGGATATCGTGCGGCTATGTCCATGCGCATTGCCGGTGCCCAACTCAATCTCGTCGTCGGGGATATCCCGGGCAACGAGGCCAGGATCCTCGAGAGCCACTCCAGGGCGTCGGACGCAGGTGCGGATGTTCTGCTCCTACCCGAATTGGCGATCAACGGATACCCGCCGGAGGATTTGGTACTCAGATCCGACTTCGTCAATGCCGGTATCGAGTCTCTTCGCCGCATTGCCCGCGAAACGACAACAACTGAGGTCGTGGTCGGATTCGTCGATCATGGACCTGGGCCTTCGGCGGGAGCGGCCGATTCGGTCGAGCGTCGCGTGGCCAATGCCGCTGCATTGCTCGGAGACGGCAGGATCAAGGGTGTCTACCACAAGGTGCTCCTGCCCAATTACGGAGTTTTCGACGAGGATCGCTATTTCTCTGTGGGCCAGGATGCCGACCGGATTTGGGAGATCGGCGGAGTACCAGCCGGGATATCGATCTGTGAGGACATATGGGTCGCCGATGGGCCTCCGAGTCTGCAAGCCCGCAACGGAGCCCGGATCCTGCTCAACATCAACGCTTCTCCATTTCATGCCGGGAAAGCCGCCGACAGAGAAGACATGCTGCGGTCGCGGGCCCTGGCCGCGGGGGTGCCTTTGGTTTATCTCAATCTCGTTGGCGGCCAGGATGAGCTGGTTTTCGACGGAGCATCGCTGGTGGTTGGCGCGGGCGGGGAGATAATCCACCGCTCGCCCCAGTTCGAGGAAGACTTCTTCGTGGTCGACTGCCCCCTCCCGGATGAGCCCGGACCGGAGGCTTCCGAGCTGACCCCCCTCCTCGCACCGACGGAAGAGATCTATCGGGCGCTCACCACCGGAGTCAGAGACTATGTCATCAAGAACGGGTTCAGCAACGTCGTGCTCGGGCTCTCCGGGGGTATCGATTCGGCCCTGACAGCAACGATCGCTGCCGACGCACTCGGACCCGACAATGTGTGGGGCCTGTCGATGCCGTCGAGGTACTCCAGCCGGCATTCCAGAGACGACGCCGGCGAACTCGCCGGGAATTTGGGGATCAGATTCGACACGGTGTCAATCGATGCGATATTTGCAGAGTACCTGGAGACCCTGGGTGCCCTTTTCGCCGACACCGGGGCCGGGACCGCGGAAGAGAATCTCCAGGCGAGAGCACGAGGGGCAGTGCTGATGGCGGTCTCGAACAAATTCGGCCCCATGGTCCTGGCTACGGGTAATAAGTCGGAGATGGCAGCGGGTTACGCCACTCTCTATGGCGACATGGTGGGCGGCTACTCGGCGTTGAAGGATGTGTTCAAGACGGTGGTTTATCAACTAGCGGAATGGCGCAACCGGAACGGTGAGGTGATTCCTGCCAACACCATCTCGAAACCACCGTCGGCCGAGCTGAGGCCGGATCAGAAGGATTCGGACACGCTACCGCCGTACGAGATCCTCGACTCGATCCTCCACCATTACATAGAGATGGATCTGGGAGTGCATGAGATCATCGCTGAGGGGTTCGACTCAGAGACCGTCTTGCGTGTAGCCGCCATGGTCGATCGAAACGAGTACAAGAGGCGCCAGTCGGCACCCGGTGTCAAGATAACGACGAAGGCGTTTGGCAAAGATCGGCGGCTGCCAATAACCAACCTCTACCGCCCCTAGCTCTCGGGACCCACGCTCTGATTGCAGGCCACGGGGTTCTCCCGCTGGATCCACCAGGTAACCAGATTGATGACGTCGGCGCGGGTCACCAGACGATCGGCGTCCAGTGAGGGATGGCAAATCTCTATGACGCCCCGGAATCTGAGGCTCGACTCCGCGGCCGACGCCGACGGCAGTGCGAGCTCGGCGATCAGGTCGGTCTCGGGATTGTTGGCAAGCATCCGTTCGGCCTCATAGACCCAGCTGATCATCCTTGCAACGTCCGCAGTGGTGATCCCGTCCTGCATGCAGTCGCGGACTATCTGACAACCGGTTACCTGTTCAAGTGTCCCCGGGGGGATATGTCTTTGGAAGCCGAGGGTCTGTTGGACGGTGTCGGCAACCACAGGAGACAAGCCCATTAGCCTGCCTATCAGCTCTGCGGTTTCCTCAGGTTGGGCAAGCCGGTTGGGGCACAGAGAGAGTTGGTCGTCGGCGCAAGGCCAGTATCCGCCGACTGCGGCGAGGCGGGTGGCAGTCACTTCCACACCCATCCCGTCGTCATCCCTGTAGACACCTCTCTGCGTCGAGAGCTCCGCACCTGATTTGGCAGCCCGAATACTGGGGACGGGGTCTACCGAATACCCCTGGGGAGTCCTCAGCTCAAAGTGAAGGTGTGGAATTGAGCCTTCGGCATTTCCGGAGTCGCCAACCCAGCCGATCACCTGGCCCGCCAGAACTCTCGTCCCGACGTCGAGGCCGGGCGCCACGCCAATGCCCAGCCCATTGTCGCCCGGGTAGTCGTCGTTGTTCAGGTGCACGTACAGGCTGGACCAACCATCATCGTGTCGGATGGTCAAATAGCAGCAATCCTCCGCCGGCGTGTTGTGCACCGATGAGACGACACCGTCGGAGACAGCGACCACGGGGGCCATCCTGTCGGCGACGAGGTCGGTTCCCTTGTGCCTCCGGGATCCACCGTCACGGTCATCGCCGAAGTCTGAGATCACCCGGGCGTCGGTGGCGATGGGAAATACCATTTCGTAAACCCATGTCCGGCAGGGTGCGGGTGACTCTCCGGTTGTGGTTGTCGTTTCTGGCGGAGTGGTCGTGGTCTGGGGTGAGGTGGTCGTGGTCTGCGGTGAGGTGGTCGTGGTCTGGGGAGAGGTGGTCGTGGTCTGGGGAGAGGTGGTCGTGGTTTGTCCCGGGTTGGTCGACGTCGAAGAAGGAATCGTGGTCGTGGTGGAAGCGGGGGTCGGCGTGGTTGTGGTCGTGGGCGTGGAGATCGGGTTGCCATCGCGGTCGATTCCCGGGAAGAGCTGATCGAGGGTTACCGGGCCGCATCCACTCGTCGACGCCGCCTCCGCCGCTGCCTGGGCCGCTGCCGGCGGTTGGGGCGACACGACAAACAAGCCACCCATGAGGGCAGCTGCCAACAGGGCTCCGCCGATCTTTCCCACCATTGTGATATAGGCTACACGTTTGGAGGCGACGAGGAACTAGATCGCGTATGTAGTACGTTGAGACTGTATGAAACGTAACCGGATGCTCAGATTCATAGCTCTTGCCGGCCTCATCGGGCTCGCCCTGTCCGCTTGTGACTCCGGGACGGACGTCGAACTAACGACGACCTCGTCCATCGTCACCCAGACCACGTCGCCAGACGTGGAGGCGACAGACGACGAAAACGGCATCGAGGGCACGACCACAACCCTCGCCGGACAGGCGGTCTCCAGCCATGAGGTCGTCCTCAGAAAAAGTACGGATGATGGTGAGATTCTCTATGTCGTCATTCCCCCCGGCGACTACACCGACGTCGACCTCGAGAACTTTGTCGGAAATCTCGTCGAGAACGACGAAGACGTGTCGAGTATGGAAGTGTTCGACGACGCCGCGGCACTCGACGCCTTTCTCCTCGACGAGGCGGACCAGACAGCAGCCGACCTGGTACTGATCAGCGAGCACCACCTGGTGACGCTTGTTGAGCGAAATCGGATCATTTTCCGCGGCCCCTATGAAGAAATGGGCGAAATCGTCATCGGAAGCTGAACCGCCGTCGGTCAGAGCAAGAACGAGGCGATGAGCAGGAAGCCGCCGAATCCGACCATGTCGGTTACCAGTGTGAGGAAGATCGATGCTGCCAGGGCCGGATCCTGACCGAAGCGTCTCAACAGCACGGGGATACCGGCCCCGGCGAGGGTCCCGATGGTGAGATTGATCATGGCGGCAAGAGCAACAGTCACTGCCACTTGGGTAGGTTGTGACTCCGAACCAAAAATGCCGGAGACGAGCAGCAGGTAGCTCACCAGGCCACCCATCACGGCAATGACCAAGCCGTTGAGGGCGCCGACACCGGTCTGCCGGGCGAGGATGCCGGGTACCTGCGAGCCTGGAACCTCGTCGGAGGCCATGGAGCGGATCATCACGGCAAGACTCTGGTTTCCGGCGTTTCCCCCGAGCAGGGCGATCAGCGGCATCAGCGCTGCGAGGACCGGTTCACGGCTGATCACCCCCGTGAGTTGCTCGATGACAAACGCCACTCCCAATGCCAGCGCGAGATTGAGCAGCAGCCACGGCGCCCGGGCCCGGAACGATGACGCCACATCTGAATAGACCGTCTCTTCGACTCCGGCACCGAAGGCAGCAGCGAAGTCCTCGGTGGCCTCATCCTGAATAGCCTCCAGCACCGCATCGTTGGCCACCATCCCGAGCAGGACACCAGAACCATCGACGACCGGCACACCAAGGAGGTGGTAACGCTGGCAGATCTCTGCGATTTCCTCCCGGTCTGTGAGAGGATCGACCGCGATCGGGTTTGGGATCATCACATCGGCCAGAGTCGCTCCCGGGCGTTTGAACACGAGGTGGCGGAAGGGGACGACACCATGAAGCCGTGTGTTCTCGTCGACGACGTATATGTAGGACAGGCTCTCGAACTGCTCGTTGAGCTGTCTGATCCGTTCGATGGCCTCGCCGGTGGTCAATCCGAGTGGTAGCGATGCAATGTCAATTGTCATCAATCCACCAGCTGAGTCGGACGGGTAGAGGAGAAGCCGCCGATAGGTGGCCTCTGTGTCGTCGTCGACGAGGTTGAGCACATCTCCGAGCACGTCTTCGTCCAGTTCGGCGAGAAGGTCGGTTGCGGCATCGTCCGGCATTTCGCTGATTGCGGCTGTGAGGTCCTCCAGCGAAACATGCTCGACCATCTCCGCGGCCAACTCGGGGGAGATCTCCTCGAGCACCTGAGCCGCCTCGCGAGGCTCGAGTGTGGAAATGAGCCCGGCCGCGTCCACCTCGCGTAGCTCTTCGAGGACGTCGGCCGCATCTTCCGGCGAGGCGTCGACCAGCGCCTCCCATTCTTCTGATCGGAGCTCCAGATAGTCGGCGACCTCATCGGGGTCCCTACGGGCGGCGGCCACCAGCGCATGGGCGAGATCACGCGGTTTTCTGAGTCGGAACCTCAATTGACTGCCTCCGGTCGACGACCGATAGGCTAACGGGGGTTACGCCTCGTATGGTCGCACTGACTTGATCATGACGGTGAGTTTTCCTGCCGGGGCGTCGTATTCGACGGTGTCGCCTATTGCCGCCCCGATCATCGCGCCCCCGAGTGGGCTATCCGGTGAGGCGAGAAGAACCCCCGGTAGTTTGTTTTCTTGAGGTGCGACAAAGAACTCCATCTCTTCACCGTCATCGTCGACGACAGTCACCACCGACCCGATTTCGACGAGGCCTGAGTCTTCGACTTCGCGCACCTCAGCGGTTCGGAGCAAGTGCTCGAGCTTTCGGATCCGCGCCTCCATGAGTCCCTGCTCGTTTTTGGCTGCGTCGTAATCGGCGTTTTCGCGGAGGTCGCCGTGTGAGCGTGCTTCGGCGATCCGGTCCTCGATCTCGTGACGACCGTCTGTCTTGAGCAGCTCTAATTCCTTCCGCATTTTTTTGAATGCGGCAGGGGTGAGGAAGGTGGTTTCTTCGGTCATGGGAAGTGGAAAGGGTAACCAACCGATCGTTCTTAGTTAAGTTTCACGCCATGTCCGCTACCCGTCTAACCCGGTACAGCCACGGCGCTGGCTGAGCCTGCAAACTCGGCGCTGCCGAGTTGGCGCAGGTCTTGCGTCCAGTCCATGGCCATCCCGCAACCGAACATCCTGATCTGCTGATCGGGTTGTCGGTCGCCGACGATTCCGGCGTCTATGCGCTGGGGGATGGTCGCGCCCTGGTGCAGACGGTCGACATCTTCACGCCCGTAGTCGACGAACCCTATGACTTCGGTCGAATCGCCGCCGCCAACGCCCTCAGCGACGTCTACGCCATGGGTGGAATTCCGTTGACAGCACTTACGTTTCTCGCCTGGCCCCGTGACGAATTGCCGTTTCAGGTCGCCGGCGATGTGCTCCGTGGTGGTCTCGATGTGATGGCACAGGCAGGTTGTACGGTGGTCGGGGGCCACTCCGTCGATGCTCCTGAGCCGATGTTCGGCTATGCGGTCACCGGACTGGTTGACGCGGGTAAGGCGGTCGCCATCTCCGGAGCCCGCCCCGGCGACCTCATGGTGCTGACCAAGCCACTGGGCATCGGGATCGTCACCACCGCGATCAAAAGGGGCTTCTGTCCACCCGACCTGGCGGCGACGGCAATCGAACAGATGGCGGCCCTGAACTCCGTTTCCGGCGCTGCTCTGATTCCCGGCAACGCCCATGCCGCAACTGACGTCACCGGTTTCGGCCTCCTCGGGCATCTCCGTGAGATATGTGAGGCATCAGGGGTTGGAGCGACCGTCCACTTCGGCGAGGTCCCGGTTCTCGAAGGGGTTGGCGAACTGCTCGAGCGAGGCGCCTGGGCGGGTGGTTCAAAGCGGAACCTCGAGTCGTTCGGCGACTTCGTGGACTCGAGGGATGTCGACATCCGTATCCTCGTAGACGCCCAGACCTCGGGAGGACTCCTCGTCGCCCTCGACCCATCGGACGTCGAGGACTATCGGGTGGCGGTTCCCGGCGCCGTGACGATCGGTGGGTTCAATAAAGGCGGCGGCATCGAGGTAATTTCGTAACCGGTTGCCCGGGTTGACGGTAGCTGCCCCGTATTTGCCAAAATGACTCCAATGGATCCACGACAACGGCTTGAATCGATTGCCAACGCTCTGTCGATACCGCGCGTTCAGAGGCACATATTCCTGTGTGCTGATCAGACCACTCCGAAATGTGCCCCACGGGAAGAAGCGAGCGAACTCTGGTCCCATCTCAAGAGGCGCCTGAAGGAACTCGACCTCACCTCTGCTCCGCCCATCTGGTATGGCAAGCCAGGTGTCGAGGCCACACCTGTCCCTGCGGGCGACGGGTCGGTGTTGCGAAACAAAGTCGATTGCTTGCGGATCTGTGAACAGGGGCCGATCGCCGTGGTCTATCCCGAGGGCACCTGGTACGCGCATCTGACCATCGAGAAGCTGGACCGGATCATCCAGGAGCATCTGGTCGATGGGAATCCGGTCGAGGAGTATGTATTTGCAACCGGGAGTCTCGAGTCGTGAGTTTCCTGACGAAGTTGCTCGTGGCGGCCCTGGCGGTCCGGGCCCTCCTCCCTGTGTTGACCCCGAAGTTCAAGCAACCGCAGGTTCATCCCTGGAGACAGGCGGGTAGGACCGTATTCGTCGGTGACAGCGAATTCCTGGTCAGGGAGGCCGGCCCCGAGACCGGTGATCCGTTGCTGGTTATTCACGGTCTAGGCGGTTCCTCGCTGGCGGAGTGGTACGAGGTTGCCCCTCTTCTGGCGGCACATCGACGTGTGATCTTGCTCGACCACCGTGGACATGGACTCTCAGTGCTGTCCCGGGGGCCATACGAAATCAGCGACGAAGCCGACGACATCGCCGGTGTGCTCGACCAGCTCGGCGTGGATACGTGCGACGTGGTCGGGTATTCACTGGGCGGCGCCGTTGCCCAGGAACTGGCCCATCACTATCCCGGCCGGGTCAAGAAGATGGTGCTGGTCGCCACCTTCACGTATCACCCGCAACCCCTCCGTACTCTGCGTGCGGTCGGAAGTGTCCTGGTGCGCGGGTTCGAACGCATATTTGGCTTCGGAACTCCGGACGTGCGGGCGGGCTATCTGCTCGCGACCGGGGCCGTCGCCGCCGAGCATGCCCGCTGGTTCTGGGAGGAAACTCATCGTCGCGACGTGGATGCCGGCGCCCAGGCATCGTTGGCCATGCTCCGTTTCGACTCCCGTGAGTGGCTCGGTCGTTTGGACACCGACACATTGGTTGTGATTCCCACTGAGGATCAGCTGGTGCCGGTCTCGTGGCAATACGAGCTCGCATCTTCGTTGCGAAATGTCACCGTCGTCGAGGTCGCCGGTGCCCGACACGAGGTCCCCTGGACCCATCCGGTCCGATTGGCGGGGGAGATCGGCGATTTTCTAGCCAGATAGTGGCTTGAGGATCAAGATGTTGACTGCCGCTTCGTCGACCTGGGTGCTATCCCACAACATGGGGTGTTGCTCACCATCGGTCCACATGTCGATCATGTCCGCGTAGTTTCCGTGGAAGGCGTGGCCTGACTGACCGGTGGTATGGATCGATGTCGAACCGGCCAGGTCGCCAAGGTCGATCACCATCCGCATCGAGGGGACCCAGTCGACTTCATACCCGATCGTTGCATTCCATCCCACAGAATTGATGACCGAATCGCTACCCGCCACTCGATTCGGGGCCGACCGGTTGAGTAGCCATTCCACCGGGGCGATCCCCGATTGGCCCAGAGTCTGATTCTCAAACGAGGCAAGGTGTAGGTCGCCCCAACGCCATTTCTCACTATCGGAACCAAGCAGTCCGGTCATCTCGAAGTGGGCTGATGCCATCGCCGCCTCCATGATTTCGTTGGCCGACTCGACTTGGGGGGTGTTCTGGTTGTCCCATAACGGGTCCTCCGGTGTGTTCACCAGGTTCGAGACGACCTGGAACCACCGACTTCCACCGACGGGGCGCTCATCCTCGGGTAGGTCGTCACTGAATGTCAGATCGAGCAGGTACCGCCATGTCGCCTGATACGCCGCCGCCCCCGGGGAGTCTGTTCCCGCCTGGAAACCACTCTTACCGGGAGACCATGCTTCGAGCATGTCCTGGATCTCCAGGACCTCGGGCTGATCGGTTGGTACCGTGATCAATGATGGGACGATATTGGCGGCTCCCCCATCGCGGTTGTCCATCTGCATTCGTTGCACCGATGCGACATCGTGGCCCTGGGATTCATTGATCAACTCCTCGATGCGTGCCGCCCGGTAGCCGTAGGCGCCGTCACGCCCGATGAAGGGCAAACTGCCCGCAGCCAGGACCGGCTGGTTGGCTGTGGCTATGTAGCCCCGTTCGGGATTGAAGATGAACGGCATCTGGTCAAAAGGCACCGTGCCTACCCAATCATTGGCAGTTTCCCATCCCGGCACCGGCCGGAGTCCGTCCGAGTTGGGACGCACCGGTATCTCCCCTGTCGACTGATATCCGATGTTCCCGCTGCTATCGGCATAGACCAGGTTCTGGGCGGCGACGTCCCACATAGACGCAGCGGTGCGGAATTCCTCCCAATTCGAGGCGAGATTGATCGCGATGATCGACTCCACCAGGGTCGAGGGCCTGAGCGATGTCCAGGCCAGGGCGACACCGTACCCCTCCGAATATTCGGTGGTCGGGTCGGTAATTTCATCTGCGCCGCCGTGCAAACCGGAGATTATCGGCCCGTGTCGGGTGGTATAGATGTCGTAGGTCTCCGGGTCTCCTCCTGCGATTTCGATCGTCTCCGATCGCACCTGCATGTCAACCCACGCACCGTCGACCTCGTACTGGCCGGGGTCTTGCGGGTTGAGCTTCTCGATGAAAAGGTCCTGTGTGTCGGCGGCCTCGGTGGTGACGCCCCAGGCGATCGTGGAGTTGTGCCCGATCACGACTCCGGGAGTTCCCGCAAAGGTAAAGCCGACAACGTCAAAGGGGCAATCGGGGCCGATCGGGGTGCAGTGAAGCCCGATCTCGTACCAGATGGATGGCATTTGATTTGGCAGGTGGGGGTCGTTGGCAAGAATCGGCATTCCGCTCGCGGTATGAGCTCCGGAAATCACCCAGTTGTTGGATCCGATCCCTTCGAAGCCACCGCCGGTTAGCGAATTCACGGCCCGGCGCCCTGTGTCGGCCGAATGCAGGGCGATCATCGCGGCCTCCGGAACTTCGACGACCGGCGGCGACCACAAACCGGCTCGGAGTTCGTCGGGAACGATGACCGGGTGATTGTCGGGATAGGGCGGAAAGAGCTGCTCGACTTGCTCGACCGTGAGCGTTTCGGCCAGGACGCTCCGGGATACCTCGTCTGAGAAATTGCCGCTCAGGTCCCATGACATCACCTTCGCCCAGGTGAGCGTATCGACCGGGCTCCACGGCTCGGGCTCGTATCCGGGAGCTGATAGGGGCAGGATTGCGTACTCGAGGCTGAGGCTCGCCCCCTGGTGGTCCACGAGATAGGCGTTGATCCCGGCGGAGTACCACTCCAGGATGTTGCGAGCCTGCTCTGACATCATCTCGAGTTCGACTTCGGCGGTGCCGGCGAAGTCGAAGGCGCGAAGGAACTTGTCAGTTTCAACCTGGGAATCACCAAACATCTCCGACAGGCGCGCCGACCCGATGTGACGCCAGAAGTCCATTTGGAAGAAGCGATCCTGGGCTTCGACATAGCCCTGGGCCCTGAACAGGTCGGAGACAGTACTGGCATAGATGTGCGGAATCCCATATTCATCTCTGATCACCTGCACTTCTGTACCCAGCCCGGTGACTTCGACTTCCCCATTGAGCTGGGGGAAAGAAGCACGAACTGTGAGGAAGCCAAATACTCCGAGACCGACGACCAAAACGAGCAGAAGAATCAAAAGACGTTTCAGCCACCGCATTCGCGGAGAATACCCAGCCATACCCGCACTTTCCGTTTTCGTCGGCGGGGCGGATATCGTTGCGCCGTGAAAATCTCTGTCATTCTGACTTTGCTTGCCCTGGTTCTCGTCTCCTGTGGAAGTGAAGTGTCGGAGCCCACTGTCACGGTGGCGACAACGGCTGCCAGTACCGTCACGTCGACGACAACCAAACAGCCAACCACGTCGACTAAGGCCCCGGATACCACAACTTCCACCGCTCAGGAACCCGACATCGTTATTTCCGGCGGAACAGCCGACGACCCGGCCATTTCGATCGAAGGGCCCGATCTCTTTTCCTTCGCCCTTGGCGACGAGGTGTCGATTCGAGTCCAATCGTCGGTCCCTGGCGAACTCCACATTCACGGTTACGACATTTTCATAGACCTGGTCGCGGGCGAAACCACCGATGTGGAGTTTTCGGCCGGGATTCCGGGCGTTTTCGAGGCGGAACTCGAAGACACACACACTCTCGTATTTGAGGTTGAGGTAACCCCTTGATACGACGCCTCCCGGCAGCAATAGTGGTTGCGGGGGGCCTGGTATTTCTGTCACCGGGAATTGCTCTCGCCCACGGGATCGGGGGGCGTCTCGACCTTCCTGTGCCCCTGTCCTACTTCGTGGTAGCGGCTGCAAGCGCCCTCGTCCTGTCTTTCGTGGCCCTTGCGCTTCTCTGGCCCGAACCCAGGCTCAATCGTCCGATAAGCGAACGGCGGTTGGTTGTCATACCTCGCTGGCTCGGTGTCTCGCTGGGGGCTGCCGGAGTCGTGGGCTTGCTGTTGGTGGTGGGCCAGGTCGTCCCGAGTCTGCTGGGAATAGAACAGGTTCGTGGACGGCCCACGATTGCCCCGGTCCTGGTATGGGTGGTGCTGTGGCTCGTCATTCCGTTCCTCGCCGCATTTATTGGAAACTGGTACCGGGCGATCAATCCCTGGGGTTCCATCGGATCGGCGCTCCGGATCGGTGAAACCGAGAAGAATGACCTGCTCGACCGATTCGGGATTTGGCCGGCAAGCGTGGCTCTCGTCGCATTTGCATGGTTGGAGTTGATCAGCCCCGATTCGGGGAATCCGGCTGCACTGGGATGGGCGGCAATCATCTATTCGGGCTACTTGTTCGGTTCGATGGCGCTGCTCGGCCGGGAGACCGGTTTGGTTGTTGCCGACTTGTTCACGGGCTACAACCGCATCATTTCGGCCATTTCACCTCTCGGGCGAGATGGCGATGGGTATCTGGTGTGGCGCGGATGGCTCCGCGCCCTGCCTGTCCTGCCCCCGTGGCCCGGACTCACCTTCTTCGTTCTGGCGGCAATTGGCACCGTCACTTATGACGGGGCAAGTGGAACGGTCTGGTTCCGGACGGCAACGCAAAGCCTGATTCAAAGCCCTCCGGGCCAGACCGTCCTGCTACTCGGGTGCATCGGGGTAGTGTCTGCCGCCTACTGGTCGGCATCCTGGCTGGCGGCGCGATTATCGCAAGGGACAGATGCGAGCAGGGTGGCACGACGATTTGCCCATACCCTGATTCCCATCGCCCTCGCATATGCCGTCGCTCACTACTTCACCCTGATCATTTTCGAAGGCCAACAGCTGTTCTCCGCAATCTCGGATCCGTTCGCTCTTGGTTGGGACCTCTTCGGGACTGCTGATCGCTCGGTCGACTTCTTCATCACGGCGACCGAACCGATCTGGTACTTCCAGTTGGCCGTGATCGTGGTCGGCCACGTGCTCGGGGTCGTCCTGGCCCACGATCGCGCTCTGGTCGACTTCGGGCCGGACGCGGTCAGGTCCCAATATGCAATGCTTGTCCTCATGGTGGCACTGACGTCGCTTGGTTTAGTGATTCTCGCCGGATGAGAACGCTTGCCCACTACGGCGGTATCGATGAGGTCGGGGTGTTTGTCGTGCCTGCTCTGCTGGCGCTGTGGGCAATCCGGTGGGCTGAGAAGCGAGCGCGTGCAAGAGCATCTGCTGAGGTCGGCAAGGACGACGAATAGTGCCTGATTCCTGGATACGGGTACCGTGGTCGCCGTGACTGCTGAGACCATTCCTACGGTCATAGTCGACCTGCCTGCCCGGTCCCGCATTGGCGCCTATATCGCGCTGACCAAACCGCGAATCATCGAGCTCCTCCTGATCACAACGGTTCCGGCCATGGTCCTCGCTGCGGGTAGATGGCCGGGCTGGTGGTTGGTCGTTGCGACATTGTTGGGGGGAACGCTGTCGGCCGCCGGGGCGAATGTCCTCAATTGTGTCTACGACCGTGATATCGACGAGATCATGCGACGGACCAGATCGCGGCCTCTGGCCCGCCACGAGGTCGAGCCGGACAAGGCCCTCATCTTCGGAATAGTTCTTGGTTCTGCCGGGTTTTTAGTCCTCTGGTTCACATCGAACCTCCTGGCAGGTGTGATCAGCACTGCGGCCCTCTTGTTCTACGTTTTTGTCTACACGATCGGGTTGAAGCGGCGCACTCCACAGAACATCGTCATCGGTGGTGCCGCCGGGGCAGCACCTGTTCTCGTCGGTTGGGCTGCCGTGACCGGGACACTTGCACTCCCGGCGTGGATCCTCTTCTTCGTGGTCTTTTACTGGACGCCTCCCCATTTCTGGGCACTGGCCGTTCGGTATCGATCTGATTACGAGCGTGCCGGGGTGCCGATGCTTCCGGTGGTTGCCGGTGTCGAGGCGACGGCGCGACGGATGTTGCTCTACGCCGCACTGATGGTGGGTGTGTCGTTGATCCTGGTTCCCACGGCTGGCATGCGGTGGATCTACCTGGTTGCGGCACTCGGCCTCGGCGGTTGGTTTCTGTACGACACCTGGGCGGTCTACAAAGACCCGGACAAGGCGATGCGTCTTTTCACCACATCGACGGTTTACCTTTCGGCTCTGTTCACTGCGGTGATGCTCGACGTGCTGGTCAGGTGATGAAGGTCCGGTTCTTGGCATTCGGGTTGCTCTGCGCCGTGGCAGCCGGCTGTAATTCGACGACTACGCCTTTGGCGGTGGTGGCTTCGAGTCCACTGTCGATCGGCACCGGCGAACAGCGACTTCTTGTCGCACTCGTCGACGTCGCCACCAATGAGTTCCTTGCCACCGAAGACCGGGAAGCCACGCTCTTGCTTCGGGACGAGAATGGCACGCCCGTGGGGACCTACGATCTCGAGTTTGTTTGGACAGTGCCCGACGAGCGCGGGATCTACAGCACGACGGTCGACATTCCGGAAGCCGGCGTGTACCAGATCACGGTCGAGGCCGAGGGGTTCAACGAGAGCGGTCCCAGTGGGTTCACTGCGGTGGACGACCCCGTCAACATTTTCCGCGGCGAATCGGCCCCGGCGACACCAACACGGACGGTCGGGGAGTTTCCCGATCTAGCGACGATCTCCTCAGATCCCGATCCCGACCCGGCCCTTTACGAGTTGTCGGTCGACGAGGCCATCTCCAATGGCAGGCCGACGTTGATCGTTTTTGCTACACCTGCGTTTTGTGCCAGTCAGGCGTGCGGCCCGATGCTCGACCAGGTTAAGAGTCTCCGTCCCGATTATCCGGGCGTCGACTTCATCCATGTCGAGGTGTACCGGGATCTCCAGGTGGAGTCTGCCACCGACCTCGTTGTGGTGGACGCGGTTGAAGATTGGGGGCTTCCCAGCGAACCGTGGCTGTATGTCGTTGATGAGATGGGCATCGTCTCTTCCCTCTTCGAGGGAGCTGTTTCCGATACCGATTTGGCTAATGCCCTCGAGGATGTGATGGCAGGGTGAGTCGCTTGCGGATGAAGTTGGTTGGCCCGGGAAAGACACCTTATGATGCCGGCGCAATGGTTCCAACCCCGAAACGATGGACACGCCTTCTGCTACTGGGCGGGATGTCGCTCTTTCTGGCATCTTGTTCACTTTTCGAAGAGGTCGACCAGCCGCTGACGACGTTTGATCCGAAGGGTCCTTTCGCCGAGCAAATCAACGGCTTGTTCTGGCCGGTGTTCTGGATCGCAGTAGTGGTATTCGTTCTTGTCCAGGGTGCAATCCTGTTGATCGTGCTCCTGTTTCGTGACAAGGGTGGCGAAAAGGAAGCCAAGCAGATCCACGGGAGCCCGAAGCTGGAAGTCATATGGACCGTGATCCCGGCGATCATCCTGGCGGTGATTTCGGTGCCAACCGTTTCTGCGATATTCGACCTGACAGAGTGCGGGTCCGATGCCATGGAGGTCGAGGTCATCGGTCACCAGTGGTGGTTCGAGTTCCGCTATCCGGAGGAGGGGATCCAGACAGCCAATGTCATGGTGATCCCGGCCGGGCGTGAGGTGTGCGCCCAGATGACATCAGACGACGTGATCCACAACTTCTGGATTCCCGCACTCAATGGGAAGCGGTATCTGATCCCGGGCCAGACCACTCTGCTCCGGCTTCAAGCCGACGAGCCGGGGGAATTCTGGGGGCACTGCGCCGAGTTCTGCGGGCTCTCTCATTCCCTGATGCGCGCCAGGGTGCAAGCCGTCAGCGAGGCCGACTACGAAGCCTGGGTAGAGGGCCAGCTCCAACCGGCTGTACTCCCCGCCGAGGGCACCCCGGAAGGAGACGGGTGGGAGATCTTCTTGTCCAAGGGTTGTACACTATGTCACACGGTCATCCACGAAAATGACGCTGATTCCAACATCGTCGCCGCTGGCAATTTCGAGGGGCCCAATTTGACCCATTTTGCGTCGCGTAATGTCTTCGCCGGCGCGGTCCTCCCCGAGGAGGGTGAGACTTACGATGAGGCCCTGAAACGGTGGTTGGCCGCCCCGCCGGAGATCAAGCCGGGCAGTTATATGCCCAACCTGGCCCTGACAGAACAAGAGATCGACTCGTTGATCGCCTGGCTGGGGAGCAATAAGTGACCGCCACCGCCGAGCGACCCGCCTCAACTGTCTTCAGGAGACCGAAGTCTTACACCGGGTTCTGGTCGTGGATCACAACAGTCGACCACAAGAAGATCGGGATCATGTATGGATATGCCGCCTTCTTCTTCTTCATCGTCGGCGGAGTGGAGGCACTACTGCTCCGGATCCACCTTGCTCAGGCCAACTCGGAATTCCTGACTGCCGGGGCGTACAACGCTCTGTTCACGATGCACGGAACGACCATGATTTTCCTTTTCGTGATGCCGGTGTCATCGGCGTTCATGAACTACATGCTCCCGTTGCTCATCGGTGCCCGCGACGTGGCCTTCCCCAGACTCAATGCACTCTCGTGGTGGATCTTCCTGTTCGGGGGAATCTTTCTCTATTCCACTTTCATCTTCGGCTCAGCGTTGGCGCCGGTCGGTGTCGACGGAATCGGTGGGATCGACGGAAACCTTCCGGTCGGCGGGGGCCCCGGCGGTTTCAATTTCCTCGCCGACGCCCCCGACGGAGGATGGTTCGGCTACCAACCCAACGCCGGACCGATCTTTTCGACAGGCACCGCACTCGATTTCTGGGCGTTGGGACTTCAGATCCTCGGCCTGGCATCGCTGATCTCCTCGGTCAACTTCATCGTCACTGTTTTCAACATGCGGGCGAAGGGGATGCGTCTTCTTCGCATGCCGGTCTTCGCCTGGATGTCAACCGTGACCGCCTTCTTGTTGTTGTTCTCACTTCCCATCATCGCTGTGGCTCTTTTCATGGTCACCTTCGACCGTCAATTCGGGTCACTGTTCTTCGACGCGGCCGGGGGTGGGGACCCCATTCTCTGGCAACACCTCTTCTGGCTCTTCGGCCACCCCGAGGTCTACATCCTGATTCTCCCTGCCATGGGCATGGTCTCCGAGATCATCCCGGTGTTCTCGCGAAAACCACTGTTCGGATACTCGGCGGTTGTCTTTGCGGGCGCCGCCATCGCCTTCCTCGGTTTCGGCGTTTGGGCACACCACATGTTTGCCTCCGGAATCACCCCTGTCGCCCAGGCAGCCTTCGGATTGGCGACCATGACGATCGCCATCCCGACTGGTATCAAGATATTCAACTGGCTGGGCACGATGTGGATGGGCAAGATACGTCTGGCGACGCCGATGCTCTTCGCAATTGGTTTCGTGGCGATGTTCACCATCGGTGGACTCTCCGGTGTGACCCACGCAGTCGTCCCGTCCGACTGGCAACAGACCGATACCTACTACATCGTGGCCCACTTCCACTATGTCCTCTTCGGTGGCGCCATTTTCGGGATCTTTGGCGGCCTCTACTATTGGTACCCCAAGCTTCGTGGTCGTCTCATGAGCGAAAAGTTGGGCAAGCTCCACTTCTGGCTGATGTTCATCGGGTTCAATCTCACATTTGCCCCGATGCATTGGCTCGGCTTGCAAGGGATGGTCCGGAGGACTTGGAAGTACGCACCTGAAACCGGTCTCGAACCCTGGAATCTCGTGGTCACCATCGGTGCCTTCATCATCGCCCTCTCGATTGCAGTTTTCATGTACAACTGGTGGGCTTCGAAGAAGCGAGGGCAGCCGTCGGGTCTCGATCCCTGGGACGCACGGACCCTGGAGTGGACGATCCCCAATCCGACTCCTGAGTACAACTTCGCTGTCGCACCGGTTGTGAATCAGTTGGACGACTTCTGGCATCAGAAGTATGGCCACGATGACGAGGGCCGGGCCGTTCGGAGACCCGAGGCCGACACGTTGATCACTTATTACGAAGAGGTCGGTCTCAACCCGCCGGTCCCGATTCATCTACCCGCGCCGTCATACTTCCCGATTGTCATGGCCGCCGGGCTACCGATCATCTTTTACGGCGTGATCTATCACGAATCCATGGTCGGCAAGATCGCCATGGTCGTTGGCGCGCTGATCTCACTGTCCGCATTGATTGGGTGGGGAATCGAACCTCTGGAAGATGCCATGCCGGAACCGCACGAGGAAGCCTATGAGGAGCCTCAGGAAATGGTCGAGGAGCCGGGCATCGAGGTAGATGATGAGTGACCTCGCCCACGACGTCGGCTCGTTGGACGGTGAACTGGGTCATCACGACGAACATGAGTCGACCGGTATCGACAACCGCAAGCTCGGGATGTGGATCTTCCTCAGTTCGGAGTTTCTCTTTTTCGGGGCCCTCATCTCCAATTACCTCCTCTATGCCAACCGTGGAGGCTTCCCCGGCACGTATCCGGCTGAGATCTACGACATCCCTTTCACATCGGTCAGCTCCTTCGTCCTTCTGATGAGCTCATTGACGATGGTCCTGGCGCACAACGCATTGAGCCGGCACGACCAATACGGGGCACGGACGTGGCTCTTCGCCACCGCCGCCCTGGGAGCGATCTTCATCGGCGGTCAGGTGTTCGAATTCACCGAGTTCATAGTCGAGTACGACATGACGCTCTCCACCAACCCGGCGGCGTCTGCTTTTTATCTGCTCACCGGTTTTCACGGGGCCCATGTCGCCATCGGTGTGTTGATGCTCCTCTCCTTGTGGGGAATCTCGCGTCGACAGGACGGCTTGAGTGATAAGCACGGACTCAACCTCGAATTGGTCGGGCTCTACTGGCACTTTGTCGACATAATCTGGATCGTGATCTTCACAGTCGTGTACCTCCTTTCGGTACCACCAGGATGAGTGACGAGCACGCCACCCATCCGGCACCGGCGATGTACTGGAAGATCGCCGTCGTGCTTGCCGGGCTCACCGCAATCGAGGTAGCCATGTACTACATCGACCGGGAACTGGGTCTGGGGTTTGCAAATGCCGCGATCCTCATCGCCCTGGCAGTGGCGAAGTTCATCATCGTGGTGGGCTGGTATATGCACCTTCGCTACGAAAAGCCGATGCTCAACCGGTTTTTTACTGCAGGTTTCGTTCTGGCGCTCAGTCTCTACACCATTGTGTTGACCGCGTTGGGAGTCATCTTCGTCCAGGCCGTATGACGGTGTCGTCTGTGTCGGCCCGACTCGGGGTCGTCGGCATGGTGCTCCTGCTGGTCGCCTGCACACAATCTGAGGGGACGACCATTGGCGTCGTGACCGCTGTCGATGGGACACTGGTCGAAATCGAGTCCTTCACCGTGTTGGCGGCCGGTACCGAGATAACATTTGTCCCGATCGAAGGACAGGAGTACGAATTCCCATTGGCCCACCTCCGGGAACATCAGCGAACGGGCGAGCTCCTTGTGGTTGACTGGGAACTTCGAGACACAACCAAATACGCTATCTCCTTGACTGATGGTTGAGGAAGAAAGACCACAATGACGACCTCACAGCCGTTCGGGCGCTTCTTCTTGCCCGGCCCCACGGAAGTCCACCCCGACGTCCTCGCCGCCCAGACCAAACCCATGATCGGGCATCGTGGCCCGGCGATCGTCGATTTGATGCAGGACATCGAGCCCGGTCTGAGCGAACTGTTCCAGACCGAGCGCACTGTCGTGGTATCCACCTCGTCGGCAAGCGGCCTGATGGAGGGGGCTATCCGAAACGGGGTCATCACCGGAGATGTTTTGAGCCTCGTCAATGGGGCCTTCTCGGGCAGGTTCGCCAAAATCGCTGCCGCATGCGGCCACAACGTCGACCGGTGGGAGGTCGCCTGGGGGTCGGTTCATTCCCCCGACGAATTAGAGTCCCGTCTCTCTGCCGGGGCCTACGACGCCGTCACCCTCTCGCAATCGGAGACGTCTACTGGAGCACTGCAAGATCTCGAATCGATTGCCGCCGTGGTGGCCAGGTTCCCTCAAACACTGTTGCTCGTTGATTCGGTCACCGGGATTGGCGGCGTGGAGACCCATACCGACGAATGGGGCATCGACTTCATCCTCACCGGCTCCCAGAAGGCAGTTGCACTTCCTCCCGGCCTGGCATTCGGCGTCGCCTCCGATGCCCTGCTCAACCGTTCCAAGGCCGCACCTAACAAGGGTTGGTATTTCGATCTGGTCGATCTGGTCGACCAGGCGCGACAGCACCAATCCCCGGCGACTCCGGCCGTGTCACTGCTCTATTCCCTCCAGGTGCAACTTCATCGGATGTCTTCCGAAGGCATGAAGGCCCGGTGGCAACGCCACCTCGACATGCAGGCGCGGACTTTTGAGTGGATCGAAAGCATGAAGAGCGACGGAATCGGGGTCGGAGTTTTCGCCGGGGAAGGCCATCGTTCCCCGACAGTCACATGCGTGTCGATGCCTGAAGGAGTGGCGGCGCCCGCCCTCGTTGATCGGGTGCAGGGTGCCGGGTGGGTGATCGGGGGTGGCTACGGGAAGCTTTCTGAGTCGACGATTCGCATCGGCCACATGGGCGATCACACCGTCGATGAGCTCGACGGACTGCTTGAAGTGGTCGGCGGTGCGCTTCGGTGACGTTCTTGGTCCTGGTCACCGACAAGGTGGCGGAATCCGGTCTCGCGATATTGAATCAGGATGACCGATTTTCCGTTGTCTACCAACATGACTCCAACTCCGAAGCTTTCTCACAAGCTCTGAATAACGCCAACGCCCTCATCGTGCGGAGCGCAACGACGGTCGATGCCGTGATGCTCGACGTAGGGCCAAATCTCCGGGTGGTGGGACGGGCCGGTGTGGGCGTCGACAACATCGATATTGCGGCAGCAACCGAGCGCGGTGTGGCCGTAGTCAACGCTCCGGCAGGTAACACCATCGCCGCCGCCGAGATGACAATGGCTCTGATCCTCGCAACGGTGAGACAGGTCGCTGCGGCTGATGCATCGATCCGGGCCGGCCGCTGGGATCGGGCTTTCTTCAAAGGATCCGAACTTCGCGGACGTCGTCTCGGATTGATAGGGGCAGGTCGAATCGGGGCCGAAGTCGCAATACGTTGCCAGGCCTTTGGCATGGAGGTGGTCATCTACGACCCATATCTGGCTCCGAAGCGAGCGTCGGAGATTGGATCCCGTCTCACCGATCTCGACGAGGTGATCGAGACAGCTGACATCATTTCGTGTCACGTACCGCTCACCGAAGAGACAAGAGGGATGATCGATGCGGATGCAATTTCGCGTATGAAACCAGGGACATTTTTGGTCAACGCCTCCCGTGGAGGTGTGGTCAACGAGTCTGATCTCGCCGGGGCACTTGCCTCCGGGCATCTCGCCGGGGCCGGGCTGGATGTCTACGACGAAGAACCGCTGTCACCATCCAGTTCTCTGCTGAGTGCGCCGAACCTCACTTTGACACCGCATCTCGGTGCATCCACCCACGAGGCGCAAAACCATGTTGCGGTCGAGGTGGCGGAATACGTCTCCAGAGTGCTGGTCGATGGGGATTTGTCGATGGCCCTCAACCGGGCCGATCTCTAAACGACTAGCTGGTGGACGACAGCCTCAGTGTCTTCCTCGGTGTGTTCACCACCGACGTTGTTGAGGACGGCGAACACCAGGATCAAGACGATCCCGATCCCGGCCAGTGCCACCAGGAACTCACCTCTGCTGATTTTCATGTTGGGTCTGGAACCGGCCAGCGAGGCGAAAACGAGTACCCCGGATGAGGCGACGATTGCGATGATGGCTGCTCCGCCGGAACTTAGATGGTTGGAGCGAATCAACGTCCAAGCAAAGGGAAGGACCAGGGCGAGCAGCAAAACCACCGAGGCTAACGGTATACCGATTGCGTTGGCGAGCCGCGCCCTGACGACGCCAACCTCGTCTGTGTCAGCAGTGTCGACGGCGACCGGTATTCCAAAAACCTGGGTCGCAATAGTCGTGGCCCAGCCCAGGAAGGCCCCGCCGACCAGCATGACGGCAAGCGTTACCAGAACGGGCAACTGCACCAATCCCTCCGAACCTTCGACGGGGACGCCGAAGCCATTGGCGAGCAACGCGCCTGCCCCGAACCCAAGGGCCAGGCCGATGGCTGCCCCGATCCAAGCGGTCGAAGACTTCGAGGATGACAACGCCATCCCCGGGTCTGTCCAACCGGCGGCAGCCCTGGCGAGCGACGCGACCATGGCCCCGAAGACCAGACTGGCCAGGGCTATGCCGATCATCACGGACTGACTGTCTGCCACCAGTACCGGCCGCAACACCTCTTCGCCGGCCACAGTGGCGTTCTGCGACCACCAGGAGGTTGCCGCGACAAAGGCGAAGAGCCCGAGGACTGCTCCGGTCCAAACCCCTACCCTGCCCGCTGTTCTCAGTCGATGAGATAGGTCGACGGGTTCAAGCGGCTTCGATTCTTCGACAACCGCTACAACTGTCGCCGCGGGTTGCGCGACCTCGAGTGGGATGGGCTGCGGCGCGGGCAGTTCGGTGGTGATTTCCGGTGCTGCGGCCTCGGGCGGCGGATCCGCCTGGGGAGGAGGGGCTTGAGGGGCGGTCATTGGGGCACCGCCCGACCATGCGGAGAGAACATCTTCGGTGGAAGTTCCATTGGCTGCGGCGCGGGCGGCGGCAGAACGACTGATCAGGTCGGCCGGGGTCCCCAGGGCCTCGGCTACTGCGGTCAATAGATCACTCACGGGAGTCGACTTTAGCTATGTTGAACCTGCTGATTGTCGTTAGGGTCTTCCCGTGCTCGCAGTCATCACCTACCCGCCGATTCCCATTTTTGAGGTGGGCCCGTTGCGACTCTCCCTGCATGGCGTGTTCGCTGCCCTCGGGTTCATCGCCGGGGCGTGGCTCACCACCAGGATGCTCGGCCGGAGAGGCTTTGACACAGAAAAGTATCAATCAGCCCTCACGTGGGGCCTGATCGGTGCCCTTCTCGGTGCCCGATACTTCACCGCTCCGGCACAACTCATGGACGGAGCGACTCTCGCCGAAGCCTTGAACCCGATCTCCGGCAACTTTTCGATCATGGGGGGATTTGCTGGTGGAATCATCGCCGGGGCGATCCGGATGCGGATGGTCGGTCTGGCGGTGTGGCCCACCCTCGACGTCGCAACTTTCGGCCTGGCCGTGGGGACAATCGTCGGTCGTATTGGCGACCTGGCGATTGTGGAGCATCTCGGCACCGCAACCACAGTGGCGTGGGGTTATGGGATCAAGCCAGGTTACGACGTGGCACCCCAGCATGACAATCTCGAATGTGTCGCCGCCGAAGCCGGGCCCGACGGTTTCTGCGGCATCTACCACCACGTCGCCGCGTATGACATGTTGGGGGCAATCGTCCTCCTGGGCGTTCTCTATTTGATCTACACGCGACTCCCGGTTCATTACGGGCAGATGTTCTTCATCTGGGTCTCCTGGTACGGCTTCCAACGGTTCCTACTCGACGCCCTCCGGATCGACAACGGAGACGCTGTCGTGGGCTCTTTCACCTGGAACCAGGTGATCGGTTTCATCGCCGGGGTGCTTGGGTTGGGTCTGGTGTGGTGGATGGGTCGTAGCCAGGACCTGGTCACTCCCGAAGCCGACCGCATCCTGGCCAGTTAGGAGTCAGCCAGGTCCGGAAGTAAGGGGGATCCCGAGACCCGCGTGCTGATCTGACGCGAGTCGGAATCCTCCCTACCGCTGAGCAATCGGCGGAGCCTTCCCCATGCGTCGCTCCGCTCCTTCGGGGGGACAGTAAAACGTGCCTGCGCGGGGGATCAACCAGCGGGGGTGCAGGGGGGTCGTCCCCCGCACAATTAACTCGCGTTTTTTTCGTCGCGCCAGGCGATCCAATCCGCGACCATGGCCATGTCGTAGTTGGTGGTGCCGTCGAATCCGAGGGTGAAAAGAGTTGCGCCCGCACGGTAGAGGTCGTCGGCTGACTCGACTCGTTTCGGGTTGGCCCCACACGATCGCTCGATCTCGGCAGGGTCTCGCTCCAGCTTCCTGCACCATTCATCGAGGACCCCGTTCTTGTGGCGAATCCTCTCGGCATCGCCAAAACCGTGCCACATATCGGCAAACTCGGCTGTGTAGCGGAGAGTCTTCTTCTCGCCACCACCACCGATCATGATCGGGATCTCCCGAATGGGCGCCGGATTCAACTTTCTCAGTCGGTCCTTGATCCTGGGGAGGGCCCGTTTCAGGTCGGCGAGTCGGTACCCGGCGGTCCCGAATTCGTAGCCGTACTCGTCGTAGTCCTTCTCGAACCATCCTGCACCAATCCCGAGGATGAGACGGCCCTCGGAAGCGTGGTCTACTGTGCGCGCCATGTCGGCGAGTAGCTCGGGATTCCGGTAGGAATTGCAGACCACCAGAGCACCGATCTGGGCTCGCTCTGTTATCTCCGCCCACGACCCGAGCATCGTCCAGCACTCGAAGTGTTTCCCGTCAGGATCGCCCGACAACGGGTAGAAGTGATCCCAGTTGAAGATGGCGTCCACGCCGATCTCCTCGGCCCTGATTACCGCACGGCGGATATCGGCGAAGTCGGCGTGTTGGGGTTGGAGTTGAACTCCAATTTTGACTTTGTGTGACAATGGATCTCCTGGTTTGCTGCTGCCCAACCCTAAACGTCGATCCCGTACATCGTGTCGATGATCAATTCGTCGACCACAGCATTCAGAGCGTCCTTCTGCTCGGCGCCACTGTTGAGAGCGTTGTTGTACGTCTCGAGCTGACGGTGGGCGCTGGTACCTTCCTGGACGATGGTTCGGGCATGGCGTAGCTGGTCGCGCACCCCGAACTCGACTGCGTCATGGGCCAGGAGCTCGATGAATTCCTCGATCAGCTCGGAGTACTCGACCAATTGACCCTTCCCGAAGTCGACCAACGAACCATCCACTCCGTAACGCTGAGCACGCCACAAATTCTCTTCGATCATCATCGGGGAGTAGGTGCGCCACCGTTGGTTTTCCCGTCGGAGACGGTAGAGATAGGCGAGGAGGGTCTGGTAGAGAGCGGCAACTGTCATCGCATCGTCAAGCCGTGTACAGACGTCGGATACCCGCATTTCGAGCGTCGGGTATCGGCTCGACGGCCGGATGTCCCACCAGAGCTTGGTCCCGTCCTCGATGAGTCCGGCGTCGACCAGAATCGCAACGGTCCTCTCATACTCCCCCCATGAGGCGAACTCCTCGGGAACCCCGGTCCTCGGGAGATTCTGAAAAATCACGAGTCGATAGGCGAGGAGGCCGGTGGGCTCGCCAGCCCAGAAGGGCGATGAGGTGCTCAATGCGAGCATGTGAGGGAGCATGTATTTGACCTGGTTCATGAGGTCGATCCGGAGGTGGGGGTCTTCGATTCCCACGTGGACATGCATTCCGCAAATGACCAGTTGCCGGGCAACTTGCTGGTAGTCCGAAGCCAGGCGCATATACCGCGGATCCTCCGTCGTTTCCTGTTCCGACCAGTTAGCGAAGGGGTGGGTCGAGGATGCGATGATGGCTGCGCCATATTCGGTGACCACCGCATTGAGGCCGGTCCGCATCCTGGCCAGATCTGCTCGTGCTTCTGCAACCGTTGCGCAGACTCTGGTCCCCACCTCGATCTGGGCCTTCAAGAATTCGTGGGTTACCTGAGATCCGAGAACGTTTTCGAGGGCCTTCCACATTGAATCGGGCGGCCGCTTGATCAAGTCGCGAGTCTCGCGATCTACCACGAGATATTCCTCTTCGATCCCGATAGTGAACTCTGGGCGCTCGATCATGACCGGACTTTAGAGTGGCGCGTCGTGCCGTGCTGAGTTGCGGATGGGAGCGGTAATCTCCGGAGATGCCAGATCTTGTGACGGGTGACGACGGTAAGCCACGTTGCAGTTGGGGTGTCTCGACCCCGGACTATCTGGTTTATCACGACACCGAATGGGGCTTTCCCGTGAGCGATGACTTCTTGCTGTTCGAGAAGATCTGTCTCGAGGGTTTTCAAAGTGGACTGTCGTGGTTGACCATTCTTCGCAAGCGTGATGACTTTCGGAGGGTCTTCTATGACTTCGACTTCACCCGGGTTGCTTCGATGAGTAGCGAGGATGTCGAGAGGCTGCTTGCAGACCCGACCATTGTTCGGCATCGCGGCAAGATCGAGGCGACCATCAACAATGCGAACAACTTGGGGGCGGTGATTGCCGAATTCGGATCCTTTGCAGCTTACGTTTGGACCTATGAGCCAAGGAGGTCAGATCCGACTCGCTCGACCTCTCCGGAGTCGCTGGCAATGTCCCGAGATTTGAAGAGGCGAGGGTTCAGGTTTGTTGGCCCGACCACTGCTTATGCGTTCATGCAGGCGATGGGTCTTGTCAACGACCATGTTCCGAACTGTTTCGTCTCACCCATGGTGAGAGCAGCGCGCAACGATTTTGCGGTACCGGTTTGACCTTGTCGGCAGCGGTTTAGCTGTATTTAGCACGCAGGCACCTAGCGTTGCTGGAGTGACAACCGCAATTGCCTCTGAACCGGTCGTGGTCCCGGTTCCGACTCACTGGCTCCGGGATGGGATTTCCGGTCTTCTCTCGGCAGCATTGGCGCTGGGCGTCTCCGAATTCGTAGCGGGAGCGGTTGCGACGTTGCCTTCGATCGTGGAGAGCCTCGGCAACTGGGTTATCGACGTGGTGCCGAAACCGTTGAAAGACTTCGCAATCGAGACCTTCGGTACCAACGACAAGCTCGTATTGGCGATCAGCATCGTTTTCGTCACGCTCATTCTTGGGTTCGTGGTCGGTGTCGTCGCCCGGAAGCGGTTCTGGATAGCGATCGCAGTGTTCATCGGCTTTGCGGTGCTCGGTGCTCTCGCCGGGGCGAGCAGTACGGGAGTGTCGCTGGGCCTGGCCCTGATTCCGTCAGGTGTCGCCGCCCTCGCCGGGTTGGCTTCGCTTCAGTGGCTCTACTCGCTCTCCGAATCGGCGGCCCCTGGGGAGACCTCGGGTTCGAGGAGGGCCTTTCTCGTCGGAGCAGGAGCGGTCTTGGGCCTTGCTGCAATCTCGGCTGCCTTCGGTAGGAGTCTGATCGAGCGGGGAAAGGTGGTTGCTGCGGGACGGGCCGAGGTCGTGCTCCCGGCCGCCGTCGACCCGGTGGTGCCGGTGCCTGCCGCCGCCGAGTTCGGGATTCCAGAACTCACCCCCGTGGTCGTCTCGAATCAGGACTTCTATCGAATCGACACTGCCTTCACGTTGCCCCGGATCAATCTCCCGGAATGGCGTCTCAAAGTCGGGGGGCGGGTCGACAATCCTTACAAGATCGACTTCGACGAGTTGCTGGGTATGGACATGGTGGAACGGTACGTCACCCTGTCCTGTGTTTCCAACCAGGTCGGGGGAGACCTGATCGGCAATGCGAAGTGGTTGGGTGTCCCGCTCATCGACATTCTGAACCGGGCTGGCGTCAGAGACGATGCTGAACAGTTGGTGGGTCGATCGGTCGAATCCGACGGGTTCACAGTGGGTTTCCCTGTCGAGGTGGCGATGGACGGCCGTGATGCGCTCGTCGCCGTCGGAATGAATGGAGAGCCACTCCCGATTGAACATGGTTTCCCTGCGCGTTTGGTGGTACCCGGGCTCTACGGATATGTCTCCGCAACAAAGTGGCTCGCGGAGATCGAATTGACCGGGTGGGATGAATTCGATGCCTACTGGGTGCCGCGGGGATGGTCCAAGGAAGCGCCGATCAAGACACAGAGCCGTATCGACACCCCGACACGCGGGGCCAACATCGATTCCGGGGAACGCATCGTTGCCGGCGTGGCGTGGGCCCCGCATCGCGGTATTTCCATGGTCGAAGTCCAATTAGGTCAAAACTCCGAGTGGACGAGAGCTGAACTTTCTGAACCGCTTTCCGAAGACACCTGGGTGCAATGGCAGGTTCCCTGGACCCCGGAGCCGGGCCGCCAGCTCCTCACTGTCCGGGCCACCGATGGAAATGGCGACACCCAGACCGATGAATTGGCCCCTCCAGCGCCCAATGGGGCTACCGGCTATCACATGATCGGTGTGAATGTCTCGGCCGCATAGGGGTGCAGAAACCGGCTAGTCGGCGAGGTCGCTCGCTGATATTGCCCAGGCGAGACCGCTATCGGGATCACCAACGGCGAGCCGGAGGGCCCATCCCGAATCGGGACTGTTGTCGTCGAACCACAGCCACCCCAACCCGTTCACCGCGGTTCCGATGTCATCGGCCGGTGCGGGCCAGTCCATGTCAGACAACGATGCCACCACCCACCAGGCGAGGTATCTGCCAGCCGCCGCCCCCCGTCGATCTCCGTGGGCGCCACCCGAGGATGCCGTCCATCCCATGATCGCCAGGGCCTGGGAGGGGTCGAGCCGTACGATATGGGCTTCCCTGAGGCCGAGGGCGGCGATCGCCTGGAGTGGCGTTCCATCGACTGTGACGGTTTGGCTCCTCCCGTTGGACTGAGTGACCCATGGTTCGACGAGATCGTTGAGCGCCTGTTCTGAGATCGGGTCGTCGGCGATGCTGAACTCACCAGGAAGAGTCACTTTTTTCCCCGGAGGCAGTTTCGGCGATGGTGTCTCGATACGGTCCGACTTATAGATGGGGACGGAATAGGTCGGTTCCCATTCCTGTAAATCGGGGAGTTCTAAAACGTCGTCGACTCCGTCCCGACGGATGATCCGCTCTGCCGCGAAGGTCATCCGATCCGGACCGTGCTCCAGGAACGGCTCCATTTCTGCCCAAGTCTTTCGGCTGGCTGCGACCTCGGGAAGGGGTCCGAGGGTGAATCTCCCTCGTCCCTCCGCCACTACTGGTCCCGCCCATTTAGCCGGTGCCTCGAGGGCCAGACGGTAGCGTATGTGCTCATCGACGCCCCAGAGTTGCTTGCCCCTGGTAAGCGCCTCCTGGCAACGCTGGCGGATCGATAGCAGTAGGTCCCAATCCTTGACGGCGCAGTATCCGTCAACGATCCGGAGCAACTCATCGGTGTCGGAGGCCTCGATTGCATCGACGGTTCGTTGGTTGATCAATCGGGCTCCGCACCTGTGGCGACCGGACGGTCCGAGCGCGACCACTCCGAATATGACCCGACATAGATGTCCGGCATCGGGAACCCGGCAGCAACCATCGCCAACGCCGAATGACATGCATTGACGCCCGATCCGCAAGAGAAGACCGGGTCATTGAGATCTCGATATACGGCGGTCAGGTGGTCTCTTTCAGCGAATTTGTCTCCAACCAACGCCTCCGTAGTCGGCACGTTCACTGCCCCGGGGATATGGCCCGGACGCGGGTCGACCGGCTCGTATTCACCCAGATAACGCCCTTGCGCTCTTACGTCGACCAATTGCCGTCCCGCCAACTCATCGATTGTGACGACGCCAGAGAAAGCAATCGGCCCCGGATACATCGAGGGCTCGGATTCCACGGTGCCGGCTTCGACCGGCAGGCCCGCTCCGATCCACCCTTGAATTCCCCCCTCCAAGAGTTGTACTCGTTGATGTCCGATCGAGCTGAGCATCCACCACATCCGTGCTGCGACTATCCCGGTGGCGTCGTCGTAGACCACCACATCGGTTTCTTCGCCGATTCCGAGACGTCGCAGTGTTGTGAGAAACGATCGGGGATCCGGTAACGGATGCCGCCCATCACGTCCTGGAGGCCCGCTGAGGTCGGTATCCAAATCGACAAAAACCGCGCCCGGAATGTGGGCTTCGCCATAGGCGCGCCGTCCAAAATCTGGATCACCGAGGCGCCATCTGACGTCGTACAGGCCCCGCCGCGGCAACGTAGCGGCGAGAGATTCCGGTCCGACGAGCGGATATGCCATAAGCCTGTTTCACCTTGGTCGATTTAGAGTCCGGCTCACATTATGGCCCTTTCCGAAAATGGCAGTCGTCCGACCTCTATCGGGACCCGCCGGCTTTTACTGTGGTCCGGCCTCTGGCTCGCCCT
The DNA here is from genome assembly GCA_036524475.1 of Acidimicrobiia bacterium. Classification (GTDB taxonomy): domain Bacteria; phylum Actinomycetota; class Acidimicrobiia; order Spongiisociales; family ZC4RG35; genus MA-ANB-1. The sequence continues at coordinate 2,281 of DATDCF010000246.1, read as the reverse complement.
GTGTGCCGGCGTCCTATTCATCGCCTGGGCGAACCTGCCATCAGAAGTTGCGATTCACTGGAATGGTGCGGGCGTCGCCGACGGTTCTGCCCCGAGGTGGGCGGTCCTGGCGGTCGCAGCAGCGGTCATTGCCCTCGGTCTCTTGCTCAGCTTGCAATTTCGGATTGGGTCGGAACCCTCGATGGAGGCATTCGCAATCGTCGGGATGCTCGGCGCTCTTGGCCTTGCGATAACTCTGCTGACCGTTATCGCCAACTGGGGTGTTGCCGAATGGACCGGAGCGGCACCGTTGTCGATCTGGGCGATAGTCGGTCTTTTTGTTATCTCACTGCTCGGGTTGCTGGCCGGAATTGTGCTCGGTCGGGAGTGGTATCCCATCAGAGATCTCCCGATGGCCGATGGCGAAGACCGGCTGGCGTCGGAGATCGGACCGGGCGAAAGAGTGAGCTGGGTCGGGCGGGTCAGGGTTCGTTGGATGGCTCTCAGCTTCCTCGGCATTGGCCTGTTCCTTCTTTTTGCGTTTCCATCAATCCCACTCTGGGTCTTTCTCGGCGTGGTCGGGCTCGGCATCGTGATGAGTCAGGTCGAAGCCAATGTGACCAACGATGGCTTGCGGGTCCGGCTCGGAGGGGTTCCCGTCCGCATGATCGGAGTGGATGAGATCTCCTCGGCCCGCTCGATTGAGCTCGAACCCAAGGAATGGGGTGGATGGGGTTGGAGGGTGTCTCCGGGAGCGTCGGCGATCGTGTTGAGGAGGGGTGAAGCCCTCGAGATAACCTTCAGGAACGGTCGCCGGTTCGCGATGACTGTCGATGACGCGGCGACGGGCGCCGCATTGCTGAATGGGCTGATAGATCTCGGCGTCTGAGGCCGATTGTCTACTCCTCTTCGGAGCTGTCTGATTGTTGGGAGAATTCGGTGCCGAGATCAGAAAGAGTGGAGCCCACTGCGATGGCAAAGGAACTCACCGCCTTTTTGAGATGCTGGCGTGTTTCCGGGTCGCGCAAAGCGTCAGCCACCGACTCCGCTACCTGGTCCCATACACCGACCAATGTGGCGAAAGCCGATCTGATCTCGTCTTCGTCGGGGCCATTGTCGTCGGCCACCTTCCGGTAAGTCGATTTGAGACTTTCGCCCAGTTCGCTAAAACTCGTCGAGACCGATCCCCAGGGATCATCCGGTGAATCTGTCGTAGGATCTGTGTCGTGAAACTTCACCTCCTTGATGCTACCTACGAATTGTTCCGGGCTCACTTCGGGCGCAAAGACACCCTGGTGTCGTCGGATGGCCGTGACATCCGGGCGACGATCGGAATAGTCGAATCGACACTCGGTCTTCTCCGTGAGCCGGGAGTCACGCACCTCGCTGCGAGTTTCGACACTGTGATCGAGTCGTTTCGCAACGAGATGTTCCCGGGGTACAAGTCTTCACTCGGGATGGATGAAGTCCTGCTTTCGCAGTTTCCGATGGCCGAAGATGCTCTCGAAGCCATCGGTGTTGTCGTCTGGCGGAATATCGAGTTCGAGGCCGATGACGCGCTGGCCGCCGCCGCTGTCAGATGGGTGGACGATGTCGACCAGGTTGTCATTTGCTCCCCCGATAAGGATCTCTGCCAGGCCGTGATCGGCGACAGGATCGTCACCTATAACCGGCGGGAGCAGAAGATCCTCGACGAGGCGGCTGTGGTCGAGAAATTCGGGATTCACCCGGAGTCGATTCCCGACTACCTCGCGCTGGTGGGCGACACTGCCGATGCCGTGCCCGGTCTTCCCGGGTGGGGCGCGAAGTCGAGTTCGGTCGTCCTGGCAAAGTACTCGCGTTTGGAGCTCATCCCGCCATCGCCAGCCGACTGGGGACTCGAAGTGAGGAGCGCCGACAAACTGGCGGGGACCCTTCGAGACCGCTTCGACGACGCCCTGCTCTATCGGGAGTTGACCACGCTTCGACTGGACGTTCCCATCACCGAAACATTGTATGACCTGGAGTGGAAGGGCGTCCCCCGCGAGAAGTTCCACGCCTTCTTGGCCCCGCTGGGTATCGATCCCGAATCGATCCGGGTCGATATGTGGATTGATTGATTATGCGGGGGGTCGACTTGATTATGCGGGGGGCGACCCCCGCACCCCCGCCGTGAACCTCTCTCGGGTTTAGCGCTGGGATACATGGGGGGCACTCATCGGCCTTTGGCGATCAAGAATGTGACTCATGGGGACGGTGCCCTGCTCGCTACGAATTCGCCGGGTCACCATCTCCGGGTTCCCAGATGACATCGAATCGGTCG